>QEVF01000018.1 GCA_003576915.1 Planctomycetota bacterium | reverse complement strand
CGAGCTTGCCTATCTGTTCCGCCATGCGCTTTTGCGCGATGCCGCCTACCAGCTTCAGCTTCCCGGCGAGCGCGCGCGGCTTCACGCCCTCGCGCTGGAGGCCATTGAGCACGCGCTGGCCCCCCTTGGCCCCGCCGCCCTCGACGCCGCTGCCGAAGACCTGGCCCATCACGCCCGTCAAGCCGCCCTGGGCCGCGGCCGGGATGACATGGCTGCCAGGGAAGCCGATTACCTCTGGCGCGCGGCGCGTTATCTCGAGCGTGCGTTCAATATGGATCGCGCCGTGCAGTTGTACGAGCGACTGGCCGGTCACGACCGGGTGGCGGGGGTGCGCCGGGCAGAAGCTCTGCAGGCCGCGGGTGCGGCCCTGGCGACTGCCGGTCGCCTGTCCCTGGCCGAGCCCTGGTTACTGCGCGCGCGCCAGGAGGCCGATCAGTGCGGCGCGAAAAATCTGGCGGCGCGATGCCTGTGCAGCCTGGGGCTGCTCTTGACCCAGCTTGGGCGATCATCGGAGGCCCAGGCGGCCCTGGCCGCGGCGCGTCCGCTGGTGGAAGCCTCCGGAGAGCAGGAGCTGAGCTGGATGTTGCAGCACAATGAGTCCATCTTGCTCCATCACCTGGGCAGAAACAGTGAAGCGGAGGCGGGCGCGCGGCGGGCCTGCGCCGTGGCGACTGCGGTCGGACAAGGGAAGTGGCGGGCGGCGGCGCTGGTGACCGCGGGAGTCGTCTGCAAGCACACGGGACGCCTTGAGGAGGCGGAAGGCTACTACAGGCAGGCCCTGGAATTGTCCTGCCAGGGCCGCCTTCCGATACAGGAACTTTCGACGCGCTACAACCTGTTCGGGCTGCTGGTGGACTGCGGGCGGTACGACGAAGCGACGTCCGAGTTCAGCGCCATCATGAAACTCTGCGCTGAAACCGGCGCGAGGCGCATGGAGGGGCTGGCCATCGGCAACTTCGGAATTCTGAAGGCGCGCCAGGGCGCTCTGGATGAATCCCGCGACTTGCTGCTGCGCTCGATTTCTCTCGCGCGTGAGGTGGGCAATCGGGTGGGCGAGGCTGCTTCCCTTGGAAACCTCGGGTGCAACTGCAACACCGAAGGCCGATTCGGCGAAGCCGAGCAACTGCTCTCCGCGGCGCTTGAGATCCATCGCCAGGCCCAGAACCGGCGTTTTCTTGGTGCCCACGGCGCCCCCCGCGCCGTGGCCCTGCTGGGCCTGGGGCGCCGCGCCGAGGCCGAGCGCCAGTGGAATGAGGCGCTGTCCATCATCCGCTCGCTGCCCGATCCACTGTTGCTTCAGGCCCAGATCCAGGACATGCGCGAGATCTGCCGGAAATATGGTCTCGAGCCGCTGCCGGCGGAGGGCGGGTAGCGCGGCCACACCGGGGCGCGGGGGCGAAAGGTTCTGTCGCAGCGTGTGGTAGGCTTTTCTCAAACACAGGAGAAAGCCATGTCCAACAGCTATCGAGCAGAAGGAATCGCCGGCGCGGCGCAGGATGAATTCAAGGCGCTGATCGCCCTGTCGACCGTCAAGGTCCGCGCCCTGTACCTCCAGTTGGGCGGCGCCCACATCGAGCACTGCCTCGAGCGCCTCAGCCTGAGCATGCGCGAAGGTCACGACAGCTACCGCCGCTACCTCGCCCAGGAAACGGCGGACTACGCTGCGCGCTGCGACGACCCCTCCCTTGAGCCTCCGCGCCGGGAGCGGCCGGCCCTCAATGCCCGCGAAGCGCTGAATCTCGCGCGCGAAATCACCGAACTGATGGAACTCAAGCGCAAGCTCGCCCTGCAGGCCGCGCGCATGGCAGGCGCCGGCGTCGAGCCCGCCAAGGAGTTCATCGACGCGGCCAAGGATTCGCTGGTGCGTGAGGCCGAGGTGGCGGCGCAGGCGGTGAACAAGCCCGCGCCCATTCCGCCGGCGCCGCGGCCGCAGCCAAAGGCCCGGGCCGAGAAGGCTCAAACCGCCACGCCTGCGGCGGCGGCTGCCTAGCCGCCGGCAAAGCGGCCCCGACAGGTCGTTGAAAAGGTGGCGTCCGGCCACTTTCTCAACCCGGTCGGGCCGAAGTAAGTTCGGCCCGACCTTCATTTCAAGCGGCCTTGCAGCCGCCTGAAATGCGCAAGCCATCCATGGCTTGCTTGGCAGGCCGGATTTCAACGGCCTGCCAAGCATCAGGGCCGCAGGCACGCTCTTTGACATGTCAAACGGGATCAGGCCAGTTGGCCGTAAAGCGCCTGGCCCGTCGTGCGGGTGATCTTCACGCTCACGATTTCACCCGTCAGGTCGCGCCCGCTGTCGAAGTGGACGATGTTGTTCTGGGGTGAGCGCCCCTCAAAGGTCGTGCCCCCGCCCGATGGACCCACCGCCTTCACGCGGCTGTCCACGAGCACGGGCAAGACGCGCCCTTCGTAACGCTTGAGCACCCTCGCGCTGATCTCGCGCTGCTGGCGGATCAGCTCGTTCACGCGCTGGCTCTTTACGTCTTCGGGAATGTCGTCGGCCAGGTTCATTTTCTCGGCGGGCGTAAACGCGCGGTGCGAATAGGCGAAGATGAACGCGTTCTGGTACTCGACGCGGCGGTGCAGCTCCAGCGTGCGCTCGAAGTCGGTGTCAGTCTCCGTGGGAAAGCCCACAATGGTGTCGCCGGCCAGCCCGATTTCCGGGCAGGCCGCCCGGGCCTGGTCCACCAGCCGCAGGTAGTCGTCGGCGCTGTAGCCGCGGCGCATGGCGCGAAGGATGCGGTCGCTGCCGCTCTGGGCCGGAAAGTGCAGGTACGGCATCAGGTTGGGAATCTCGCGGAAGGCCTCAAGCAGTTCGGGCTTCAGGTCCGCCGGGTGGCTGGTGATGAAGCGCAGGCGGTCCAGCCCCGGAATCTTCGATACCGCGTGCAGCAGCTCGGCGAGCGTGCGCCGCGGCAAAAGCCGCTTGCCGTAGCTGTCGATGTTCTGGCCCAGCAGGGTGATTTCGCGGGCGCCGGCGCCCACCAGAATCTCGCACTCCTTGACCACCTCGTCAAAGGGCTTGCTCTGCTCGATGCCGCGTGTGTTGGGCACCACGCAAAACGTGCAGTGGTGGTCGCAGCCGCGCATGACGGCCACCTGCAGCGAGTGGCGCGAGTCGCGCAGGCGGTAGCGCTTGGCGCTGACAACCTCATCGTCGCGGCCCAGGGCGAGGATGCGCTGCCTGCCCTCGCGCACGCGGCGCACGTATTCATCGATGCGCGTGAAGTGGCGTGTGCCCGCGACGATATCGACGTAGGGGGCCCTCTTGAAAATCAGCTCGCCCTCTTTCTGGGCCATGCAGCCCAGCACGCCGATGACGACGTTGGGGTTGGCCCTTTTGAGGCGCTTCATGCGGCCCAGAAAGGAATAGGCCTTCTGTTCGGCCTTGTCGCGCACGGAGCAGGTGTTGACGAGAATGACCTCGGCCTGCTCGGGTGCGTCCGTCGCGCCGAGGCCGCTCTCGGCCAGGGTTGCCATGGCCAGTTCGCTGTCCAGCACGTTCATCTGGCAGCCGAAGGTCAGCATGTAGGCGCTTTGGCCCGGCGCGCCCCCGGGCGCGAAAACCACGCCTTCGCGCGGCAGGTCCTCGGAGTGGTTGTGGTCGTCGTGCGCCATGGGGCGGCAAGAATAGCGCCTTGGCGCGGCCTGAAAAGCGGGCAGACTGGCAAGTGACAGACGCCGCGCTCGAAATAGGATGTTGAAAGCCGAAGGGACACATTGCCAAGAATGGGCGGCCATGAGTGAAGACAGACCCGCTGAATCACCCCCTTGGGGAGAGGCTCCTCCTCCACCGCCGCCGCTGGAACCGCCGGTGCCGCCGGTGCCGCCGACACCGGAGAGCGGCGAAGGCGGCTTTGTGCCCGCCGGGCAGGGCTTTGCCCCGCCGCCGGTGACTCCCCCGCATCCCCACGATTTCTACGCCCAGCGCATGTCCGGCCCGCGCCCCGCGCCGGCCATGCCGCCGGTGCCGCCGCCGCCGGGCTATGGCGCGCCCGGCTACGGCGCCCCCTATCCGGGCTACGGCGCTCCCGGCTACGGTACGCCCGGCTATGGCGCTCAGGGCTACGGTATGCCGGGGCAGCCCTTTGCGCCGGGATATGGCGTGCCGCGTCCGTTTCCTCCGGCGAAGCCCTACAGCGGCCGGGCCATAGCGTCGCTGGTCATGGGCATTGTGAATTTCATGTTTTTGATAACAGCGCCGGTGGTGGCGCCCATTGGCTTCATCATCGGCTGGCTGGCCCTGAAGGACACCCGCGAGGATGGGCCGCGCCAGGGCCGGGGGCTCGCCGTTGGCGGAATGGCCGTCAATGGTGTGGCGCTGCTGCTCTGCGTGCTGGTGGGTCTGGCCATCGGCGGGGCCATTTATGCGGCCGAGAAGGAACGCGAAACCCGCCAGGAGCGCTGGGTGGAGAGCGATTTCGACACCATTCGCGCGCGCATGCAGGTCTACTACGAACGGAACAACAACTCTCTGGGGCCGGGCGGTCCCGTGCTGGCCACAAACTCCATACGCTATGACTACTCCAACCGCGCACCCCGGCAGGAGGGCAAGGTGGCCGGCACCTTGAGCCTGCGCCATCTCGTGACGGAGGCTGATCTGTTGGGTACTGTCAGCGACTTCACCCTGACCGTTACGGGAACGGCCAGCGCCGTCGTTCGGCACAACCAGAGTGGCCGCGAGATGCGCGTCATCGACATCGGCAGCGACAGCTACACGATCACGCCGAGGCCATAAGATGGCGGGCCCGCCGGCAAGTCCGCCTTCCTCGGGCCCCGGCGGGCGGCCGCCGGGCGGGGCTGATTCAATGATCCAGCGTTGTAGCGCCAGCATTCACTTCGGGCCTTGAGCACACTGCACACATCCAGCGCAGGAACTAAACTGACGCCATGAGCCAGGCACCTGACGAGCCTCAAGCGCCCCGTCCCTGGGGTCAACCCCCGGCAGCTTCGGGGCCGGGCGCGAGCCCCTTCTATGCCTCGGCGCCCATGCCCGACCCCCTGGGCGCGCCTCCGCCTCCGCCGCCGCCGCCTCCACCGCCTCCGCCGCGACCCATGGCGCCGCCCATGCCGGGTTATGCCGTGCCGGGCTACATGCCGCCTCCGGGCTATATGCCTCCGCCGCCGCCCATGATGCCGGATTTCGGCGTGGTCAAGCCGCAGAGCGGAAAGGCGGTGGGCTCCCTGATCTGTGCCGGAGTGGGGCTGGTGGGGGGCGTGCTTTGCGGCGTGCTGGGCGTTGCGATACTGGTGGGCATTGTCCTGGGCGCCCTGGCCATTGCCGAGACAGGCCCCAACGGCTCACGGACCGGCCGGGGTCTTGCCATTACCGGAACCGTGATCAACGTGGTGCTGCTGCTGGGAGCGGTCGCGGCGGGCTTTGCGTGGTTTCACTACGTCTCGCAGCAGGGCCAGCAAAGCCGTGAGGTGGATGCGGCCCAACTGCGCTCGGACTTCGACCTGATACGTTCCCGGCTCAAGACCTACTACGAGCGCAACAACCAGTCCCTGGCGCCCGGTGGGCCCCGCCTGGCCGAACACGGCAAGCCGGGCATTTCCAATGGCGCGCCGGGGGAGGCTTTGGGCGTCGTGCAGGGCGCCCTGAAGATCAGCGATCTGGTCTGGGACGGAGAGCTGAACGAATACGCCGGCAACTTCGAGCTGACGATCACGGGTGCCGCCTCGTGTACCGTGCGCTTCACGTCCTTTGACGGCAGGTCGCAGTCCATGAAGGTTTACGACATCGGCAAGAACCACTATTCGATCCTTCAGGAGTGACGGGAGGTCCGCCCGGCTTTTCCACAGGTTGCATTGCGCGGGCGTGGCGCTAGGCTCCGGCCCTGCGCGGCAGGCACCCCACTTCGAGAAAGCGAGACATGAAATTCTTCATTGATACGGCGGACGTGAAGGAAATCCGTGAGGCCAATGCCCTGGGCATCCTCGACGGCGTCACAACCAACCCGACCCTGGTGGCCAAGAGCGGCCGCCCCTTCAAGGAAGTTGCCGCCGAGATCTGCAAGCTGGTCAAGGGGCCGGTGAGCCTCGAAGTCACGGCCCTGGATGCCGACGGCATGCTGGCCCAGGCCAGGGAATTGCTCAAGTACGGCGAGAACGTGGTCATCAAGCTGCCCCTGATTCCCGAGGGACTCAAGGCCTGCCGCCGCCTCAGCGGCGACGGAGTGAAGACCAACGTGACGCTCTGCTTCAGCCCCGTGCAGGCGCTGCTGGCGGCCAAGGCCGGCGCGACCTACGTGAGCCCGTTCATCGGGCGCCTGGACGACATCGGCCAGGACGGCATGCAGATCATCGGCGAGATCCGCAAGATCTACGACAACTACGGCTTTGAAACGCAGATTCTGGCCGCCAGCATCCGCCACCCCATTCACGTCCATCTGGCGGCCCTGATGGGTGCCGATGTTTCCACGATTCCCTTCAAGGTGTTCTCGCAGCTCGTGCAGCACCCGCTGACGGACAAGGGCCTGGCGCAATTCCTCAAAGACTGGGAAGGCGCCAAAGGCGCCATCTAGCAGGCTGACGGGTAATCCGGGCCTGCCCTGTGACCGGCCTGCTTTTGCGTTGCGGCACACACGACGGTTGCCAGAAGGTTCCGGCATTCGTTGCGGGGCGCACAAGCCGGTCCATCACCGGCTCTCCAGTTGCTTTGGCGCCCGTGCTTCGTAGCCTTGTGCCCCTGTAGGCCCAAAGCCGACCATGGAAGGCGCCACGGCGATCACGCCAAGGCGTAGAATATGCCCGACACCGCCAAAGCCGCGCCCAACGCCTCCGACAAGCCCACCAGCAAGCTGCCTCAACCCGAGGCCGACGCTGAGACTTCCAAGCTGCCGCCGAAATACCCTCGCCCCGAGCTGCTGGCGCCCGCCGGCGGGCCGGAGGCCTTTTATGCGGCCATGGACTACGGCGCTGACGCCGTTTACCTGGGTTTGAAGTCATTCTCGGCCCGCGCCCAGGCCGAGAACTTCACGGTCGAGCAGCTCGATCAGGCCGTGGGCTTTGCCCATGAGCGCGGCCGCAAGGTCTACGTCACGATCAATACCGTCATCCAGCAGAAGGAGCTGGACGAACTCATCTCGATGCTGGCCGACTGCGAGGAGATGGGCGTCGATGCCATCATCGTGCAGGACTTCGGCGTGTATCGCATCATCCGCGAGTATTTCCCGCGGCTGAAGTGGCACGCCAGCACCCAGATGCTGGTGCACAACGTGGACGGCGCGAAGTGGTGCGAGCGCAACGGCTTTGAGCGCGCGATTCTGGCGCGCGAGCTCACCCTCAACGAGATTGACGCCATCCGGTCCCAGTGCGGCATTGAGCTTGAGGCCTTCGTGCATGGCTCGCTGTGCTACAGCTACTCGGGCCTCTGCCTGTTTTCGTCGCAGGTGACGGGGCGCAGCGGCAACCGGGGCAAATGCGCTTACACCTGTCGCGATTCCTTTGTGACTCCGCTGGGCGAGGGCAAGGCCTTCTCGATGAAGGACCTGCAGGCGCCCTCGGTCATCCCGGAGCTGGCGCGCCTGGGGGTCAGGAGCGTGAAGATCGAGGGCCGGCGCAAGAGCCCGCTGTATGTCGCGGCCGTGACCGACCTCTACCGCAAGGCCATTGACGGGCAGCCTGTGGACTTCAAGGCGGCCGAGGAGCAGCTCAAGGTCATTTACTCGCGCGAGGCCACGGAGCTGTTCTATTTCGGCAGCCACAACGAACACAAGAACGTCGCGGACAAGGACGAAAGCGAGCCCCAGGGTCTCTACCTTGGCACCGTTGAGCGCGTGAACCTGGGCCGTGCCGCCTTCCGCGCCGCCGCCGACTTCGAGCGCCACGACGGCCTGATGATCAAGCCCCGCGGCGCCCATCTGCACCGCGAGGGAGCGGAAATAGACGACCGCTCCGAATTGGGGCCCGGCTACAGCGCCAGGCCCGTGCAGGTCGAGGAGGCGGCGGTTTCTCCCGAGCGACGGCAGGCGAGGGACAAGGCCATCGAGTTCCGCGAGTCCGGCAAGTCCACGCACCTTGATGCCGGCGCCGAGGTTTCCGTCGCGCGTGAGCCCGTAAAGTTCGCCGCCGACAAGCTCAACCTCGCGGGCAAGCGGGTCTTCAACGTCAAGGCCGGCGAGGAAGTGACCATCCCCGTGCCGCCGGGCGTCAAGGCCGGCGACGAGGTTCGCCTGATCTCGAGCCAGGCGCTCAAGCGCAAGTATCCCACCAAGGTTCCCGCCAAGCTTTCGCGCGCCCGCCTCAAGGTCAACATCGACATCACCTTCCGCATCGACCGCGACGCGCCGCGCCTGGGCGAGCTTGGCATGCCCGGCAAGATGGTCATCACCGGCCGCCACGGCCCCATCGAGCTCGTGCGCGACTATCCCGTCAAGTTGCTCTTCGCCGACAGCCAGCCCATGGACGAGGCCCGCCTGCGCGAGTTCTTCGAACGCCTGGGCAGCACTCGCTTTGCCCTGGGCAAATTCAGCGCGGCTGTGCCCGCCGGCGTGTTCACCCCCGCGGGCGAAGTCAATGAAGCGCGCCGCCAGTTCTTTGCGGCCTTTGACGAGGCCGTAAGCGTGGCGCGCATCCGCAAGCTGGCCGACGTGCGCGCAGCCCTGGCCACGCCGACGCAGCAGGGCACGGGCCGCGTCAAGCACAAGCCGCGCTTTGCCGCGCTGGTGGACCGTGTGGCCTATCTCGAGCATCTGCCGCTGGAGCAGCTTGACGAGGTCTTCGTGGACATCGCCCAGGATCGCCCCGAGGCCCTGGTGGATGCCTTCAAGCGCCACGGCCCAAGGCTGCGCGTGGCCCTGCCCGTGATCACGCGGGCATGGGAACACGCGGGCATGGAGTGGAAGCTGCGCGACCTCCATGCCGCGGGGGCGCGGCGCTTCTGCGTGTCGAACCTGGGCGGGTTTGAATACCTCGCGCGCATGGCGGGCGTGGACAAGCGCAAGCGCATGGGCACGGCCACGATCATGCGGCGCAGCGCCGACGTGGCCACGCGGAGGCTGGGCCTGACCTTTGAGCCGCGCATTCCGGATTTCCGGGGCGCGGGCCTCGACATCATCGCAGACTGGCCCCTGTACACGCTCAGCCGCGAAGCCGCGCGCGCCTGGCTGGAGCAGGGCTGTTCGCGCGTGACGCTCAGCGTCGAGGACGGCATCGAGAACATGCGTGCCGTGCTGGGCGAGTTCGGCCCCGAGGCCGACATCGTGACCTATCAGGACACGCCTCTCTTCACGGCGGAGAGCTGCGTCTATGCCAACATGCTGGGCCACTGCCCCGGCCGCGCCTATTGCGGCTTCCATGAAATGACGATGAAGAACTCCTACGGCGAGGAGTTTCTGGCCGTCGATCATCACTGCCGCACGATCATCATGGGCAAGGAGGCCTATTCGATCGCGCACCGGCAGTCAGAGCTGCAGAAAGCGGGGGCCAGCCGCTTCAGGCTGGATTTCATCCACCGCAAATTCACGGGCGAGGAAATCCGCGCCATCTGCGACGCGGCTATGCGTTCGCAGCCCATTCCTGCGACCCATGAAGGCAACTGGTCGCGAACCTTGCTGTAGAGGCGTCCGCAGGCTCCTGCTCGCGGCGAGCATCGGGGGGCCTTGTTTGCCTCGACGTTCCCTTTTGAGGAGGGCGGGGTGCCGCGGGACGCATCGGCGGGACGCCGATGCCACGGGATTTGTGCCGCTGAACTGTGTCCGCATGTTCCAGTCATTGCGGGCGCGGAAAAAGCAGCGGGAGGGCGCAGGACATGCGCCCTCCCTTGCAGCCTGGCGGAGAGGGTGGGATTCGAACCCACGGACAGTCCGGTGGACTGTCCGTGAAGCGAAGCAGCACGGCCCACGGGCCGTGCGTAAGCGAAGCGGCCCGCGGCAATGCCGCGGAAAAAGCAGCGGGAGGGCGCAGGACATGCGCCCTCCCTTGCAGCCTGGCGGAGAGGGTGGGATTCGAACCCACGGTAGCCTTTTGGGCTACACCTCCTTAGCAAGGAGGCGCGATCGGCCACTCTGCCACCTCTCCGCAGCCGAAATTGAGAGGCACAAAGTAAAGAAAGCCCCCAAGCTGTCAATGAGGCGCAGCACTCAAGCGGCGTCCTGCACGGGCTCGATGCGGATGGAATCGGGAAACTCGTCCTCGAGCACGATCACCAGGGCGTCTTCGCCAAGGTCTGCCGCCTGGTGGGTGGGCAGCACTCTCTGCCGTGTGCTCATGGCGTCCAGCATCGAATGGAGGCGATACAACCTGAAGGCGTCGCACAGGCTCTCGCTGGGGTCCACGAAGAACAGGCGAATGCCCTGCTCTTTGCAGGCGAGGGAGAACTCCAGCACCGCGGCGATGGCCGCGCCGTCGCAGAACTCCACGCGGTCACAGACCAGGCTGATGACGCGGCGGCGCTGGCCCAGCAGCGCGAAGAGGGCATTGCGCAGCAGGCCGGCGTTGCGGAATGTCAGGCGTCCGCGCATGGCGCTTTCGTTCTCGCAGGTCCCCGCCAGTGATTGCGGGAAGGCGGCTTCGATTTCCCGCTCGCGCGTGAGGGCGCGGTCAATGCGGCGCAGGGTCTCGGTGAAGCGGCGCGTGATTTTCCTGACCATGGGCAATCTCCCGGCTCTGCATCGGCATGAAGGGGCGGGTACTGAACGCAAGAACGGGATTTCGGAGCGCGGGGGCCGGATTTTGCATATTGACAAACTTGGCAGATTATATAGTTTGCGTTCAAGTGACTCCTGGAGCCGCCATGGAAATCCAGTTCAGCAACAGTGACCTTGCCTCGATTCTGCTGCGCCCTCAGCAGATGCGCACGGAGATGGCCTTTGAAGTCGCGGCCCTGAAGAAGGTCATGCAGGTTCAGAAAGCCACGGGCGAAGAGATGCAGAAGCTGGTGCAGGAGGCCACGCAGTTGGGCCGCAGCCTCGACGTGCGGGCCTGACAGGTTTGGGGCTTCCCGGCACTGCTATACTCGGGCGATGGAGTTGCCCGATCCCCGCAAAGTGGACTGGCCCCTGCCCCCCTCGACGGAAGAGGGAATGGAGCCCATGGGCGGCGAAGCGTTGCAGCTTGCCGCCGAAGAAATCCGCCGTGCGTTGCGGGGCGTGGGTTCGGGGGCGGCGGAGGCCTTGGTTGACATGCTGGCCCGCGCGCTGGAGGCCTCGCCTTCGCCCGAAGACTCCGTGCGTGCCATCGAGCGCCTGGTGGCGACGCCTGAATCGGCCTCGGAGTTCGTGCAGCTTTCACTGCAACTGCCGGAGGCCTTCTCGCGGCTGTTCGTCCTGCTGGGCCATTCGCGTCCTTTGGCCAACCATCTTGTGCGCGGGGGCTGGCGGGAGTTCATGGGGCTCTCCGTCGAGGAGCTGGCCCAGCCTGTCACCAAAGAGCAGATCATCAATCGCGGGCGCGAGCGCCTGGCGCAGGGCGTGGAGGTTCTGGCGGCGCTGCGCCTGACGCACCGCGACTTTGCCACGCGCGTGCTGTATCACGAGCGCGCCCTTCAGTTTCCCCTGGAGGCCGTCACGGCCGAGATCAGTGCCCTGGCCGATGGCGCGTTGCAGGTGGCCTGTGAGTACGCCAAAGGCGAGATTGCCCAGCGCCGCGCCCTGCCCGCGGGAGGCGACTTCAGGTTCTGCGTGATTGCCTTCGGCAAGCTCGGGGCGCGCGAGCTGAACTACGCCTCGGACATCGACCTGAGCTTCGTCTTTGACGGCGAACCCGCCCAGCCCCAGGAAGGGCGCGGCCTAACCGGACAGGAATTCGCCGTCAAGATCGCCGAGGCCATGATTCCGCTGATCGATCAGGTCACGGAGGACGGCAACGTCTTCCGTGTGGATACCCGCCTGCGGCCCGACGGCAAGAAGGGGCGGCTGGCCCGGGGGCTGGAGAGCACGGTCCAGTATTACTTCTCGTTTGGCTCGACCCTGGAGCGCCAGGCCCTGCTCAAGGCGCGGCCCTGCGCCGGCGATCTGGAGCTGGGCGAGGCCATGTTCGCCCGGCTCACGCCATGGATCTACCGCAAGTATCTGACGGTGGGGGAGATCAACGAGATCAAGGGCCTCAAGCGGCAGATCGAGCAGCGGGCCGAGGCCGGGCAGGACACCTTCCGCGACCTCAAGCACGGCTTTGGCGGCATCCGCGACATCGAGTTCGTCACGCAGTTCCTGCAACTGCTCAATGGCGGCCGCCTGCCTGCGCTGCGCGTGCAGGACACGCTGGGCGCCCTCAAGGCGCTGGCGCAAAACGGCGTGCTCAAGCGCGCCGAGGCTGACGAACTGGCACAGGCTTACCGCTTCCTGCGCGGCATCGAGCACAGGCTGCAGCTCTGGGAGGGATTGCAGACCTATCGGGTGCCGGAAAGCCGCACGGACATAGAGCGCGTCGCCCGCTGCCTGGGCTATGCGCCCCAGCAGACGGCCGACCTTGAGGCGCGCCGCGCCGCGGGCCAGAGCCGCGCGGTACTCAGCCCCGGGCGCGCGATGATCAATGACCTCAAGGCGCACACTCTGAGGGTGCGGGGCCTGCTGGTGCGGCTGTTCGCGGGCCTGTTCTCGACCCAGCATGCGCCGGCGGAAAGCGAGCTGGTGCTGGACCCCGACCCCAATGAAGAGGAAGCCCGGCGCCTGCTGGCGCGTTACGGCTTCAAGGACCCGGCCCTGGCGTTGCGGCTGATCCGGGAGCTGGCCGAAGAGACGCCGGAGAACCGGCTGTTCGGGCCACGGGCGCGCAAGTATCTGGCCTCGATGATGCCGGCCCTTCTGGACTTCACGGGCAAGACGCCGGACCCTGACTTCACGCTCATGAACTTCGAGCGCATCACGGGGCGCCTGGGCGCCAAGACCATGCTGTTTGAACTGGTGGCCGAGGACCCGCGCGCCCTGGCGGTGTTCGGCAACATCGCGGCCCAGTCACGCTGGCTGTCAGACATTCTCTGCCGCCGTCCCGGCCTGGTCGATGAGTTCATCGACAACCTCCAGACCTTCACGCGCCTGGACCAGGAGCGCCTGCGCGCGGAACTTTCGGCCCGCGTGCTGGCCTCGGCCGACGTGCTTGATGCGCTTTACTGGCAGCGCGACGTCGAACTCCTGCGCATCGGCCTCTTCGACATCAGCGAGCGCACCCCGCTGCCCGAAACGCTGCGCGAGCTGTGCGTGGTGGCCGAGGTCGTGCTTGAAGCAGCGCTTGAGCAGGCCCTGCGCGAGGAAGGCCGCCGCGAAGCCTTGCCGGGTGCGGCGCTGGGCGGGGCGCTGTGCGTGCTGGGCATGGGCAAATTGGGCTCGCGCGCCTTGAACTACGCCAGCGACCTTGACCTCGTGTTCATCTATGACACGGCCGGTCTTGAGCCGTCAAAGGCGGCCCTGGCCCAGAGCTTCTTCACGCGCGTGGCCCGGCGCGCCTCTGACATGCTGTCCAGCGCCAGCGAGCGAGGCGCGCTGTACCGCGTGGACCTGCGGCTGCGGCCCCACGGCGGCAAGAGCAGCCTGGCCGTCGGTGTCGAGGAGTTCGAGCGCTACCTCGCCGAGCAGGCCCAGTTCTGGGAGCGCCTGGCCTGCACGCGCGCCCGCGTGCTGTTCGGCCCAAGCACGCCCCTGGCCCTTCGCGTCACCCGCGCCCTCGAAGCTTTTGCCCATCCCCTCGCCGTGGCCGATGCCGCGGCCCTGACCCGCGAGATGCGCGAGCGCGTCATGGCCCATGCCCCCAGAGGCGACCTCAAGCGCGCCGCCGGCGGCCTGCACGATGTCGAGTTCGTCATCGAGTTCCTGCAACTGGCCCACGGAGCCAGGCGCCCGGTGTTGCGCCAGCCGGGCATGTTTGAGGCCATCGAGGCCTGCCGCGCCGAGCGGCTCATCAGCGTGGCGGACCACGACTCGCTGCTGGGCGCCTATGCCTTCCTGCGCCAGATCATGAACCGCATGCAACTGCTCGACGGGGAGCCCCACGACGCCCTGCCCGAGGGCGAGGAAGCCGAGCTGTTCGCGCGCCGCGCGGGCTTTGCGCCGGGCGGCGGACTCTCGGCGCTGGAACAACTGCGCCAGGAGCTGGAGTACCACAAGTCCAATGCGCGGGCCGCGTTCAATAAATACGTGCGTTGACGATTCAGGGGGCCAGACCCTCGCCTTCGATCAGGGTGAAGCGGCGCCCGCCCTTGGCCTCGATCTCGGCCACGACGCGCTCACGCAACTCGCCCTTCACGGGCAGGGCCAGTTCCACCCGGGCGCCCCCCATATGTTTGAGGGGCTGCCCGCGCTCATCAAGCAGGATGTCGCGCGTTTGGCCCTGAGGCGCGGTGGTTTCAACACGCAGGGCCACGAGCCTGTACCCCAGCCGGAAATCCAGCGGAGCGCTCTGGCCCTCGACACGGCGCAAGTCGCCGATCTCTTCGCCGGCGGCATGGACGAACGTTTCGTCGTAGCGGCGGCCCTGCGCAACGGCCGAGATCTCGAAGATGCCGCGGGTCATGGAGCCGCCCCGAAAGCGCAGGCGCTGGGTGGCCCCCGTGGTCACCGTGACCGGGGCCGACTTCTCGCTCAGGGCGCCGGCGCGTGACCGGAAGGACAGGCAGTACTCCCAGGTCTGGCCCGCGCTCACGGCGCCGTCAGACCAGGCCAGGGCCTCAGCCTCGACCTGGGCCACTTCGGCAAAGCTCTGGCCTTCCTGGCGGCGATAAATGATCACGCGCTCATGGCCCGGCCCCGCGGGCAGTTGCCAGGCCAGTTGGATCTGGGTGCCGTCAAAGCGGGCAAGGGGAGCCGCCGGGCGCGCCGACGGCTGGGCAAGCCTTGGCGCCCGGAGCGCCGCCAGCGCCAGTGTCAGGCTGAAGATCACGAGCACCACCCGAACCATGGCCTGATTCTGGCATGAAGCCGCGCCGCCGTCTCGCCTTTTGGGCCGTGGAAAGTGTCGCCGCCCGCGTACAATCCCCGCCCCATGACCCCGCAACAGGCCAAGGACGCCGTACTGCTGCTCTGCCGCGAGCGCGGCTTCGAATCCGTGCGCGTGGCCGCTGCCGGCCCCACAGCCCATGGCGCCTTCTTTCGTGAGTGGCTCAAGCGCGGCTACCACGGCACCATGAACTGGCTGGAGCGCGCCCCGGAGTTCAGGGAGGACATCCGTGTGCGCTATCCCTGGGTGCGAAGCTTCGTCATGCTCGCGCTGGACTATGCGCCTTCACTGCCCGATGACCTGCCGGAGGACAGCGTGCTTTCGCGCTTGGCCCGCTATGCCCGCGCACTCGATTATCATGAGGTCTACAAGCCGCGCCTGCTGGACCTTGAGCGGGCGATGAAGCGGCTGGCGCCGGGCAGCCAGGCGCTGTGGTACCAGGATACGGGGCCCTTTCTGGAGCGGGAGCTGGCGGCCAAGGCGGGATTGGGCTGGCAGGGCAAGCACACCCTTCTGATTGACCCGCAGAGCGGAAGCTGGAAGCTGCTGGCGCTGGTGGCCACCAGCCTCGAGCTTGAGCCCGACGAAGCGGCCCAAGACCACTGCGGCACCTGCACGGCCTGCCTCGATGCCTGCCCGACGCGGGCATTTCCGGAGCCCTTCGTGCTCGATGCGCGGCGCTGCATCAGTTACCTGACGATTGAGCACGACGGCCCCATTGCGCCCGAGTTCCGTGAAGCCATGGGTGGCTGGCTGTTCGGTTGCGACATCTGCCAGGAAGTCTGCCCCTGGAACCGCAAGGCGCCGGAGGCTTTGGCGCAGGCGCCCGAGGAACTGGAAACCCTGACCCTGCACAAGGTGCTGGCGCTCAAGCCCGAGCAGCTCGAGCGCCGCATTGCGGGCACGGCGCTTGAGCGGGCGGGCACGGCGCGCCTGGTGCGCAACGCGGCCATTGTGGCCGGCAACCTGCGCGACGCGGCCCTGGTGCCGGCGCTGGAGAAGGCGGCCCGCCACGCCGAGCCCTGGGTGCGCGAGGCCGCCTACTGGGCGCTGATGAGGATGGAGAGCTACGAGGCCTACGCCGCCGTTTCCCGCGCCCAGCGTCACGAGTGGGACGACGGCCTGCGCGAGACCATCATCGCCTACCTTCAGCGCGGCACCGACCACCTGCGGTGAGCGGCGCGGGATTTTGGTGAAGGGGCAGCCCGCAAGTTCCCGATAAAAACATGCGCGCCGTTGCGCGCATGTCCTTTTACGCGGGTACAACCATGCTCAAGTTCATCACTCGACTCTTCCGCAGGCGCGACAACACGGCCGGCCCGGCGCGCGACAACTATGTGCTGCCCAGTGACAACCCGGACCACAACCCGGTCATCGTCATGGACGAAGACGGCATCGACCTGACCGAAGTGGCCAGCCTCAACAGCCGGCTGCTGGCGCCTGTGGATTCTCTGGGGCTCAGCGGCGTGAGCGTGCGCACCCGGGCCCTGATTGAAATGAAGAACGGCTTCACGGACCTGTCCACGCACATCCGCTCACTGGGGCAGCGCCTGCATGCCCAGTCCCTGGGACAGAGCCGGCTGATTGAGACGCTGACCAAGCTGCCGACCATGCTGCGCGAGGTGATTCCCAACGGCGAAGAGCAGACCAAGGCGCTGGCCGCCCTCAAGGTCGCGCTGGACGAGCAGGCCTGCGCCAACCAGGTGGTGATTGAATCGCTCAAGCCGCTGCCGGCCTTTGTTCAGGCCGTGTGCGAGCTGCCCCAGGCGGCCAAGCAGCAGGTCGTGGCGCTCGATGAGCTGACGCGCGAACTGGAACGCACCAACAACGAGGCCCGCACGCAGAGCGAGCAGGTCAAGGTCATGGTCGAGTCCCTCGTCACCAACGAAAAGGGCAAGAGCGAGGAACTGAAGGAAGCCGTCACCCGCATGGAGCAGTTCCAGCAGGCCCAGCTGGCGGGTGTTCAGGCCCAGGCCAAGGCCGCCGAAGCCACGCGCCGCTCCCAGCGCCGCCACCACCTCGAGGTGGCCCGCAAGCAGGCCGAACAACTGGCTTCACTCAATCGCGAGCAGGGCCGCTACTTCGCGCGCATGGAAGAGCACATGCACAAGAGCGCGAGGCGCATGATGTGGGTCGCCGGAAGCGCCGTCGGTCTGGCCATCATCTCGACGCTCGTCGCCGTCCTGTTCGCCACGGGCATGCTCGACCTCGGCACCGACGCGGCCAGGCCCGCGCTGGTGGCCCCCGCCGAGCGCACCACGGGCGACGCCGTCGTCTCCCGTTAGAACGTCGCGTTCAACCTGATCGAGAGACTGCCCGGGACTCCGGGCAGTTCTCATTTGGCGGTCACGGACACGCCGTTGATGCCGATCTGCCCGGGGGCGAGCGTGAGTTCCAGGGTCTCCTCGCCGCGCACGATCTTCACCGGCGCCGAGGCGCCCTCGGCCACCGTCTTCTTGGCCTCATTGACGTCGCCCAGCGTCTTCGTGGCTCGCCCGTTGTAGCTGACCATGATGTCCCCGACCCGGATGCCCGCCAGGGCGCCCTGTCCGTTGGCGTCCACCCAGGTGATCATCACACCCGTTGCCTTGGGGTCGCGTGTGAGCTGGGCCTGGCGCGCGGCTTCCCGCACGCGCTCGTCACGGTCGCTGGCGGCGGCCTTCTCAATGGCGGCCCAGGCCTCGGGCGTGTTCTTCTGCGCCAGGACGGTGATGGCCTGGCGGCGCCCGTCGGCGTTGTCGGCGTTCTTGCCGAGGTAGTCGGAGAGGTAGCGCACGGATGCCGGGTCAGGAATGTCCTTGAGCGCCTCGATGGCAGCCACCGAGGTATAGCCGCTGGAGTTGAGCAGGGCGTCGCCCGCCAGCTTGGCGCGCTGGCTGGTGGGCTCCCCAGTCCACCAGGGCAGCCCGTACAGAGAGTTGATCCTGAACGCCTCGTTCACCTTGGGGTCCGTCACGCCGTACTTCACCAGCTCGAAGTTGCTGATCAGCGAGACATACTCCTGAAAGTTCAGGCCCAGGGTATTGGCGCCCTTGCCCCAGTTTTCGCCCGTGCCGAAGTCTTCGGCGGCCAGCAGCCAAAGCTCGATGCACTTGTCGTAGGCCGAAGGGCCCAGTTTCTGGAGATCGGCCATGGCCTTCATCACGCCCTGCTTGTCCTTGCCCTCAAAGGCGCGGCGGAAACGCTCCTCGCCGTCGGCCATGCGGGCCTGGATTTCCTCGGCGGAGAGGTGCTCGTAAATGCCGTGCTTCTCGAGCACGCCCTTGAGGCGGTCCAGTTCGGCCTCGTTCCTGCGGCGCAGGTCTTCAGCTTCGTTGCGCGCCTTGAGCAGGTCTGCTTCGGCCTGCTGCGCGCGGTCCGTGGCCTCGCCCTTTTCCCGGGCCAGGCGGTCCACTTCCGAGGCGATTTCCTTTGCGGAGTGGTCCGTGCGCGAGCCGGCGGTCTTGACCTCGACCAGCTGGCGCGTCAGGGAGGCCGATTCGTTCTCGGCCGTCTGGGCGCGCGACAGAAGAGCCTCGCGCTCACGGCGCAGGGACGTCAGCTCTCCCTCGGCGTCCAGGCGCGCGAAGAAATAGGCCGCGGGCCCCAGCAGCAGGGCCCCAACGATGAATGCCACTCCGGCGACGATCTTCCTGTCCATGATGACCCCCTTCTGGGCAAGGGGGCATTATGCAATGGAAGTGCAGGACAATCAGCCTCAGGCCGCGAGATCGGGGCCCTCAAAGCCCCCGGGGCCGGCGCCGGCGGCGCCGCCGCGCTTGCGCTCAAGCAGGTAAATGTCGAAGTCGCGGCCGCTGCGGCAGAGCTTGAGGATCTGGTCAATGACGCCCACCACGGGGCGGCGCGTGGCGAAGTCAGTGGCGATTTCGGGGCTGCCCGGCGGGTTCATATGGAAGACGCGGCGGGTGCCCGCCTCGTGGTCCACGAGAGCGACGTAGAATTCGCGTCCCTGCTGCGTCCAGTCAATGACGTCGCGGATGGCGTCGCTGCTCTTGTAGGTGTTCTTGAGCCGGTTGCGCCACTTGCCGGAAACGGTGGCCGCCGCCGGGGGCCGGGGCAGAAAATAGATCTTCTTCATGGGGTCCTCCCTGCGGCAATCCGCAGGGAGTTATCGGCAGTCAGGGCGGGGCGCCTTGGACAATTCTCCCCTAAAGCCGGGCTCATCCGTACTATGAAGGCATGCTGGAACGCTTCACCGCCCTTCAGGCCATTGAGCGCCACCCTTTGCTGGCCTTCTTCGCCCGCCGCCCGGTCACGGTCTGCGTGCTGCTGACGGCCACCACGGTCATCGGCCTTATCGGCATGCAGCTCATGCCCCTGGAACTCTTCCCCAGCGGGCTGGAGTCGCGTTCGATATCCGTGACGGTGCCCTACAGCCGCGCCGACGCCGTGAGCACGCCCCTGAGCGTGGAGCGCACGATCACGCTGCCGGTGGAGGCCGAGCTATCGACGATTCCGGGCATTGAGAACCTGACGGCCGTGAGTTCGCGCACGGGGGCCCGTTTCGACATCGAGTTCTCGGGCAGGCAGGACATGACGGAGGCCTATGCGCAGGTGACGGACGCCGTCGAGCGCGCGCGCCTGCGCCTGCCCTCGGACACGGGGCGCATCCAGGTGCGCAAGAGCGGCATGGGAGGCGGCGGGGCCGGGGCCTTTCCCATCGGCTTCATCAGCTTCTTCTGGGAGGACGACGTCGAGGACCCCCAGCTCAAGCTCGAAAATATCGTGCAGACGCGCCTGGAGAGCGTCGACGGCGTGGCCGGCGTGACCTTCTTCGGCGTGACGCGCAAGTTCGTCGCCGTGGACATCGACCGCGAAAGGGCCGGCGCCTACGGCGTGAATCTGGCCGAGCTCATGTCACGCCTGCGGCAGGACAACGTGCGCGAGCCCGCGGGCAAGGTGCGCGAGGAGGGCAAGGACATCTACCTCGTCGCAGACAGCCGTCTGAAGTCCGTCGAGCAGATGCGCAGCCTGCCTGTGCGGCCGGGCCTGAAACTCTCCGAGATCGCCGAGGTCTACGAGACGGAGAGCATCGACAGCTACGTGCGGGTCAATGGACGCTGGGGCGCTACCTGCATGCTGTTCAAGTCCAGCGACTCCAACACGGTGCAGGTATGCGACCGCGTCAATGAAGCCCTGGCCGAGCTGGCCCAGGACTCGCGCCTGGCCGGGTTCCAGACGCGCGTGCCCTGGATGCAGGGCGACAGCATCAAGGAAAGCATCGTCAACCTGATGAGCACCCTGCTCTGGGGCGCGCTCTTTGCCGTGATCGTGCTGCTGGTATTCCTCAAGAGTTTCCGCTTTTCGCTGGTGATCGCCCTGTCCATCCCGCTCTCCATGGCCATGACGCTGGCCGTCATGTATTTCATGGGCGAGACCATCAACATCCTCTCGCTCATGGGCTTCACCCTGGCCGCGGGCATGCTTCTCGATAACGCCATTGTCGTGGCGGAGAACGTATTTCGGCGCGGCCAGTTGGGCGATGAGCCCCTGGGCGCCTCGATCCGCGGCGCGGGCGAGATCGGCCTGGCCCTCGTGCTCTCCACCAGCACCACCATCATCGTGTTCGTGGGCGTGATCTACCTCAGCGGCGCCGACTTCATCCGCTTCGTCATGAGCCGTATCGGCATTCCCGTATGCGTGGGGCTGGCGCTGAGTGTCGTCGTGGCCCTGGGTGTCATTCCCATGGCCATGCATCGCTTTGGCATGATCGGCGACCGCAAACCCTCGCGCTTCCGCGCCTGGTTCATCGGCCTGCGCCAGCGCATCACGGCCGCCCTTCCCGGGGCGCCGGCGGGCCGCAAAGCCGCGCTTTGGGGCGCCCTGGCACTGTGGGAGGGAGCCTCGGCCTTTGTGGGGCGGCAGGCGGGCGGCACGCCCAGGGCGCCGGTCATTGACGCCATGGCCGCGTTCTACGAGCGCAGCCTGCGCTTGCTCGTGCGCCAGCGTTACTGGGTGACGTTTCTTGTGCTGGGCGCGACCTTTGCCGGCATTCCCTCGCTTTACCTGGCCCTCCAGCAGACGGACCAGAACCAGGGCAACCGTGACCGCATCGAGCTGCGCATCAACTTTCCGCCCAGCGCGGTCATCAAGTATGAGGCCCTGGACGACAAAGGCCAGCCCGTCATCCGTCGCGACGAACTGTGGAAGACCTACACGCTCGATGAACTGGAACGCACCCTCTGGGGCCTGCCCAGGGTCGAGCGCGTGACGGCAGAGGATGTGCTCGCCCTGCTTGCCTCGCGCGGCAAGACATCGCCGACCAACGACGAGTTCATGGAGGCCGTCAGCGAGCTGCGCCTGGCGCGCGAACCCTCGGAGCAGGCAAAGCAGGAGGCGCGGGCCCAGGCCTTCGAGAAGTTCGGCATCGAGGCCATGTCGATTTCGTTCTCGTCGCGCAACGCCCGTGTTTCCCTGTTTCTGGATCGCAAGCGCCTGGATCAGGGCAACGAGTTCTACAAGCGCATCATGGCCGCCATCCCCGAGCGCGCGGGGGTGGAGTTGCGCGGCGAGTTCCAGGGCGGCAGCGCCTCATCGAGCGAAGTCAGCGTGCTGGTCAAGGGACCGGACAGCGAGCGCCTGCTGGAAATCGCCCAGGACATCTCGCGCCGCATGGAAGGCGTGCGCGGTGCGCGTGGATGCCGAGGCCGGCACCGACGAAGTCACCCTGCAGCTCGAGCGCGAGCGCGCCACGGCCATGAATGTGTCGCCGGACGTGCTGGCCCAGGTGCTGGCCTTCAACCTCGGCGGCACGGCTTTGCGCGACTACCAGAAGGGGGACAACCTGATTCCCCTGCGCGTCAGGTTTGCCCCGCCGCGCGACGCGCGCGGCAACCCGCGCGACCCCGAGATGGACGACGTGGGCGAGATCCGCGTTCCCGGCGCCTCGGGCGGGGCCGTGGCGGCCAAGGCCGTGACCAGCACCAGCGGCCTGGCCAGGCCGGGCCTGGGCGAAGTCAGGCGCCTGAACCGCCAGACGACATTGCGCGTGGTGGCCACGACTTCAACGGAGGACCTTGACCGCATCCGCGCCGACGTCAACGAGCAGATCGCGGGCGTGAGGTTTCCGCCCGGCTATTCGCGCGAGTTTTCAGGGCGCTTTGCCAGTTTTGCCCGCACCAGCGGGGACATGTTCACGGCCCTGGGCTGGTCCATGGTCATGGTCCTGCTGCTGATGTGCTTTCTGTTCGAGAGCTTCATCAAGCCGGTGTGCATTCTCGTGGTCAGCGTGCCGGGAGCCATTCTGGGCGGCTGGGGCATGCTGCTGGCCACGGGCACGCCCAATGACAGCCTGAGCTGGCTGGGCCTGATGATTCTGGTGGGGGTGGTGGTCAACAACGGCATCGTGCAGGTGGACCTGATCAACCGCCTGCGCCACGACGGCATCGAGCGCAACGCGGCAGTGATCGAAGGCTGCACGCAGCGTATCCGCCCCATTCTGATGACGACGCTGACGACGGTGTTTGGCCTGATCCCCATGGCCATCGGCGACGCAACATTTGTGGGGACTCCCTATTACCCCATGGGGCGCATGGTGCTGGGGGGCATGATGGCGAGCATGTTCTACACGCTGCTGTTCGTGCCGCTGCTGTATCTGATTCTGGACGACGCGGGCCTTGCGGTCCGGGCCTGGGCCGGCACGCTGTTCGGCTCGCGCCGTGGCGGCGCCCCGGGCGTGGCCGTAGCCCGCTCGCCGGAATAGCTGCCCGCCCTTGTGAAAACTCCGTGATTCCCTACCCTTGCCCGCCTGCCGGTCCACCGCACGGGGGCCGGACAACGCTGCTGCCCTGAGGGCTTTTCGGGACGACATCCCGTAGGGCCCGAACACATGGGGCGAAAGGACAACCATGAAGGCCGAAATGCCTCCCCGCTTCGAACCGGGGACGATCGAAGACAAGTGGTACTCGTTCTGGACGGACAAGGACCTGTTCAAGGCCGTCCGCGACATCCGCAAGAAGCCCTACACCATCATGATGCCGCCGCCGAACATCACCGGCGTGCTGCACATGGGCCATGCCCTGAACAACACCCTGCAGGACATCATGGCGCGCTTCAAGCGCCTCCAGGGCTTTTGCGTGCTCTGGCAGCCCGGCACCGACCACGCAGGCATCGCCACGCAGGCCGTGGTGGAGAAGAAGCTCTGGGCCGAGAAGAAGTTGACGCGTCAAGACCTTGGCCGCGAGAAGTTCATTGACGAAATCTGGAAGTGGCGCGAGGAGCACGGCAGTTTCATCCTCAAGCAGTTGCGCCGCCTCGGCTGCTCCTGCGACTGGTCACGCACGCGCTTCACGCTCGATGAGGGCCTGTCGCGCGCCGTGCGCGAGGCCTTCGTGCGCCTGTTCAACAAGGGGCTGATCTATCGCGGCGCGCGCATGATCAACTGGGACTGCAAGCTCGAGACCGCCGTCAGCGACGACGAAATCGAGACCACCGAGGTCAAGGGCAGCCTGTGGTACATCCGCTACCCCATCAAGGACGCGCCCGACAAATTTGTGACCGTGGCGACCACCCGCCCCGAGACCATGTTCGGCGACACCGGCGTGGCCGTGAACCCCAGAGATGAGCGCTATTCCAACCTGGTGGGCAAGCACCTGGTGCTGCCCATCATCGGGCGCGAGCTGCTGGTGATCGCCGACGAAACCGTGGATCCCGAGTTCGGCACGGGCGCCGTGAAAGTGACGCCGGGCCATGACGTCAACGACTACGAACGCGGGCGGCGCTTTGGTCTGCCCGTCATCAACGTCCTTCACAAGAACGGCATCCTCAATGAGCAGGCCGGCAAGTACGCCGGCAGGGACCGCTTCAAGGCGCGCAAGGAGCTGGTGGAGGAACTGGATGTGCTGGGCCTGCTCGAACGCGTGGAAGAGCACACCCATGCCGTGCCGCACAGCGACCGCAGCAAGACGCCCATTGAGCCTTTGATCAGCGAGCAGTGGTTCGTGAAGATGAAGCCCCTGGCCCAGCCGGCGATGGCCGCGGTCAAGCCGCGCAGGGCCCAGGCGCCATCGGCTGACGGCGCGCCGCAGGAGTCGCTGCCGGCGGAGATCAGCTTCGTGCCCGAGCGCTGGGTGAACACCTATCTGCACTGGCTGGAGAACGTGCAGGACTGGTGCATCTCGCGCCAGCTCGTGTGGGGGCACCGCATCCCCGTGTGGTACGACGAGGACGGTGAGCCCGCCGCCCTGACGGAAGACCCGGCGCCCGGGCAGAAGCACCCGAAGACCGGTAAACCCTTGACGCGTCAAGATGACGACGTGCTCGACACCTGGGCGTCGTCCTGGCTCTGGCCCTTTTCCACGCTGGGCTGGCCCGCCAAGACGGCCGACCTGGACTATTTTTACCCCACCAACTTCCTGTCCACGGACCGCGGCATCATCTACCTGTGGGTGGCGCGCATGGTCATGGCCAGCTACGAGTTTCTCGGCGAGCCGCCCTTTGCCACGGTTTACATCCATGCCACCGTGCTCGATGAAAAGGGCGAGCGCATGTCCAAGTCCAAGGGCAACGGCATCGACCCCATCGAGATGATCGAAAAGTGGGGCGTCGACGCCGTGCGCCTGACCCTGCCCCTGCTGACCAACGAGGGCCAGGACATCAAGCTCAGCCCCACCAAATTCGAGATGGGGCGCAACTTCTGCAACAAGCTCTGGAACGCATCGAGGCTGGCCCTGGGAAACCTCGGCGATTTCGAGGCCCAGATGGCCGCCCTGCCGCCTGAGCAGCGCAAGGAACTCGCCGAAGGCGCGGCCAGCGAACTGGAGGATTGCTTCATCCAGGGCAAGCTGACCCAGCTCATCGTGGACGTGACCGACAGCCTCGAACGCCACAAGTTCAATGATGCCGCGACGGCGCTGTACCGCTTCACCTGGGACGAGTTCTGCGACTGGTATCTCGAGGTCATCAAGCCCCGGCTCTATGAGAAGCGCGACGGCGACGCCTCCCGCCTGCGTGTGCAGGCCACCCTGGTGCGGGTGCTGGACACGCTGCTGACCTTGCTGCACCCCATCATCCCCTTCGTGACCGAGGAGATCTGGCAGAACCTGCGCCCCATGGTGGCGGCCCTGCACGGCGAGACGCCGGCCATTTCGCTGGCCCTCTCCGACTGGCCCAAGCCCAGCCGCGACCGCCTCTACGAACCCCAGGTCCGTCGCTTTGACTTTCTGCGCGAGGTGACCCGTGCCCTGCGCAACATCCGCAGCGAGCACAACATCGAGCGCAAGACCGCCATCGACGCCGTATTGCGCGTGGGCTCTCAGGAAACCCTGGCCCTCATGGGCGAGCGCGAAAAGGCCATGATCACCGGCCTTGTGAATCTCGGCCGCTTCGAGGTCGGCATCGGCGCCGTCAAGCCCCAACCGGCGGCCACGGTCGTGCTGGGCGGCGCCGACGAAGTCTACGTGGCGCTGGGCAACCTCATCGACTTCAAGATGGAACTGCTGAGGCTCGACGCCGCGCGCGCCAAGCTGGTGGAGGGCGTGAACAAGCTCAAGCTCAAGCTGGAGAACGAAAGCTACGTGCAGCGGGCGCCCGCGGCGGTGGTGCAGAAAGACCGTGAGCGCTTGAGCGAAATGGCGGCAGAACTGGACCGCACGGACAAGCACCTGGCCGAGATCCGCCAGCTCGCCAAGTAACCATGGCCGCTGTCCAATGGGCGGTTTTCGGCCCCTTGGACATTCGCGCCGGCAGCCTGCGTTTTTCCCAAAGTCCGGTAAGGCTTTGCGCCGATGAGTTGGTCAGCCCGCAAAGCGGGTTCACCGTCATCGGAGCGCCCATGGCCAACATCCTTATCACCGACCTTTACGAAGAATCCGCCTACCTCATCCGCAGCATCCTGCGCGGCGTGGGCCATGCGGTCAGTATCGCCATCACGCGCGAGGACGCCGAGGCCAAGCTGGCCACGGGCCTGTTCGACACCCTGGTCGTGGACTTCTGCACCGTGGTGCAGGAGAACCTCGCCGTGGGCCGCTTTGCCAACGAGATGCTGCCCGGCATGCCCCTGGTCGTACTGACGCGCCCAGAGCAGGAAGCCAAGCTGGCTTCCCTCGCCATCACCTCGCGCTTTGGCCGTCCCATCCGCGGCCAGCGCGTCAAGGAAGCCATGGCAGTCGCCACCCAGGCCCTGGCCAAGCTCGCCGCCCGCCGCGCCGTGCCGCGCCTGCATGCGGCCTTGCCCGTGGAGCTGGTCTGCGAGGGCGTCAAGTTCTCCAGCGCTACCATTGATCTTTCCTCGCGCGGCATGGCCGTGGATGCCACGGAGGTCAAGCTCACGCCCGCGGACATCGAGCGCCTCGAGAGCCAGGTGCGCGGCGGCGTTGTGCGGGCCAAGCTGACGGTGGAGCCGGGCCGCGTGATCGAGCTGGCGGGACGCGTGGCTTTTGTCGAGAGGCACCGTTCGCTTTCGGGACGCACGGTGGGGGTCTGCTTTGAAAAGCTGGACGAACAGACGGAAGTGGTGCTTTCGGGCTTGACTCGTCAAGCGGCCTGAAGTCGTGGGGCGTGTTCAGCCTTGCGCCCGACCCCTGGGGTCGGGCGCTTTGCTTGTTGGCGCCAGCGTCCGGTAATGGGCGCGGTGAGCGGGACATACCCGCTGTTCAAAACCAAACTCACCATTCTTTTAGAATTTATACTACGTAAGTAGTTAGAAAATAAGAACTTATGATGTGCCTAAACACTCATGTGCAATTTCTGGTGGAAATGGCGGGCGTCGTTCCTATCTTTCGGGCCTTCACGACATTGTCACGCCGGGCCAAACGTCCGGTTAGAAGCGCGCCCGCAACGACCATTGGAGACATGGGACATGATGACCGTTTTGCGCAGCACCCGCATCCTTCCTTTCGCGGCTCTTGCCTCGATTCTGTTCACGCTGGCGTCCTGCGCCGGTGGTGGCGAGGACGGCGCCTCCGTTGACGCGCCCGTCGCATTTGCCGGCACCAGCCTGGCCGTCACAGCAGCACACCCCGGCGAGGTCATCGCCGTCGAAGTGGGTGGTTCGACCAAGGCCCTGGACGCCGGCTTCTTCGTGCGCTTCGTGGATGCCAACCGCACGGTGGATGTGCCGCCGTTCCGCGTGGAGAACGGCCGCGCCTTCGTGATGGTGCCCGGTCTGACGGAGGAGCAGGATCGCACGGTGACGCTCTCGCTGCTCGATGACAGGGGCAACGTCGTCGCCGGAAACGGCCCCAGCCTCACCATCAAGCCCGTCAAGACGACGCTGGTGGTGAGCCGCGAGCAGTTCAACACGGCCGTGGGCGAGGGTCTGGCCCGAATCATCGAGCTGGCCCGCGAGGCCGTGGTGACGCTCGACCAGCAGGGCCACATGGTCAACGCCCAGGTCGCCCTGGACGCCATGGCCCAGCAGCAGACGCTGCTGCGCGGCATCTCGGACTTCACGAGCCACCTCAGCAACGCCGAACTGGGCATGCTGCAGCAGATGCTCGGCAACACCAAGCTGCTGGACTTCCTGGCTTCCGCGGGCGGCGTCAACTTCGGGGGCAGCGCCAGCCAGCAAAGCCCGCTTTCCTCCGTGGTCATGAAGCTCGTGGAAAGCGCCCTGCTCAAAGCCGACTTCGCCTGCCTGCTTCTGGGCGAGGCGCGCGGCATGCTCGCCCTGATCTCCTGGGTGTGCACGCAGGTGTCGAGCTGGCCCATCATCGGCAGCACGGCGCAGTCCGTGGCGGCCTGGGCCCAGGGCCTTTCGGCCACACTGAAGACCCCGCAGGACTTCATCAACAGCATGATTCCCAGCGATCTGGTGCGCGTTACGGCCAACCCCTCGACCCTGACCATCTCCGGCGGCACGGTCAGTGTGCGCGCCCAGGGCCGCTTTGAGACCGAGAAGGCCTTTAACACGGCCTGGCTGCAGCAGCAGCTCAGCACCTACTCGCAGATGGCGGCGAGCGCGATTCAGCAGCAGATGCAGCAGAGCCCCGTGCTCCAGCCCTACGCCCAGTACATGCAGCAGGTGGCGGCGCTGGTGCCCACCTGGATCATGAACTGGCTCACGGCCCGCGGCCTGCTTTCGGCCTCGGTGGTGCCCGGCCAGAGCTACACCGTGTTCTCGCTGAACAACCTCGAACTGGACATGAGCCAGTATCGCTTTGACGTGGCAGGGATCGTCGCCAACCTGCTCAATCTGCCCTACAACATCGTGACCGCCTTCTTCAACTGGGTGGGCATCGGCTACGGCAGCCCCGTAGGCGGCTTTGCGGGCGTCAAGGTCAACAGCCCCATCGCCACCTACCTGCCCAACACCGACAGCCTCCAGCGCGTCAGCGCCGGTACCACGACCGCAACCTACATCGGCGTGCTGTGTCGTCCGGCCAGCGGCTGGTGGGCCCAGTGGGGCTTCTATACGGTCAAGCAGTCCACGGCCAACGTCACCGTGATCTGCAACTAGCAGCCCGCGAGGCAGAAAGATCATCGTAAGGAAGAGGGGCGGCCTTGGCCGCCCCTCTTGCATTGCCGCCCTTTCGCGCCGCTACCGGGAGCGGAAGATCATGAGCTGGGGCTCGAAAACGCGGCCACGGCCGCCGTCTCCCGTGAGCACGAAGGCCGCCCGCCCCTGGCCTGCCCGCTCCAGCCGGTAGCTGATGCGGTAGCCCACGCCGCCCTCGCGGTCGCTGTCGCGGGGCTTGCCGCGCGTTTCGTGGTTGCGCCGGTAGTGGGAGTTGAAGGTGTCCGGCGCCGTGGTGACGACGTCGCCGCCCTCGTTGTGGGCCAGTTGGGCAAAGCCGCGGGCCGTGAAGTCCGCGCCGATGACATTGGCCGGGTAGAGGTACATGCGCCGTTCAATCTGCACGGCCAGCACTTCGGGCCCCAGTTCGGACAGCCCCGTGCGGAAGTGGCGGTCGAACTGGCCGCGCTCGAGTTCGTACCGGCGGCCCAGGGCCGAGTGCCCGGCGTAGCGCAGGCTGAAGGCCTCCACGAGCGAGAAGGTGTTCGAAGTGCGGCGGCCATCGGCATACTCAAAGGTAACGGTCTGGGTCAGTTCCTGCACCAGATGGCGCTGGGGCAGGGGTTCCTGGGAGTGAACAACGAAGAGCAAGCCCGCGTCAAAGCCATCCAGAGAGTAGACCGGGGGCCGCTGCGGCATCACATCAATGAAATAAAGCGGCTGGACGCGACTGTGGGCGCTCTCCACGGAGGCCGCGGGAGCCAGGGCGCAGCCGGCAACGAAGAAGCCCTGGGTCAGCACCAGCAAAAGCAGCAAGGAGAAACGGACGGACTTCATGGCACACCTGCCTGAAAGGAACACCTCTGCTCTCCTTCTAACGCGCCGTGGGGGCCGCGGCTTCCGACATTGTCTCCCTTGGAACCTTGATTTCAAGCGGGTTTGAAGGCCATGGCCCGGGGTGCCGGGTTTGCGGCAGGGAACCCTGCGCGAAGTTTCTCCCTTTTTCTGCACCCTTTGGGGGCCGGGCAGGACTCTCAGGTACGATGGTGGGCGTGACGAACGAAGCGCGAATCGATCTGGCGGCACTCATGCAGGCTCACCAGGCGGGAGTCTGGCGCTACTTGAGGGTGCTGGGCTGTGACGCGTCTCTGGCGGACGACCTGACCCAGGAGACTTTCCTCGCGGCCTATCGCACCGGCTTTGAGCAGCGCGACGAGAAGAGTACCCGGGCCTACCTGCGCACAGTGGCGCGCAACGCCTTCCTCAAGTCGCGCCGGAACGCGGGCAAGGTGGTCAACGTCGAGGAACTGGAGCGGTTGGAGCGCGAGTGGGTTCAGCTCGCCCAGGACGGCGGCGAGGCTATGACCGAGGCTCTGCGCCGCTGCCTCGACAAGCTGGACGAAAGACCGCGCCGGGCCCTGGATGGTTTCTATGGTACGGAGAAGTCAAGGGAAGCCGTCGCCCGCGAGCTGGGCATGACGGATGACGGCCTGAAGTCGCTTCTGAGGAGAACAAGAGAACTGCTCAAAGAGTGCATCGAACGGAAGCTGAAGTAGGTGGCGCGGCCATCCTGGCTGCAGGCAAGCGGGCCATAAGCCCAAGGGCCCGCAGGCAAGACGCCTGCCCCGCAAAAGTGCAAGGGAAGCCTCTAGCTGGACACGGAAATGCAGGACGAACCCCACATTCTTGATGCCGCGCTGCGCGAGGTGATTGGCGGTCAGACACCCCCTGATCTGATCGCGGCGACACTGGCCAGGGCCGGTGCAGGGGCGACACAGGCGTCGCCCCAGCCGAAGGCAGCGGCCGGCGCAGACCAAGCGCCCATTCCCTTGCGGCGACCCTGGCTGCGCTGGTCGCTGGCCGCCGCGGCAAGCGTGGCCCTTGGCGCCCTGGTGTTCTGGCAGGCTGCCGTGGTTTCCAACCCCGACGAAGACAGTGACGCGCAGATGGCGAGGCAGGCCGGCGCAGATCTGGGGGATGTCCGCAAGGGTCCAGAGGACAATGCGGGCGGCCAATTTGACAACGGCTCTGGGGGCGTTGCAGACAACACGCCGTCTGCCGGGTTGCCGGGCAAGTCCGAGCCCGGCCAGCAACCTCCCCATGACCGGCCCGTCGGCAGAGTGAAAATGGGACTTCGGGGCGTGGAGTCTTCCCCGGAATTGCCCAGAGGCGAGCAATACAAGAACCACGGCACCAATGCCTTCATCGACACCGAGGACGACCGGCTGTCCACCTTTGCCCTGGATGTGGACACGGGCTCCTACAGCAAGGCCCGCTCCTGGCTTCAGGAGGGCAAGCTGCCGCCTGAAGAGGCCGTGAGGGCCGAGGAGTTCGTCAACTACTTCAAGTACGATTACCCCCAGTACTTCGACGATGCCCCCTTCTCTCTCACCCTTGACGGCGCTCCCTCCCGCTACGGCCAGAACCTCAAGAATTGCTACCTGCTGCGCGTGGGCATCAAGGCCCGCGAGATTGCGCCTTCGGAGCGCAAGCCGGCCACGCTGACCTTCGTGATCGACGTCAGCGGCTCCATGGAGGGCGAGACGCGCCTTGAGCTGGTGAAGAAGAGTCTGGCCCTGTTGCTCGACGAACTGCGTGAAGGTGACCGCGTCGGAATTGCCCTCTTCGGCAGCCGGGGCATGGAGTACCTCTCGCATCGTGATGTCTCGGCCCGGGCCGAAATCCTCGAAGCCATCAGCGGCCTGAAGACCGGGGGCGCGACCAATATCGAAGAGGGCTTGAAGATCGGCTATGAAATGGCCGGGCGCGAGTTTGTCGCGGGGCGCATCAATCGTGTCATTCTGTGCAGCGACGGCGCGGCCAACGTGGGGGCCATAGGTCCCAAGGCCCTGCTCGAAACCGTAGCCGAGCAGCGCCGCAAGGGCATCACCCTGAGTTCCGTGGGCTTTGGCATGGGGGACTACAACGACCACCTGCTCGAACAACTGGGGGACCGCGGCGATGGCCATTACGCCTATGTCGATTCGCTGCAGGAGGCCCGCAGCGTGTTCGTCAGCAATCTCAACGCCACGCTTCAGGTGGTGGCCCGCGACGTGAAGATGCAACTCGAGTTCGACCCCGCCGTGGTCCGGTCCTGGCGCCTCATCGGGTACGAAAACCGCGATGTCAGCGACAAGGACTTCCGCAATGACGCCGTGGACGGCGGCGAAGTGGGTGCGGGTCACAGCGTGACGGCGCTCTATGAAATCAAGCTGGCCGATGGCGTCTCCGGGCGCATCGCCAATGTCACCGTTCGCTACCGCCACGACGAGCGCGAGGAGTTCCGCGAAGTCAGCGGCGCGGCTTTCACCGGCCAGCTTGCCCCCTCCTGGGAGCTGGCATCGCAGGACCTGCGCCTGGCCGCCAACGTGGCCGAGTTTGCCGAGATTCTGCGCGGCAGCTTCTGGGCCAGGGGCGCGAGCCTCCATGCCGTGCTCGAAGACCTCCAGAAGTTGAACCGGAGCGATGAACAGGTGCGCGAGCTGATTGAACTTGTGAAGAAGGCCGGAGAACTGAAGTAGCGCGCCGCAGGCCAAGGGGGCGCGCCACAATTGGGGAGAAAGCGATGAAGAACACACTGGCAATGGCGGCCCTGCTGGCACTGGCCGGCGGAACCTTGTTCATGGCGGCCTGCGGCAGCAAGGCCAGCTACGAGGCCAAGGCAGGAAACAGCGCGGGGGCGGCGGGCGCTGACGGCAGCAAGGCTGTCACGCGCCAGGAAGCCGCTCGGAGTCTGGCGCCCTCGGACTTGAGGTACCGCGACGGCGAGCCTTCCACCGACCCCGAGGGCGTGCGCCGGCCCACCGACGGCCAGCCCTACGACATGTTCTTCAAGGAACACGGCGTCAACCCCTTCGTGGATACCGAAGACGACCGGCTCTCCACCTTTGCCGTGGACGTCGACACGGGCTCATACACGGTGTGCCGCGACTACCTCAACCGCGGCAACCTGCCCCCGCCCGAAGCCGCGCGCAGCGAGGAATTCGTCAATTACTTCAAGTACGGCTACGAGGCGCCCAAGAACGGCCCCTTCAACATCGTGATGGACTGCGCGCCTTCACGCTACGGCCAGGATCTGAAGAACTGCCACCTCCTGCGCGTGGGTCTCAAGGGCCGCGAGATTGACACGCGCAGCCGCAAGCCGGCCATCCTGACCTTCTGCGTGGACATCTCGGGCTCCATGAACATGGAAAACCGCCTGGGCCTGGTGAAGAAAGCCCTGGCGCTTCTCGTCGATCAACTGCAGGAGGGCGACCGCGTCGGCATCGCCGTTTACGGCTCGCGCGGCTACGAATACATGAGCCATCGCGACGCCGGCCGCAGAGAGGAGATTCTGACGGCGCTGCGCGAACTCAAGAGCGAGGGCAGCACCAACGCCGAAGAAGGCATCCGCATCGCCTATGAAATGGCGGAGCGGAACTTCAACGCGCGCTGCATCAACCGCGTGGTGCTCTGCTCCGACGGCGTGGCGAACGTGGGGAACACCGGGCCTGAGGCCATTCTCAAGCAGATTGAGGAAAAGCGCCGCAAGGGCATCACGCTCACGGCCGTCGGTTTTGGCATGAGCAACTACAACGACACGCTGATGGAGCAGCTGGGAGACAGGGGCGACGGCCACTATGCCTACGTGGACAACATCACCGAGGCCAAGCGGGTGTTCGTGGAGAACCTCACGGGCACGCTGCAGGTGATTGCGCGCGATGTGAAGGTGCAGGTCGAGTTCAACCCGGAGGTGGTCAAGAGCTACCGCCTGATCGGATACGAAAATCGCGACGTGGCCGACCACGACTTCCGCAACGATGCCGTGGACGGCGGCGAAGTGGGCGCGGGCCACAGTGTGACCTGCCTCTTCGAACTCAAGCTGCATGAGGGGCGCCAGGGTCCTGTGGCCACCACCACCGTGCGCTACAAGCACGACGAACGCGATGAGTTCAGCGAGATCGCCCACGAGCTGTCCACGGGCAGCATTCACAGCGACTGGGCCAAGGCTCCCGCCAACATGAGACTGGCGGCCAGTGTGGCCGAGTTCGCCGAGTTGCTGCGCAAGAGCTACTGGGCGAAGACCGGCACCTACGAGGCGGTGATCGCCGACCTCAAGAAGCTGGCCATCGAGAGCGATGACGGCGACCTGCTGGAGTTGCTCAACCTCGCCCGCAAGGCCGAAAGCCTCAAGAGCGCCGAGGGCAAGAGTGCTGCCGGCGGCAATTAGCGCGGCTGTAAGTCACTTGGCAGGTTTCAGCTCGCGGCGCCCCAGGGGCGCCGCGATGCGTTTTGCCGGAGTGCGGGGCCCGCGACTTCCTTCGGGGCTGTTGTTTCGCTCGCGGGATTTCCGACGCATAATCCGCCCATGGACCTCCAACTGACCGACAAGACCGTTTTCATCACCGGGGCCTCCGGCGGCATCGGCCGCGCGCTGGCTGAAGAGTTCGCCCAAGAGGGCGCCAGCCTCGCCCTGACGGGCCACGGCAAGTTTGCCGAGCTGCAAGCCTGGCTCGCCGGGCAACCCTGGGCTTCGCGCGCCATGGCCCTCAAGGCTGACACGACGCAGCCCGGGGAGATGGAGGCTGCCCTGGCGCAGGCCGTGGCGCGCTTTGGACGCGTTGATGTGTGCGTGGCCAACGCCGGGAAGTGGCCGCAGGAAGACCAGCGCCTGGATGAAATCGACGAAGGCCGGCTGCGCCAGACCATCGACGTCAATCTCTACGGCTCCATCTGGACGGCGCGGGCCTTCATGCAAGCCCTGGCCCGCTGCGGTCCGCGCCCCGACGGCCACGGAGCCTGCCTGACCTTCATCGGCAGCACGGCGGGCCGCTTTGGCGAGCGCGGCCACGTGGACTACGCCCTGAGCAAAGCCGCGCTGCGCGGCATGGTCAGCACGCTGAAGAACGAGATCGTGCACATTGATCCGTATGCCCGTGTGAACATGGTCGAGCCGGGCTGGACCGTGACCCACATGGCGCGCGAGGCCCTGAATCAGCCCGGCACCATCGAGCGCGTCGTGAGGACCATGCCCCTCAAGCAACTGGCGCGCGCAAAGGATATTGCGCGTGCCGTAGTCGTGCTCAGTTCCCATGTTTCGGCGAGGCATGTGTCGGGGGAGGTGCTTACCGTGGCGGGGGGCATGGAGGGGCGGGTGCAGTGGAATGTAGACCAGGTCAACGCCGATGCCATCCGTGAACGCCTCAGGCAGGAGTAGCGACGCGAGTTCGCCCATGCACACCCCCACTTCCACGGCAGTATTTTTGGCGCGCGGCATCACCAAGGTCTATCGCATGGGTGAAGTGGAGGTCCATGCCCTGCGCGGCGTGGACCTGGAGTTGTACGAGGGCGAATTTGTGGTGCTGCTGGGCCCCTCCGGCAGCGGCAAATCGACGCTGCTGAACATCCTGGGCGGCCTGGACATCCCCTCGGCGGGCAGCGTCACATTCCGGGAGCACAACCTGACCCAGGCCACGGAGCGCGAACTGACCAGCTACCGGCGCGACCACGTGGGCTTCGTGTTCCAGTTCTACAATCTGATTCCAAGCCTTACGGCGCGCGAAAACGTCGCCCTGGTCACGGAGATCGCTCAAAACCCCATGAAGCCGGAGGATGCTCTGCGCCTCGTCAAGCTGGGAGAGCGGATGGACCACTTTCCCAGCCAGTTGTCCGGCGGAGAGCAGCAGCGCGTCGCCATCGCCAGGGCCGTGGCCAAGCAGCCCGACGTGCTGCTCTGCGACGAACCGACGGGCGCGCTGGACATCTCCACGGGCAAGCTGGTGCTGGAGGCCATCGAAAGCGTGAACCGCGAGCTCGGAACCACCACGGCGGTGATTACCCACAACTCGGCCATTGCCGCCATGGCCGATCGCGTGATTTCGCTCCATGATGGGCGCATAGCCGGCGTGCAGCACAACACCACGAAACTCCACCCGCGGGACCTGAACTGGTGATCAGCGCCCTTGACCGCAAGCTGCTGCGCGACCTCTGGCATATGCGGGGCCAGGCGTTGGCGATTGCCGCGGTCATGGCGGCCGGGGTCGGGCTTTTCGTGTCGCAGTTTGCCACGCAGCAGTCCCTGGCCCTGACACAGTCCGAGTACTACGCGCAGAACCGCTTCGCCGAGGCCTTTGCCCACTGCAAACGCGCGCCCCGCTCACTGCTTGAGCGCGTCAGCGCCGTCGAGGGCGTGGCCGCCGCCGAGGCCCGGGTGGTCGCCAATGTCACCCTGGACGTGCCGGGGTTGCTGGAGCCGGCCGTGGGCCGCCTGGTCAGCCGCCCGCGCTCAGGCGTGCCGCTGCTCAATGACGTATATCTGCGCAAGGGGCGCCTGCTGGAGGCCGGCGACCCTGACGGCGTGCTGGCCAGCGAGGGTTTTGTGCTGGCCCACGGCATGGAGCTCGGCGACCGCATCACCGCCGTGATCAACGGGCGCCGGCGCGACCTGACCATCGTGGGCGTCGTGCTCTCGCCGGAGTACATCTACTCCATCCGCGATGGCGAGTTCATCCCCGACGACAAGCGCTTTGGCGTCTTCTGGATGAACGAAGACGAACTGGCCGCGGCCTTTGACATGCAGGGGGCCTTCAACGAAATCAGCCTGGACCTGGAGCCGGGAGCCAACGGCCCCGAAGTGTTGGCCGCGCTTGATCGCCTGCTGGAGCCCTACGGCGGCGTCGGTGCATTTGAGCGCAAAGATCAGGTCTCCCACTGGTACCTCAGCAACGAGCTGGCCCAGTTGCGCAACATCGGCATTGCCATGCCCCTCGTGTTTCTGGGGGTGGCCGCTTTCCTGCTGAATGTCGTGCTCACACGCCAGATTTCCGTGCAGCGCGAGCAGATTGCCGCGCTCAAGGCCTTTGGCTACTCGAACCTGGGCGTCGGGTGGCACTACATGAAGCTCGTGCTCGTGATCGTGGCCCTGGGCACGGCGCTGGGCGCCGCGGCGGGGGCGTGGCTCGGCACTCAGATGGTCGTGATTTACACGGAGTTCTATCGTTTCCCCTTTCTGCGCTTCACCCTCGATCCCGTGATTGTGCTTCAGGCCGCGGCCATCACCGGGGGCGCATCGATGCTGGGTTCCATGGGTGCCGTGCTTGCCGCGGTAAGCCTGCCCCCCGCCGAGGCCATGCGCCCGCCTTCGCCCGGCCGCTACCGCCCCATGCTGTTCGAACGCCTGGGCCTGCAGCGGCTTTTCTCGCAACCCATGCGCATGATCCTGCGCCAGTTCGAGCGGCGCCCGGCCAAGACCTTCCTTTCCGTGCTGGGCATCGCCATGGGCGTGGCCGTGTTTGTGGTGGGCTTCTTCTTTCTGGACACCATCGATTACGTCATCGACGTGCAGTTCAACCGCATGCAGCGCGAGGACATGACGTTGACCTTCAACCAGCCGCGCTCGCTGTCGGCGCTGCACGAAGTCAAGTCGATGCCGGGGGTGCTGCACGCCGAAGCCTTTCGCGCGGTGCCGGCCACGTTGCGCTTCGAGCATCGTTCGCGGCGCCTTGCGATCATGGGCGTAAGCAACGACAGCAGCCTCAACCGCGTGCTGGACGCAAAGCTGGCGCGCATCGTGATCCCTGAACAGGGGCTGGCCCTTTCGCGCAAGCTGGGCGAAGTTCTGGGCGTCTCCGTGGGGCAGCGCCTGCAGGTCGAAATCAAGGAGGGGTCGAGGCCGACGCGGGAGATTCCGGTCAGCGCGCTGGTCGATGATTTCCTGGGCATGAGCGCCTACATGGAAATCGGGGCACTCAATGACCTCATGCGCGAGGGCCAGACGATCTCGGGCGTGTTCCTGACCTGCGACCCGGCCGGCCACAAGGACCTTTACGAGCGCCTGAAGGCAACGCCGGGTGTGGCTGCTGTCAACGTCAAGCAGGCCGCGCTCAAGGGCTTCACGGAAACTCTGGCCAAGAGCCTGATGATCACCACGATCATCAACATCATGTTTGCCACGGTGATCGCCTTTGGCGTGGTCTACAACAACGCGCGCATCTCGCTTTCCGAGCGCTCGCGCGAGCTGGCCAGCCTTCGCGTGCTGGGTTTGACGCGGGGCGAAATCTCCTTCATATTGCTTGGCGAACTGGCCATCGTCACCCTGGCCGCCATACCCCTGGGTTGCCTGCTGGGCTTTGGCCTGGCCTGGGCGCTGATCGAGCACATGCTCGATCTTGAGCTGATGCGCTTTCCGCTGGTGATCGCCCCCCGCACCTACGGCTGGGCTGCCGTGGTCGTGCTCGGCGCGGCCACGGTTTCGGCGCTGGTCGTGAGGCGCCGTCTGGACCACCTGGACCTTGTGGAAGTTCTCAAGACCCGCGAGTAGGTTGTCGCCATGAAATGGATGCGTCGAGGTGTTCTGGTGCTGCTGGCGCTGCTGGTATTCGCGGCGCTGGCCTATGCCTTCATGCCCAAGGCCGTGCGGGTCGAGACGGCCCGCGTCGCGCGCGGCAGCCTCAGGGTCACCATTGACGCCCAGGGCCGCACGCGGGTGAGGGATCGCTTCACGGTTGCCGCGCCTGTGGCCTGCTTCGTGCAGCGAATGGCGCTGCGAGCGGGTGACAGCGTCACCGCGGGCGACGTTCTGGCCGAAGTTCGGGCCCAGGACGCTCCCATGCTGGATACCCGGGCGCGGGCGCAGCTTCAGGCCGCGCAGGGCGCGGCCGAGGCGGGTCAGCGCCAGGCGCAGGCGCGGGTGACGGCGGCGCAGGCCGCGCTGGCCTTTGCCCAGTGGAAAGTCGAGCAGGATCGCGGCCTGCGAAAGTCCGGCGATATCTCAGAGGAAGTCCTGCGGGCCTCGGAGTTGCGGTTGACCTCGGCGCAGGAAGACCTGAAGTCAGCCCAGTTCGGCCTGCAGGGGGCTGACTTCAACGTGCAGCAGGCCCGCGTCGCGCTGCTGCGCGTGGCGGAGGCTTCCGGCGGCGAGCGCCTGATCATCCGCTCGCCGGTGACGGGCAGAGTGCTTCGCCTGTGGCAGGAGAGCGAGGGCGCCGTCATGGCCGGCACCCCCCTGCTGGAACTGGGCGATCCGGAGCGCCTGGAAGTGGTGGTCGACATGCTTTCGACCGATGCCGTGCGCATCGGTCCCCTCTCGCCGGTGGAGATCGTTCACTGGGGCGGAGAGGGGATGCTGAGCGGCAAAGTCCGAGTGGTGGAGCCTTCGGGCTTTACCAAGATTTCGGCCCTTGGCGTCGAGGAGCAGCGCGTGAACGTGATCGTTGACTTCAATGAACCCCGCGCCCGCTTTGCCGCCCTGGGAGACGGCTATCGCGTGGAGACGCGCACTCAGGTGTGGCGCCGCGACAACGTTCTCAAGGTGCCCGGCAGCGCGCTGTTCCGCTCCGGAGACGGCTTTGCCCTGTTCGTCGTTGAACAGAGCAGGGCCGTGCGCCGCGAAGTGGTAGTGGGCCGGCGCAACGGCCTCGAAGCCGAGATCGTTGAAGGCGCCGCCGAGGGCCAGAATGTGATTGTCCATCCCGGCGATGCCGTAACCGATGGCGTCGCGATTTCCACCCCATGACGCTCCCCATTGATTTCCGCGCGCTGGCCCGCTGGTTCCAAGGCGTGGGGCGTGACTTGCCCTGGCGCCGCCGGCCCACGCCCTATGCCGTCTGGATCAGCGAGATCATGCTGCAGCAGACGCAGGTGGCCACGGTCGTTCCCTACTTCGAGCGATTCATGGAGCGCTTTCCGGATGTTCATAGCCTGGCCCGTGCCCGCGAAGACGACGTCCTCGCCCTCTGGTCCGGCCTTGGCTATTACCGTCGCGCCCGCATGCTGCACGCTGCCGCGCGCGCGATCGCGGAGGCTCACGGGGGACAGATTCCCCCGTCAAGGCAGGCCCTGCTGGAGTTGCCGGGCGTTGCGCGCTATACGGCCGGTGCAATCCTGAGCATTGCGTTCAATGAGCCCGAGCCCGTAGTCGATGGCAACGTCGAGCGGGTCTTTGCCCGGCTGAGTGCCCGGAGCGGCGACATCAAGTCAAGGCCCGCGCAGCGCGCCGTCTGGGCCTTTGCAGAAGCCGCGGTGCGGGAAGCCGCCGCGCAGGGCGTGGCGCCTTCGGTGTTCAATCAGGCGCTCATGGAGCTGGGGGCCACGGTCTGCATTCCCGGCAAGCCACGTTGCGCGCCATGCCCCCTGGCAAGCCAATGCCGCGCGCTCAAGCTGGGCCGGCAGGAAAGCCTGCCGCGCCCCGCCGTTCGAGCCAAGGCCGGTCTGAGGCGATACCGGGCGTGGCTGATGAAGGACCGGCGCGGGCGCCTGCTCCTGGTCAGGCGCAAGGGCGGCGGCGCGAGCCTGTTGCCGGCCGGCCTGTGGGAGTTGCCGCACGAACCGGCGGATGCGAAGCCAGGCGGCGCGGCCCTGGCGGTCGTTTGCCAGGCGATCATGAACTGGAAGGTGGAGCTTGAAGTGAGAGCGGGGCCGCGGCGAGCGGTGAAGGGGGGGCGCTGGTTTGAATCGGGCGCCCTGGCGGCCCTGCCTATGGCAAGCTTGACGCGCAAGGCGCTGAAGGCCGCGGGCTATCTGGGCTCCACGCGGTAGATGCGGCCGTCAAAGCAGCAGACGAAGACCTCGTTGTCGGCGTCAACGCCAAAGCTGGAAATGCCGGGCTTGCGGGGCTCCAGCAGCTCGGCGGCGTGGGTGACCTTGTCGTTGGCGTACTTCAGGCCCCAGAAGCGGCCCGTGCCGTAATCAGCGTAGAAGTAAATGCCATCGAGGCTCTTGTGGCGGCTGCCGCGGTACACTTCGCCGCCGGTAATGCTCACCCCCTCTTTGTGGCTGTATTCGATCAGGGGCGGGGTGATGGGATCGACGGGCTCGCCTCCCTTGAAGTCGTGGCTGCCTTCCTTGATGGCCCAGCCGTGGTTGCTGCCCTTCTTGATGAGCACGACGAACTCCCACATGTTCTGGCCGACGTCGCCTCCGATCAGGTCTGAGGTCTTGCTGTCAAAGCACATGCGCCAGGTGTTGCGCAGGCCGTAGGACCAGATTTCAGGCAGGGCGCCCTTGCGCTTGACGAAGGGGTTGTCCGCGGGAACGGCGTAGGGCTTGCCGTTCTCTTCCTTGTCAACGTCAATGCGAAGTACCTTGGCCAGCATGGTGCCCAGGTTCTGGCCGTAGTCGTGGGGGTCGTTGGCGGCCCCGCCGTCTCCCAGGCTGATGTAGAGGAAGCCGTCCGGCCCGAAGTTCAGCGAGCAGCCGTTGTGGTTGCCGTAGGGCTGTGTGACCTCGAAGAGTATTTTCTCGCTTTCAGGGTCGGCGATGGTCTTGTCCGCCTTGCTCACCGTGAACCGGGACATGACCCCGCGGCGCGGCTTCGCTCGCGTTCTGGCCATGGAATAGTGCACGTAGAAGTGGCCGTTGTCCTTGAACCTGGGGTGAAATGCGAGGCCCAGGAATCCTTCTTCGTTGTGGCCGCCGTTGTTCCAGCGGAAGACACGGTCGCTCAAATCCAAAAACAGCCGGGCTGCGGCCACTCCTTCCTTGTTCTCGAAGCGATAGACCTTGCCGGTCTGCTCGGCCACGTAGAGCACGTCCTTGCTGGCGTTGTCCCAGCCGATCCAGAGGGGGCGTTCAAATTTGAGGGCGGCAAAGGCGTGGCTCAGCTTCACCTTGGGCAGGTCTGTGCTGGCATGGACGAACATCGCGCGTGGCTGGTTCTCGCTGCGAACGCAGGCGCCCGCGGAGGGCACAATGAGCAAAGCGGCAAGGGCCAGCAGGCAGGTGGTCTTCATGGTGGGCTCCGCAGCCATCTTAGGCTGAAGGAATGTCACGCCAAGCCGTGTTCGAGCAGCAGTTCCTGCCGGCCCAGCAGGTCCGACGTTTCCCCTTCAGCCACGACTTTGCCTCGGGCCATGATCACGCAGCGTGAACAAAGCGAGCGCGCAAGCTCGAGATCATGGGTGACCACGAGCAGAGTCTGGCTCAGGGCCTTGAGCAGGTCCATCAGTTCACGCCGCCCCCGCGGGTCCAGGCCGGCCGTGGGTTCATCGAGGCAGAGAATCTCGGCCTCCATGGCCAGGACGGTGGCCATGGCGGCGCGCTTCTTTTCACCGATGCTCAGGTGCAGGGGGCTGCGCTGCGCGGCCTGGGGCAGGCCGACCTGTGCCAGCGCATGGGTCACGACTTCCTCCATGCGGCTTTCGGGCAGGCCCAGATTGCGCGGGCCAAAGGCCACATCTTCGAAGACCGTGGGACAGAAGAGCTGGTCGTCGGGATTCTGGAACACAAGGCCTACGCGCTGCCGCACCAGCTTGAGGTTGCGGCGCAGAACCGGCACGCCGAGAATCTCGACTTCGCCGCGGCTTTCATGGAGGCCGTTGAGGTGCAGCATGAGGGTCGATTTTCCGGCGCCGTTGGCGCCCAGCAGCGCCACGCGCTCGCCCTGGGCCACCCGCAGCGAGACGCCCTCGAGGGCCGGTACACCGTCCGGATAGCGAAACGAGAGGTTCTTGACGGATATCGCCGGGGCGGTCATAGGGGCAGCAATCTCACGACGACAAACAGCAACAGGCAAGACGCGATCAGCAGCCACTCCGCGCCGGACAGGGCGCGCGACGACACGGCAAAGGCTCCCCCGCTGTATCCACGCGATGCCATGGCCTGGTGGACGCGCTCTGCGCGCTCGATGCTGCGAAGAAACAGGCTGCCGATCATCAGGCCCACCACCCGGGCGTGCCACAACCAGCGGCCGCCGAATGCCCGCGCGTCGCGGGCGCGCTTCATGCGCTGGGTTTCCTCGCGCAGCACCAGCAGATAGCGGAACGTGAAATTCATCAGCGTCACGAACAACGCCGGGGCGCCCAGTCGCTGCATGCCGCGCGTGACGCCGGCGAGGCTTTCGGTGGAGGCCAGAGCGGCCACGCAGGCGACGCTGAGCGTTGCCTTGGCCGCCATGTCCAGGGCCAGCTCGCTGCCCGCTGCCGATAACGTCAATGGGCCAAGGGCCAGCGCGTGGTCCCCGGGTTCCAGGGGCCGAAAGGGCAGTAGCACCGCCAGCAGCAGAAAGAAGGGCGAGGCCGCAATCACCCGGCGCAGAACCTTGAGCAAAGGCGCGGCCAGCGCCAGGCACAACAGCAGCCAGCAGGCCCCGTAGGCGCCCAGCACCGGCCATTGCCCCCACGGTGTCAGCACGCCCGCAATGGCAAGGCCCAGCCAGGCGACGATTTTGGCGCGGGCATCAAGTCCGCCGGTTTCGAGCGCTTCGTGGTAGTGGTCATGGCCGGGCGTGAAGTGCATGGTTCATGCCCCGGAGGCCCGGCGCCGCGCCGCCAGCCGCGCCAGGGCATAGCCGACGCCGAAAACGAGCAGCGTGCCGATAACGCCGGCGGCGGCCTTGCGCAGCGGGGTGGGCAGGCCGTCCTCACTCTCGGACCAGTAATCCGGCCAGGGGGACCACTTCCAGGCGGGTTCTTCGCTTTCGCGCGCGATGAAGCCCTGGTCCTGGGCTACCTTTTCCAACCCGTCAGGATCGCCCGACGCAAAGGGCGACACCAGGGCCGCCAGAGCCAGGGCCAAGAGCAAGCCCGCCACCACGAACGTCCAGGTCTTGCGGTTCATGGGGAGGCTCCCGCGAGCCGGGGCGCCTGCGCCACGAGGTCCGGACGCGAGGCCAGCACCATGGCCACCACGGTGGTGGTGATCAGGCCCTCGCCGATGCCGATGAGGGCATGCACGCCCAGCATGGCTGAAAACACGTGGCCCGCCGGTTTCACGCCCGAGAACACCAGCTCGGCTGAGCAGGCCGCGGCGGCCAGCATGACGCTGGCCCACGAAGCCACGGCGACAGCCCCCAGGAAAGCGCTGCGGCTGCTCGGCAGGATGGCGCGCAGGCCGGCGAGCACCAGCCATCCACCGATGCCGCCGACGACGCCCATGTTGAGCACGTTCGTACCCAGGACCAGCAGGCCGCCATCGGCAAAGAGCAGGCATTGGATGGCGAGGACGACGCCCAGAATCAGGCAACTCTCGAGGGGGCCCAACAAAGCGGCTGCGAGCAGGGCGCCAAGAAAATGGCCGGAGGTTCCCATGGCCACGGGGAAGTTCAGCATCTGTGCAGCGAAGATGAACGAACTGGTCAGGCCCACCAGGGGCACCTGCTTGTCGCCCATCTTGGCGCGGGTGCGGGCCAGGGCCGCGGCGCAGGCCGAAACGGAGACCACGGCGGCGCCGACATTGATGGGCATGGAGATGAAGCCGTCCGGGATATGCATCAGTGCCTGTGCTTTCGGTGGGGGAGTGGCCTGGGGCGGCGGCTTGGCCGGGCGGTTGCGGGGTCCAGCGGGCGGGGGTGGGTCATGGAAAGGGCGAGATGGTGCACGCCCTTCTGCTGGCGCATGTGGTCAGCCAGGTGCCGGATTTCGCCGGGCGCGCCCCGAACCATGATCATTTCAGCGCACAGGTGCTCGTCGAGGTGAACGTGGGTGGCCGCGAGCACGGCGCTGTGATGAGTGTGCTGCAGTTCCACGAGCTTCTCGGTCAGTTGGCGCTGGTGGTGGTCATAAACCAGCGTGATGGTGGCCAGGGCCTCACCGTCGCCCTGCCAGGCCTCGTGCACGAGGCGGTCGCGGATCATGCCGCGTACGAACTCGGAGCGGTTGGCGAACTCGCCGTGGGCGGCCAGACGTTCGAGCTGCTCGTAGAGCGGCCGTTCAATGGAGAGGCTGAGTCGCACGAGGTCGGACATCGCTGTATTACCCCGGCGATAATCGTAATAACGATTGGGGGCGCGCGAAAGGTCCGGCCCGGCCTTGCCTACTTCTTGTCAGGGTTGACGGGCGCTTCGTCGGCTGGCACCAGCACGCCCTCGCGCTGCGTTTCGAGCAGTATTTCATCGAGTGAGCGTGTGACGGCCCCCGAGCGTTTGAGCAGCTCGCCCAGCACGCGCGACAGAAAGCGCACGCCCAGGATGCTGGCGTGTTTGACCGTCTCGCGCACCTCCGGCGCCAGCCGGTCGATGCGCGCCGTGACCAGCGAACTCAAAGAGCCGGGCAAGCGCGCGGTATCCGTACTCTTGACCTTCATGCGCTGGCGGGTGCGCACGGCCGTTTCGCCGCTCTTGATGATTTCGGTGTGCTCCTTGGTGCCCGCGGGAACCAGCTCGCCTGTTTCGTGGAGGTGCAGGATGAGCTGCTCGGTGAAGAAGGGGTTGCCCTTGGCCTTTCCGGCCACCAGCCGCAGCGCCTCGGTGTCCAGTTCGACATCGACGCCCAGCAGCGCGCGCGCCATGGACTGGGTGAAGTCGTCGCCCGTAATGGGCTGAAGCTCGACATCAAGCAGGGATGCATCCTGCGCCAGCTCCAGCGCCGGTTTGCTGCCGTCGTCGGCAAAGCGCGACGTGGCCACGATCGCCAGAGGCAGCCGGGCCACGTTGCGTGTCATGGCCGTCAGCCAGGCGGCGGTTGACGCGTCAAGCCAATGCGTGTCCTCGATCTCGATAATCACGGGCGCCACGTGACCCAGCGCGCGGACCAGTTCCTTGATGGCGATGATGCGGTTTTCGTGCCTCAGCTTGGGGTCGTCCAGCTTGGCAAAGGGCGAGTCGTCCCAGTGGCAGTCCACGAGGTCGGCGGCGAAACTCATGGTGCGCTTGAGTTCGCTGCGGGTGTACTCGGGAATGCGGGTATCATCGGCGTACTCGGCGTAGCGGCGCTCGATGGCCGCCTTCTTTTCCGCCTGCGGCATGCCCTCGGTGACCGCAAAGAAGCCGCGCAGCCAGGTGGAAACCGCGTTCCAGCCGCTGCGGTGCACGCCGTCGCAGGGCAGGTTGAGCCAGTGGAAGGGCCGGCCCTTCTCCTCCAGGCTCGCGCGCAGCGCGGCCACCAGGCGCGTCTTGCCCAGCCCCGGCTCGCCCAGCAGCCGTGTGATGCCGACAAAGCGCGGCTCATTGGAGAACAGCGGCTCCACGAAGGCCGTGAGCTGCGCCAGCTCCTTGTCGCGGCCCAGCATGGGGTTGCGGTATACGAATCCGCGCATGGAGCCGCGCTTGCCCTTGGGCTCGAAGGCTTCTTCCTTCTGGGCCTTGCCCTTGAGCTCGAGGGTGCCCCTGGATGTGAACTCCCAGTTCTTCTCGGCGGGCGCCTTGACGCGGGCGCTGACAAGAGAGGTATTGCGCTCGGCGGCCTGCATCAGGCGTGCCGAGGTGTTCACGGCGTCGCCGATGCAGCTCCACTCGTTGCGGGCAGCGCCGCCGACAATACCGGCATAGCACAGCCCGGCGTCAATACCGATGCGGCACTTGATGGCGCCCAGCTTGGGCAGGGAGGCGGTGCGGAAGGCCTGTGCAAAGCCCACCGCGTTGCTTTCAGCGTTCTCCGTCGCGCGGGGAGCGCCGAAGAAGGCCAGGGCCGTGAAGCCCTTGTCGCCGAACAACAGCTTGTTCAGGTTGCCGCCGTGCTTGCGCAACTGCTCGACGAGCTCGCGGAACACGGCCTCGATCTGTTCGTGGGCCTTGGCGCCCTCGAAGTGAAGGAAGCAGCTCACCACATGGCGCAACTCGGCCCGCTCGCCGGCCTCCACCACATCCGTGGCAAAGAAACTGTTGAGCAGGGCCTTGTCGGGCGCGGCCGCGCGGGAAGGGACCACCGTCTCGCCGCCCCGGGCCTTGTAGCCTTCAAGTGTTTTCTTGATTTCGGGACCCAGTTCGATCTTGCCCTTGGCCGCCTCGTGCTCGGCGTCGGCGGCGCCGTCAATGGCCTTGCCGCGGAAATACCAGGTGCGCGCCTTGCCGTCCTCGGTGGCCGGGGTGCCCCATTCGATCTTGCCGCGTTCGAGACCGCACTTCACGCTGAAGCGAAAGTCGCCGTGGCGGGTTTTGCTGGTTGCCTTCTGTTTGAAATAGGCCGTGATTTCGTGGGCGGCGCCCACCGCGCGGGAAGCCACCGCGGCACCGTCAGACTTGCCTTCAGGGAACACGGCCGTAAAGGCGTCGCCGGCAAAATTGGCGATGAATCCTCCCGCCTTGTGTACGGACTCCACCATGGGGTCGAACACCCGCGTCAGCTCACGCGACATCACTTCCGCGCCGGCATCGCCCATCTTGAAGGCGTATTCCGTCAGGGCGGTGAAACCGCTGACATCCACGAACAGTACCGTGCCCTTGAGCGATCCGGAATGCTCGCCGCTGCGACTCCTGGCCTCGACGAATTCCGGGATGAAGTTCTGCATGGCGCCTCCTGCCAGGCCTTGAGTGACGTAGGAATTGTGACCCCTGCACGATAGCCTGAAGCGCCGCACTTTCAAAGGCGCGGCCCGCCTCGTAAGTTGGCCCCATGGACCCAACCGCCAAAGGCCGCCCCGTCGTTGCCGCGCGCGGCATCGTTTACCACGACGGCCATGTGCTGCTGTTGCGCGCGGAAGAACCGGGGCGCACCTACTATTTCCTGCCCGGCGGCCATGTCGCCCTCGGAGAGCGCCTGGCCGATGCCGTGGTGCGCGAAGTACACGAGGAGACGGGGCTGCGCGTGGCCGTCGTTCGGCCGCTGTATATCCGGGAGTTCATAGCCGCGCGCCACGGCAGGCGCCCGGCGAACATGCCGAAGTCTCATCACGCGCTGGCGGTGATTTTCCTGTGCCGGCTGGACGAACCGATGGGCGGACGCACTGTGAGTGAACTGGGACGCTTTGAGCCCGATCGCGGCGTCCAGGGTGTGTCAGCGCTGGAGTGGGTGAGCCTGAAAGACCTGGGCGGACGCGAGATTCATCCGCCGCAGTTGAGCGCGATGCTGTGCCGTGATTTTCCTCCAACGGGCGATGCAGTCGAGTTCTGGGAGGAAGAAGCCTAGCAGGTCGTTGAACGAGTGGCATCCGGCCACTTTTTCAGTCCGCCGGATACGAGTGAATTCGTCCCGACCGCCATTTCAAGCGGCTTTTCAGCCGCCTGAGACGCGCCGGCAGTCCCCGGCGCGCGGCGCCGGCGGGAGCAAGGGTAAGTTGTCACATGGAAGCGGACGATGAAGTTTGTCCAAAACGCAGCCATGCCTCTTTCAGATGGTGACCCTTGCGGGCTAAAGTATTATCCGAGAAGTTGCAACCATTGAACTTCAGCGGCAGGTTTCGTTGTCCACAATCTTCCGGATTGCATGGATCAACTGAATCTCGAGGAACAGTTCATCAACCGGGCGCTTCAGCGCCGCCTGCTGACCCGTTCCCAGACGGACAGCCTGCGGCGTGAAGTTCAGCGGCGCAGCCTCCAGGGCCAGCCGGCGACCATTGATGCCGTGGCCGTCGAGGCCGGTTACCTCGATCCCGCCAGCGCCCGGGCCATTGTGGGTGAACTGACGCCTCCGCCCAAGGCCGCCCCCGCCAGCGACTTCTCAGGCTGGGCCGATCCCGACGCCAAGCTCAAGCAGATCGCTGAAGAAACCGGCATTCCCACGGGCACGCCGCCGCCGCCGGCGCAGCCTCTGGAGATGGAATTGCCCCCGCCGGTCAATCGCAGCGGCGATTCGGTGTTTGAAGAGAGCGAGGCCATTTCGGCCCTGGCCGAAGGTGAAGCCACGGAAAGCACGGCCAGCGCGGCGTTGATCGAGGAAGAAGAACCTGATTTCCAGGCTGGATTCACCCTGCCTCCGCCCTCGGCCCCTGATCCGGGCAAGGGGCAGAAGCGGCCGACATCGCCTACCGAAAAAAAGCCGCCCACCGGCCCCCTGCCCAGGCAGAGTGAGGCGCCCACCAAGAAAGTGGCGGCAGCGCCCAAGGACAAGCCCACGCATGTTGTGGAGCAGGAGCCCGACTCCGACCGCGGCTTTACCATGCCGCCCGCGGAGGAGCCGGCCACCAGCAAGGTTTCCAAGGCGCCGCCCAAGAAGCCCACGGAGGTGGTGGACGAAGAACCCGAGGGCGACCGCGGCTTCACCATGATTCCTCTTGAGGAGGAATCCGACACACAGAAACGGGCCAGGGAAACCACCGGTAGCGGCAAGACCACTACGGCTCGCACGACGGCGGGCGCGGGCCAGGCCCAGGACGGAACAGGCCGCGTCAGCTTCGATACGACGGACATCGAGAAGCCGGGCTCGCTGATCGATTCGTCGGAAATGACGATTGCCCAGTTGCGCACCAAGATGCAGATCGGCACGGGCGTCGATGTTTCCGGCAGTTCCAAGGGCGCAACGGCCCTCAGCCAGTTGTCGCGGCAGACGCAGCAGGGCCGCAAGCGCTACGTGGTGATCCGTGAAATCGCGCGCGGCGGCATGGGCAAGGTGCTGGAAGTTGAGGATACGGATCTGCGGCGCAGCGTGGCCCTCAAGGTGCTGCGCAAGGAACTGGTGGGCCGGCGCGATCTCGTGGAGCGCTTCCTCGAAGAAGCGCAGATCACGGGTCAGCTCGAACACCCCAACATCGTGCCCGTTCACGAAATCGGCATCGACGGCAAGGGCAACCTTTACTTCACGATGAAGCTGGTGGAGGGCTGGGGTCTCAACGAAATCCTCGCCAAGCTGCGTGCCGGCGACAAGGACATGCTGAGGGAGTGGACGCTGCCGCGTCTGCTGGAGATGTTCCTCAAGCTGTGCGAAGGCATTGCCTTTGCGCATTCGCGCGGCGTGATTCACCGCGACCTCAAGCCGGCCAACATCATGGTCGGGCGATTTGGCGAAGTGCAGATCATGGACTGGGGCGTGGCCAAGATTGTGGCGCGCAGCGAGAAAGACCAGCACGAAAAGGCCGTGATCTCCGACCGCATGGAGAGTTCCTTCGGGGCCACGATGGTGGGAGCCATCGTGGGCACGCCCAGCTATATGTCGCCCGAGCAGGCCCGCGGCGAGACGGACAGCCTGGGCGTCGAGAGCGATATCTTCGCCTTGGGCGTGATTTTCTATGAGTTGCTGAGCCTGCGCTCGCCCTGGACGGGCAAAACCAGCGACGAAGTGCTGGAGCAGGTTCGGACCTACAATCCTGATCCGCCTTCACGCCGCAACCTCGACCGCGCCATCGCCCCGGAACTGGATGACCTCGCCCTGCGCTGCCTCGAGAAGGATCGTGAGCGCCGCCTGGCCACCGTGCGCGAGTTGATGGTCAACGTCCGCAATTACATGGAAGGCCGCACCATGGCGGCCGTGAAGTACAGCGTGGGCCAGTTGCTGGGCAAGTGGGTGGCCCGAAACCGCCGCTCGGTGCTGACTTTCCTGCTCGTCGTTGTGGCCCTGGTGGGCGGCGCGGCGGCCACGGTGTTCTACCTGCAACAGCAGCAGAAGGAAAAGATCCCCGGCATGATGACCGACGCGCGCAAACACGTGGCGGACGGACGCCTGGCCGAACAGGGCGGGAATTTCGAGGCTGCCAAGAAGAGCTACGTGGAGGCCCGCGCCACGTTTGAGCAGGTGCTGCAGATTGACGCCGAGAACGATGAGGCCCGCAAGGCCTCCGACGAGATGGAGCGGGCCCTCTCCGAGGCGCTGGTGAAGGAGCACGATTTCAAGCAGTCCCAGGCCGTGGCCAGGCGTTTCAGCGAGCGCATTGCCGAGGCCGCAAGACTCTACCAGTCGACGGATGGCGAGAAGTCCTTCGACGTCCTGCAGATGAGCCTGCTGCGGGCCCTTTCACTGGTGGAGCTCCTGCTGGAGGAGCAGCCCCGGCACGACGGCGCCCTGACGCTGAAGACCGATATTGCGCTCAGGCTGGGTACCCGCGCGCTCGACCTGCGCAACGTCACGCTGGGTCAGGCCATGCACGACGTCATGAAATCGACCGGCCGCAAGGACTCCGAAGTCGGCAAGTTTGAGGCGCGCCTGGCCCGTGTCAAAGCGGGCGGAGATTAGGTTGGGTCAGCCCGCCCGGCGCGCCGACGCCGCATGACAGCCCCGCCGGCCATGGCGGGCTGCTCTGTCCCGGGCGCATCGGCTCGGCTTTTACACCACGCTTACAAGGCAACCTGAAACAGCCTGTCGTCGGGGGCGTATTCCATGTGCCGGCCAATGGTGGCCGTGCTCAACCAGGAGTCGCCATGAGTTTTCCCGCACGCAACACGCTGGCCACACTCGGCATCGCCGCAGTCAGCATGTTCGCCACACTGGCCCTGCTGTCGCCGCGCCACGCTGACGCCGAAGGCGAAGAGGCCAAGACCGCCGAGAACCTTCGCGTCATCAAGCCCTACATCGGCGAGCCCAGCGTCGAGCAGGACGGCTGCAAGCTCACACTCAAGATTGACAAGGAATCCTACGCCGCCGGCGAAAAGCCCGTCGTCACTCTCGAAGTCAGCAACACCAGCGCCAAGGCCCTGACTCGAACCTTCAACGTCTCCATGACCGGCCGCAACGTCGAAGCCATGTCACGCATGCCTGCCATGCCGCGCCTGCTGTGGGAAGGCAGCCGCGAGGTGACACTGGCCGCCGGCGAGACCAAGACGATCACGTTCGAAACGGACTTTGCCTTGAAGGACAACGAGTCCGTCGCCCTTCGCATCGGCAAGGACGAGTTGCTGGAAAGGCCCATCCGCATCCGCACCGAGAACTGATCCGTCTGATCCCGTGAAGGAGGGGGCATCGCCATGAACAACCATCCGCATTCCAATCTGCTTCGCTGGCCGCTGGGCATCCTGCTTGGCATTGCGGCGGCGCTCGTGGCCATGCCCCTGCTGGGCAAGGGCAGCCAGGCCAAAACCTCGACCGTGGGGGCCCTGCAGAGTGACTGCGAGGGCGCCATCGCGGAACTGGTCATTCACTACACCCCCGACTCCTCCGCCGTCGTCTCTGTGCCCTACCGCGACTTTCTGCGCCAGCTTCCGGCCGTGAAGGTGCATGTGCTGGTGCAAAGGCCGCAGGACTTCGAGCAGTTGAAAGCCTTTGTCGGCGACACGACCTGCAGCCTCTGCCCCCTGGTCGTGAACCACGGGATCACTTCGTGGTCGCGCGACCGCTGGCTGGCGCTTCACCCTGCCGGCGGCGCGCGCGCCGTAACGCTGGTGGCCCCCCAAGGCGAAATGGGCGCCGATGTCTGGCCCGCTCGCAAGGGCGATGAGAGCGCGGCCGAGAGCCTGGCTTTGGCCGTCGCCGACGTCAAAGCCGCGCGCAGTGAACTCTACTTCGACGGCGGCGACTTTGTGACCGACGGAGAAACCGCCTTCGTCACGCCCAATGTGCGCCGCCGCAACCTCGGTCTGACGGTGCAGACGGAGGCGGAGTTGAAGCGCCGCCTCGAAAGGTTGCTGGGCCAGAAGGTGGTGCTGTTGGATACGGCGCTGGACCATCACGCGGGGATGTACATGATGGCGACGGGGAACCGCACGGTGCTCGTGGGCGACCCTCGTGCTGCCCGCGATCTGCTCAGTGCCGCTGAGGCCGCGGCTCTTCCGCTCAAGGGCGGGGTGGACTTCAGCGAGGCCACGCTGGCCGCCTTTGACGCCGTGGCCAGGCAGTGCGAGCAGGCCGGCTATCGGGTGGTGCGCATCCCCCTCGCGCCGGGCGGTGACGGCCGCACCTACTTCACCTACCTGAATGCGATTTTAGATCAGCGCGAGGGCGGCCGCGTGGTCTATGCGCCCACCTTTGACGGCGCCGGGAGGCTGAACGCGGCGGCGGCAGACGTGTGGAAGAGCCTTGGCTACGAGGTTCGACCGGTCAACTGCACGAGCAGCTACCGCTACTTCGGCAGCCTCCGCTGCCTCGTCAGTGTGCTTCGGCGCGCCTAGCAGGCCGTTGAAACAAGGACAGCGGACGCGAGCCATGGATGGCTTGGGCATTTCAGGCGGCTGGAAAGCCGCTTGAAATGGAGGTCGGGACGAATTCGCTTCCGCCCGACCATATTGAAAAAGTGGCCGGATGCACCTTTGCAACACCCTGCTGGAGCAGTCTTCGTTGGTGGACCGCGGGCCCTCGCTCGCGGCGAACACCGCGGGTTCGGCCAGACGCTGTGCATGTTGCGGGTTCGCTCCTTTCGTTCGTGGCCTTGCCGCGCTTGGCTGGCCTGGCTGTCGGCTCGGCTGCCTGGCCCCGCGCGTTGGCTCCACAGAGCCACTTTGAAAAGGCCTGCCAAGCCCCCGGCCAGTCGGCGCATTGGGGCCCCGTCCCTGTCACGCGGGCCTCGGTGTTGCCGGGGGACCATGGCCCGGCTATTGCGCCGCGGGTTCCCGGTGGCTACAGCTTGTGTGAACTGCGGGCAGGCAAAGGCCGATGGCGACGGGGCGAACCAACGCTTACAACCAGCTTCTCGGCATCTATCTGATTGCCTCAGTTTTGTCGGCTGTGGCCCTGGGCGGCATGGCCGTCATGGCACAACGGCCCCTCTGGGTGGCGGGCGTGATTGCCGGTGAGGGGGTCGCCGCAGCCTGGATGATTCGCGTGATCCGGCGTCACGACCCCAAGGTCTTTTATCGGGTTGTGATTCAAAGCGGGGTTATTCTGGGGGTGGTGCTCCTGGGCGCCGTCGTGCTGACGACGTCAAAGTCCGTCAGCGGGAAGGCCGGCGAGGAAGCCATTGCAATGTCCGCCCTGGGCCTGCTTCCGCAACTGCTGCTCCTGGCAGTCGCTCACAGCACGCGCCTCGCCACGGACGACGAAGTGGCCATGCAACTGAGCCCGGCTTCCCTGCAGGATGCGGTGCTCCTGGCCCTCGGTGTTGCGCTGCACGGCGGCAGCGGGGCCAGCCCGAAGAAGATGCAGGAGGCCGGCGCCGCCCTTATGGAGTGGAACCCGCACTTCCATTCATCCCAGCTCGAAAGGGACGATATTCGTTTGGCCTGTGCCAACGTGGACGCCTTTCTGGCGCGCATCAAGCCCACCTTGAATCAGCGCCTTGTTCACGATCAGCGGCGATGGATCTGGGACAGGGCCCTGGACATCGCCTCCGCCGACGGCCCCCTCGACAATGCCGCGGACGCCTACCTGCGTCGGCTGTGGGATACCCTGGCTTTGCGGGTAAATGTGCCGGATCCTCATCTGGAGCCCTTCGGGGGGCCACCCGCCCAGAACTAGCAGGTCGTTGAAAGAGTGGCGTCCGGCGACTTTTTGACCCGGTCTGGCCGAAGCAGATTGGGCCCAACCTTCATTTCAAGAGGCCTTTCAGCCGCCTGAAGTGCGCAAGCCATCCCTGGCTTGAGTGAGCAGGCCCCTATTTCAGCGGACTGCCAGAATATTGCATTTTGTCGGAACCTGGTGCCCGCTTTTGACGTAGCATTCTTGCCCGCAAGGGGGCGAATCCAAGGCTTTGCCGCTATACTTGTGCGTTACGATTTGGCCCAGGAAGTGCCCAGACGAGTGAGACCATGACTGAAGGCGACAAGCCCAAGCACCAGCCTGAAACGCTCATGAACTTCGAGCCGACCAATGCCCCGGTTGGCCCGGCACCCACCCAGGCCCAGCCCCGCACCCAGTCGGGTTCGCGCACCGGCGCGTCTCCCCGCATTCCCACCAGTCAGGTGCCGGCAGCGCGCTCTACGCCAGGCACCATGGCCGAGGGTCCGGGCGCGGCGGCTGTGACGGGCGGCAAGATCATGGTCGGCACCAAGCTGGGCCAGATCGAAATCACCGGCGTTCTGGGCAAGGGCGGCATGGGCCAGGTGTTCCGCGGCTATCACGCGGCCCTGGACATCGAGGTCGCCATCAAGGTGTTGCCGGACGAACTCTCGCGCAACGAAGTCGTGCGCCAGCGCTTCTTGCGCGAGGCGCGGCTGTGCATCAAGCTCGACCACCCCAACGTGGTCCGCGTGTTCAACGTCGATGAATGGCAGGGCAATCTCTACCTGGTGCTGGAGCTGATTGAAGGCACCGATGCCGCGGGCATGCTCAAGGACGGCGGGAGATTCCGCTACAAGCGCGCCCTGGAGATCGGCAAGGCGGCGGCCGAGGCCCTGGCTTACGCCCACACTCAGGGGCTGGTGCACCGCGACGTCAAGCCCCACAACATTCTGCTGGGCGCCAAGGACGGCAAGATCAAGCTCTCGGACTTCGGGCTGGCGCGCGCGGCTTCTTCGGCCAGCCACCTGACCATGAGCGGTCAGATCATGGGCACGCCGCACTACATGAGCCCCGAGCAGGCGGAGAGCAAGGAAGTCACGGACAAGAGCGACGTCTATTCCCTGGGCGTGACGCTGTATCACATGCTCACGGGCGAGACGCCCTTCATCGGTGATACGCCCATTTCCGTGGCGGTGCAGCACATCGCCAAGGAAATCCTCTATCCGGAGATGCGCTTTTCCGCCTTCCCCAAAGAACTGGTGGCGGTGCTCAAGCGCATGACGGCCAAGGATGCCGCCAAGCGCTGCAGCGCCAAGCAGGCGGCGGTGTGGCTGGCCAAACTCTATGACATGGCGGGCGACGAGGACGTGCTGGCCGAGCCCGCGGCCATGAAGTCCCTGGCGCCCGTGGTGGCCGAGAGTGAGGCGTTCCGGATTGCCGCCGAAAAGCGCAAGGCCGCCGATGAGCGGGCGCGCGAAGAGGCCAAGAGCATGGTGGTCATGCAGCAGACCATGCGTGAAGCCATGGCCGTGGCCGAGCGCACCATGCTGGAAAACCAGCAGGCCCAGGCGGCGCAGACGGGTCCGGGAACGCCGGCCGCGTCTTCGCAGCCGGCGCTCGCGGCACCGGCGCCGAAGTCCTCGGGCATGGGCAAGCTGGTGGCTGCGGCCGCGATTCTGGTTCTGGCCGGCGGCGGCGCTGCGGGCTGGTATTTCCTGGCGGGGCCCGGGGCCAACGCTCGGGGCGCCCAGAACACGGACCGCATTGCCTCAGACGGGGGCAAGGCCGATGGTTCCAAGGCCGATGGCGGCAAGTCAGACGGCGGGAAGACGGACGGAAGCAAGTCCGACGGGGCAAAGACCGACGGCGGGAAGAGCGATGGCGCAAAGACCGACGGCAGTAAGACCGATGGTGCAAAGACCGACGGCACTCCCGGCGACGGCGGCAAGACCGATGGTTCCAAGACAGACGGAGGCAGGACCGACGGCGGAAGAACTGACGGAACTCCCGGCGACGGTACCACCCCTCCGCCCGAGCAGGACAACCCCTTTGTAGCCACCAAGATCAGCCAGGCCGAAGAGGCCCTGAATAACGCCAAGACGACCGATGACCTGCGCGCGGCCAAGCGCTCCCTTGACTCCGCCCTGCTGGAGATTTCCAAGGCCAGCGCCGCACAGCGCGAGAAACTCAAGGAACTGGAAGCCTTCTACGCCCGCCAGAATGCCTACTTCGGCGCCAACGAAGCGCTGGACCGTATGGAGCGGGCCCTGGAGGCGTTCAAGGCCGATGCCGAGGCCGATGCCCAGCTCAACACGGCGCTGGAAGCCGCCGAGGCTCTGGGGCGGCTCAACATTCCGGACAACGTCAGGCCGTTGATTGCCGAGCGGCAGGAAGAGCTCCTGCGTGGCGCCCAGGAGGCCCTGACGGCCCGCCATGACGTGTTGCTCAAGCGCGCCAACGACGCGGCGGCGGCGCAGAAATACGAAGAGGCCGAGACTCTGCTGCTGCGCCTGTTGGCCCTGAAGCTGGATGAACCCCGCAAGGCCGCCGTCCAGCAGCGGCGCACGGCCGTTGTCTGGGAGGGCCGCGTTTTCGGCACCCGCGCGCAGATTTCCAACAAGAAGTACCGCGATGCCCAAAAGCGCCTGGCCGAGTACGAAACCGCGGGCATTCCTGATTCTCAGAAGGAGGCCATCGCCGCACTGGCGAAGCTGCTGAGCGAAACGGTGGAGAAAGAGCTGGCCGAGCGCGTGGCCGCCGTGCAGCAGCTCTGCAGCGAAGCCAAGTTCGAGGATGCTAGGCTCAAGCTGGACGAAACGGTCAGCCTGCTGCCGGACAACAACACCCACCTCGTGATCCTGGGTGAAAATCGCCTCCATGTGGACGTGCTGGAGAACCTCCACAAGTCAAGCCTCGCGCTGGAAGCCGAAGACTTCAAGGAGTCCCTGCGCCAGCTTGACCTCGCCCGGGCCCGCGTCGAGAAAGACAAGGACGCCCGCAACGCCACGGATCTTGCCGCCCGCATTGCCGCGCTGCAGTCGCGCCTGGAGTCGGCCGTGACCAAGCGCTTTGGCGAATACATGGCCGCGGCCAAGGCTCACATGGCGCGCAACGAGTTCGCAGAGGCCGGGGCCGCCATTGACAAAGCCTCGCTGCTGCCCCTGAGCTCCGACCAGCGCACGCAACTGACGGACTTCACGGCGCAGAATGCCCAGAAGCTGAAGGCCTACGCCAAATCCCTGCTCGACGAAGTTGAAAAGGCTCTCAACGCCTCGGATTTCGACAACGCGAAATCCGGCCTGGACAAGGCCTCGGCCATGTCGCTCGAGGGCGACGAAAAGGCCCGCTATGAGCGGCTGTCGCTGCGCTTTTCAGAAGACGCGGCCAGGCGCTACCTCACGCTCTTTGATGCCGCGCAGAAGGCCATTGAGTCCGGCGCCTACGGAGACGCCCTGGCGCGCATTGACGAGCTGAAGAAGCTGCCCGTCGAGAAGTCCCTGCGGGACAAGGTGGCGGACCTGGAAAGCGCCCTGGCGGCCAAGGCGGACAAGGCGGTGGTGGCCAAGTTGCGCGAATCCGAAGACCTGATGGAAAAGGGGGACTTCGCCAAGGCCAAGGACGCCATCGACGAAGCCGAGCGCCTCGCCCTGCACAGTGATGATCTCAAGCGCAAGGTGCGCCTGGCCAACGATGAGTGGGCCCGCGGTGTGGAAGATGAATTCGACCGCTACCTCAAGGAGTCGCGAGACGCCTGCGAGAAGTTCGACTACAAGGCAAGCAACGCCGCCCTCAAGAGCGCCGAGTCCCTGCCGTTGGCCCGCCACCCCAAACAGCAGCAGCTTACGCTGCGGCTCTCGGGCGCGCGGGACGACCACGACAAATCGTTGAAGGCCCACGTCGCGGACCTGTTCAAGCAGCTTGAAGACGCTGTTCAGAGGGGCGACGAACGCGCCGGCAATGCCGCGGCGGACAAGCTCGCGGCCCTGGGCAGCGCGCTGACACTCTCGCAGCAGAACCACTTGCGGCGCCTCAAGGAAAGCCTCACCGGCGAGTCACGCGAAAAGCGCATCGAACGCATGCCGACATGGATGAAGAACCTCCAGTTCGGCAGCTACCTCCAGGCCGAGCAGACCTTCAACGTCGGCGAGAGCATCGAGTGCGTCGCGGCCTCGCCCGACGGCAAGGTGGGCGCCCTGGGTACGCGCGAGGGCAAGGTCGTGTTCTACAACCTGCGGCGCGGCAGCCGCATCGGGGAGAGCACGGGCGGCCGTCGCGCCATCCGTTCGCTGGCGGTGAGCCCCGACGGCAAGTGGGGGGCCTGCGGCAACAATGACGGCGCCGTGGTGTTGTTTGACCTGGCGGCCAGCTCCATGCGCACGCTTCAGCTCGGGACCCTCTCAGATGAAATCACGGCCTTGGGGTTCTCAACGGACAACCGCGTGCTTTATGTGGTGGTCCGCAACGGCAGCCTGGTGCGCTACAACGTGGCCAATCAGTCGCAGATTGACAGCAACCCCACGGGCATTCCCAAGCCCAATGCGCTGGCCGTGGACCCCACAGGCTCATTGATTGCCGTGGGCGGCGATGACGGGCTCATCAACGTGTTTGAAGCCGGCCGCCTCGTGGCCAAGCGGGCCAAGCCCATGTCGCTGCCCAACGACGACATGGTCCAGCGTCTCTGCTTTTCGCAGGATGGCCGGCTGCTTGCGGCCGGCAACATGGCTGACGGCGTCGGCATCTGGAATACCGGCAACCTGACGGAGAAGCCCGCCGCGCAGGCCAAGGGTCTCAGCGAGTGGTTGCGCGGCGTGGGTTTCTCGCCCGATGGCCGCCGCCTGATCGGCTTTGACAACGAAAAGCGCATGGCCGTGTGGGATGCGCGAAGCGGGGCCCTGAACAAGTCCTACGAGTTCGAGATGCTCAAGCGCGAGAAGAAAACCCTGCCGCGCTCGGGCTATGTCGGGCCCGACGGCACGATTCTGATCGGGACGGAAGACGGCGAGCTGATTCACCTCTCCGCCAAGTAGCCCATGGCCAAGGCTTTTGCCATCAAGGTTCTTGCGGCCTTTGGCGTGTTCGCAGCGCTCTGGTTCGGGGTCCCGCCCTGGTCCTGGCTGGCGGCGGGCCTGATCCTGCTTGCGGCCCTGGGGCTCATCGCGTGGGGCGTCTTTGACGTCAACAGCTCCCTTTGGGCCCGCACCCTGCATCGGGCTCCGGGCCACAGCGCCGTGGCCCTGACCTTCGATGACGGGCCCGACCCCGACTACACCCCCAAAGTCCTCGAGATCCTGGCGCGTGAGCAGGTGCCCGCGACGTTCTTTGTGGTCGGCTGCCGGGCAGAGGCTCATCCCGAATTGGTGCGCGCCATGGACCGCCAGGGGCACCTCGTGGCAAACCACAGCTACACCCACGCCTGGAACATCAACTTCAGCCTTCATTCCACATTGAAGCGGGAGATCACACGCTGCAGCGAGGCCATCGAGGCGGCAATCGGCAAGCGTCCGCGCTTCTACCGGGCGCCCCACGGCTTCAAGAATCCCGCCCTGGGCGATGTCCTTGAGCAACTGGGACTTGCCTGCGTGGGTTGGCAGGTCAGGGGCTTTGACGCCGTGTCCTCCAGCGCCAATGCCATCGCCCGCCGACTGGTCCTCAAGGCCAGACCGGGCGGAGTCCTGCTGCTTCATGACGGAGCCGGACTCCAGGGGACACAGGACCGCAGCGCCACCCTTGAGGCCCTTCCCATGATCATTGACGGACTCAGGTCCCGCGGCTTTGCCTTCAAGCGGCTGGATGAGTTGTTTCCTTCTGCCGCGCCACAGATGAATGCCTGAAATCACGCTTTGCTCTGCGGCGTGACGCTGCCGACGATTCTTTGTCTTACGGGAATTGACAGACAGACTGGTCTGTTTATACTTACGGTATGAGCACGGCCACCAAGACTGACGTTCGGGAGAAGCTGCTGGAAACGGCAGCGAGGCTCTTTTACTCCCAGGGTTACAAGGACACGGGCATCAATCAGATCATCGATGAGGCCAGCGTCTGCAAGGCCAGCTTCTACAACCACTTCAAGACCAAAGAAGACCTGCTCATTGCCTACCTTGAGCGCAGCCATGATCAGTCCATGGCGGCCCTGAGGCAGCGCCTGTCCCAGGTCTCCAGCCCGCGTGAGCAGTTGCGCGAGCTGTTCCGTTGCCAGGCTGAGAAGCTTGAGAAGTCGGGCTTCCGCGGCTGCCCCTTTATGAACACTCTGGCTGAAGTGCCCGGCGCCGAAGACAAAGTGCGCCAGGTCATCGGCTGGCACATGTCTGGCCAGCGGCAGATACTTGAGGAAATTGTATCCCGGGTCAGCCGGGAACGTGGTCTGGGTGCTCAAAGCTCCCGGCTCGCCGATGACCTGGAAGTTGTGATGACGGGCGGTCTCATGGCCGCGCGCGCCCAGGGTAACGTGGCGATGTTGCGTCATGCGCAGTCGATGGCGGAAAGAATGTTGGGCCTGGATGAAAGTTAGTCTCTTCTTTTCGGAGTAACCAGACAGACCAGTCTGTTCGACTGGTGCAGGAAACCAGAGGATTCAATCAAGCAACAAGAGTGGGCGAGGTTTGCCCAAGAACAGGAGAGCGCCATGGTTGCCACCTTCAAAGATCTCAGGGAAGACTTCGCCCGCGAAGCTCTGCCCCTCCATGACGTGCTCTACCGCCAGGCCATGCACCTGACGCGCAACGCTGAAAACGCCGAGGACCTGGTCCAGGAGACCTATCTCCACGCCTTTGACAAGTTCGAGAGCTTCGAACAGGGCACCAATCTCAAGGCGTGGCTGGCGCGCATCCTGTTCAACCTCTTCGTCAATCAATACCGCCGCAACAAGAAGGCGGGCCCCCAGGTCGAGATCTCGTCCGTGGAGCCCTTCTTGGGCGAGGAAGTCAAGGCGGACAGCGAAGCCGAGAGCGAATCGCCCGACCAGATCATGCGCAACGAGCGCTTTCTCAACAGCCTTGAGGGCCCCGTGCGCCGCGAACTCGAGAGCCTTGACCACCGCTTCCGCGACGTGCTGCTGCTCAACAGTGTGGGCGGCGAGAGCTACGCCGATATCGCCGAGAGGCTCGAGGTGCCCATCGGCACGGTGATGTCGAGGCTCCATCGCGCCAAGGCCACCATGCGCGAGCGCCTCGCTGACACCAAAGTCAGTTCGTAAGTTCCCCGGGCCCGGCTGGCCCTTGCGCAGCGGCTTGGCCCGGCGTTCAATCCCTCCATGTCCGACCCACAGGCTGAACGGGCCCACTGCCCCGGCTGCGGCGCCGCTCTGGAGCTTCAGGCCGCTCAAGCCATCGTCTCGTGCAGCTTCTGCGGCACCCAGAGCAAGGTCGAGCGCCGCCTGCGTCGTGTCGAGCCCGATCTCGAGCGCGTCGCGCCCCCCTACAAGCCTCGCGATCCCAAGGAGGCTTTCGAGTCCTGGGGTTGCGAGCGCCTTGTTGCCGGCATCCTGAACGAAACGGATCTGGCCGTACGCGTGGCCATGGCCCGCGCCCTGGATTCCTGGCAGCACGTTCACGCCGGCTGCATGCGCAAGTACATCGCGGCCTACGTCGAAGCCATGCTCGAGGCCCCGCCAGAGCTGGACAAGGCCATGTGCGGCATCCTGGGCAAGATGGTCTGCTCCGATGACCTGGCCGACAAGCACTGCGTCATCCGCGCCGGTGAGCAGTACGCCTTCCGGCTCAACGGTTCGCGCGGCCTGCTGTTTGCTCTGTCGCTGGGAGACGCGGCTACGGTCAAGCTGTTGCTCGACATTGCGGAATGGGCCTCGCGCAACGGCGACGAAGCCTATGCCGCGCAGGCGCTGATAGGCGTCCAGACGGCGATCGGGCGCGAACGCACCTATCACGAAGTGTGCACCCAGATTCTGTGCCACCGTCTGACGTTCGTCAGCGGGCAGGTTGCCCAGTGGGTGATGAACTTTCTGAAGAACGAGTTCGACGTGGGCTACCGATACCACCGCAACATGGTGCTGGAGGTGATGGACGCCTGCGCCATTGAGCGGCCCGAACTTCTGCCCGGACTGCAGAAGGCCATGAGCTATGCCCGCGGCGGCGCCAAGGACCGCCATGACTATCTCACGCGCCTTTCCTGGTTGACCTACCTGCGATCGCCCCAGGCGCGGCTGTGCGCGCTGGAAACCCTCGGGGGTCCTCCCGGCGATGTCACGGCCGAAGACCTCAAGCAGGCCCTGGACCTGCTTACGCCTTTTCACGACAACGAGGCCACCCGCGAAAAGTGTGTCGATGCCATCAAGGGCATGATCTGGCTGGGGGAAGGCAACAGCATTCAGCCGGTGGTGGAGGCCTGGCTGCAGGGGCAGGGCGAAAAGCTGAACCCCTGGCTGAAGGATTCGTGGAACCTGCGCCTCAATCGCCGCCAGTAACGCGTCAGTTGTGGCGGCAGTGGTGCTCGCGCACTTTGTTGAAGAAGGCGTGGTAGCGGCTGTCGCGGAAGTCGGGAAAGGTGTACTCGTGGCTGAGCCAGCGTCCGTCGCGGTAGCTGAGGGTGACCTCGGCGTAGATGCCGTCGCGCAGATAGAGCCGGTGGGCAAAGTCCTTGGTGGTGGCCAGAACCAGCTTGGCACCCGTGATGTAACCGGGATCGAGGTTGATGGGTCGCGCCACCCCCATCTCCTCGGCGTAGGCTTTGGTCAGGCGCTCTTCCAGGGAATTGGTGGCCAGTTTCCAGGTGGCCAGTTCGGCCGGATCGGAGGGCCCCTCAAAGGCGATGAAGCGCCGCTTCAGCGGCCCGCCCATTTCTTCAAAATAGTATTGGGTCAGGTCAAAGGGGTACTCTTCACTTTCCAGCACAACCTCGCCCATGAGTTTTTCCAACTCCCACCACGAATTCTCCAGCACCCGGCCATCGTGGTAAATGACGCCGCAGATGGGCGTGACGCGACGGGCCTGTTTGATCTCCCCCATGGCCTTAATCTTCAGTTATCAGATATCAGTTATCAATTGCCAAAAACCGCTGGATTGCGCATTCACTGCAAGACTAGAACGGTTCACTGAAAACCGCTCACGGAGTGTCCATGGCCCTTGCGAAGATTGCCATCAACGGATTTGGGCGTATCGGGCGCATCGTCACCCGCATCGCCAAGCTGCGCCGCCAGTTTGACGTCGTCGCCGTCAACGACCTCGCCGAGCCCGAGGCGCTGGCTTACGCCTTCAAGTACGACAGCATTCACGGCATCTACCCCGGCGAGGTCAGTGTCAGCGGTGACACCATGACCATCGACGGCGACCCCTTCAAGGTGCTCAACGAGAAGGACCCCGCCAAGCTGCCCTGGCGCGAACTCGGCGCCGATTACGTCATCGAGAGCACGGGCAAGTTCCGCAAACTCTCCGAACTGGACATCCACCTCCAGCGCGGCGCCCGCCGCGTCATCGTCACCGTGCCCACCAAGGACTACCTCGAGGCCACGGTGGTGCTGGGTGTCAATGATCAGGTGGTCACGAAAGACGCCAGGATCATCTCCAACGCCAGTTGCACCACCAACTGCGCCGCACCCATGGCCCTGGTTCTGGAAAAGAATTTCGGCATCCGTCGCGGCCTGATGAACACCGTGCATGCCTACACCAATGACCAGCGCCTGATGGACATGCCGCACAAGGATTTCCGCCGCTCGCGCAACGCCGCCACAAACATCGTTCCCACCGAGACGGGCGCAGCCAAGGCCGTGGGCCTGGTGATCCCCAGCCTCAAGGGCAAGCTGGACGGGCTGGCCATGCGCGTGCCTGTGCCTGACGGCAGCGTGGTGGACCTCACGGTGGAGCTGAATCAGGCCGTGAGCGTGGAGGCCGTGAACGAGGCCATGAAGGCCGCCAGCGCGGGCTACCTCAAGGGCATCATGCAGTATTGCACCGATCCCATTGTGTCGAGCGACATCGTGGGCAACAGTCATTCCTGTATCTTCGACAGCGAACTCACCCAGGTCATCGATGGCAACTTCCTGAAGGTCGTGGGCTGGTATGACAACGAATGGGGCTACTCGACGCGCGTGGAGGACCTGATCGTCAAGGTGGCGATCATGGACGGCCTGACGGCGAATCTGCGTTGAACGGGAAACCATGAAACGGATCGGCGTCATCACCTCAGGCGGCGATGCTCCGGGCACCAATGCCTGCGTGCGCACCATTGCCCGGCGCGGCTTTGCCGACGGGGTCGAGGTGTTCGGCATCTTTGACTCCTGGGACGGCCTGCTCAAGGGCGAGGTCCGCAAGCTCGAACGGCAGGATGTGGCGGGCATCGTGCAGCGCGCGGGCACGATACTGCGCAGCGCGCGCAGCACCCTGTTCCTCAAGCAGGGCGACGCGAAGATCGCCATGGACGCCTTGACGCGTCAAGGCCTAGAAGGCGTGATTGCCATCGGCGGCAACGGTTCCCAGACCGCCGCGTCTCTGCTGGCCCAGGCCGGTTTTCCTGTTGTCGGTGTGCCCAAGACCATCGATAACGACCTCGTTGGTACGGATTTTTCCGTGGGCTTCTTTACGGCGGCCGAGGTCGCCACCCAGGCGCTGGACAACCTGCGCGCCACGGCCGAGGCCCACTCCCGCGTCATGATCGTGGAAACCATGGGCCGGGACTCGGGCTGGATTGCCGTCGAGGCCGGCATTGCCGGCGGCGCCGACCTTGTGCTCATCCCCGAGCATGAGTTCACGCTCGATGCCATCTGTGAGCGCCTGCGCACCCGCCACGAAGTCCACAAGCGCAATTACAGCATCGTCATCATCGCCGAAGGCGCCATGGACAAAGACAAGAAGCTGGACCCGCGGCGCGGCACCAAAGACCTCAACGCGCGGCCCCGGCTCGGCGGCGTGGGCACCATGCTCGCGCTCGAAATCGAGCGCCGCCTGGGCTACAACGCCCGCTGCACCACCCTGGGCTATCTCCAGCGTTGCGCAGCCCCCATCGCCGTCGACCGCGTGCTCGCCACGCGCCTGTCGGACTTCGCCTTTGACCTTCTGCTGGGCGGCAAGTCAGGCTTCATGGCCGCCCTGGCCGGCCGCGACCTGGAGGCCGTGCCCCTGGAGCTTGTGGCGGGCAAGACCAAGCTGGTGACGGACGACTACTTCCGCCTGGCCGAGATCTTCGGCTGACGCTGCGCGGCCATGCTTTGGCCTCCCCCCGTTGCTAGCGGGGGAAGCCTTTGCCATGCTGGACCGTTGAAACATCAAGGGGGCGCCAGGCCCCGCAAAGGAAAGCCCATGTCCCACGACTTCAACGCCGATATCTTCAAGCGCCGCCGCGCCGAGTTCATGAAGCGGATGCTGCCGGGGGTTGCCATTTTGCCCAGCGCCCCTGAGGCCAAGCGCAACAACGACGTCTACTTCGAGTACCGTCAGGACAGCGACTTCTACTACCTGACGGGCTTTGAGGAGCCCGGCTCGCTCTGCCTCATCATCAAGGACCACCCCGAACACAAGTTCATCCTCTTCGTGCCGCCCCGCGACAAGGCCCTGGAAATCTGGAACGGCCGCCGCGCCGGACCCGAGGGCGCCAGGAAGCGCTACCACGCCGATGCCGCCTACCCGCTGGAGGAAATCGACAAGCTGGTGCCCGATTACCTCAAGAACCAGCAGCGCATCTACGCCCACTTCGGAGATGACGACCGCTTCGACGACCGCGTCATGGGCTGGCTCAACAAAGTGCGGGCCATGAAGCGCCTGGGCATCAACGCCCCGACGGAAATGCACGATCCCAGCGAGATCCTGCACGAAATGCGCCTGGTCAAGACGGAGGACGATCTGCACTTCCTGCGCCGGGCCGCGAAGCTTGGCGCCGCGGCGCACAAGGCCGCCATGATGGCGACCCGCCCCGGCATGTATGAGTACGAAGTTCAGGCCGAGTTTGAGTATCACGCCAAGAAGGGCGGCAGCCACCGCCTGGGCTACCCCAGCATCGTGGCCGCGGGCGACAACGCCAACATCCTGCATTACCACGAGAACAACGCCCTCTGCCGCGACGGCGATCTGATTCTCATGGATGCCGGATGCGAGTACGGCATGTACACCTGCGACATCACCCGTTGCTGGCCCATCAACGGCAAGTTCAGCGAGGCCCAGAAGGAGGTCTACAACTGGGTTCTCAAGGCCCAGCTCGCAAGTATCGAGCTGTGCCGCGCCGGCACGCCCTACATGGACACGCACTGGAAGTCGGTCGAAGTTCTGACGGAGGGCATGGTGGCCATGGGCCTGCTGCAAGGCGACCCCCGGCAGATCATCGCGACGCAGAAGCAGTGGGACGAGGACGTCAAGAACAAGAAGAAGGACCCCAAGGTGGACAAGGCGCCCAGGACCTTCCGGGAGTTCTACATGCACAACACCGGCCACTGGCTGGGCATGGACGTGCACGATGTCGGCAAGTATCGCGACGGCGAGCAGTGGCGCCCGCTGCAGAAGGGCAACGTGCTGACCATCGAGCCGGGGCTCTACATCTCGGCTGAGCGCGACGACGTTCCCAAGAAGTACCTGGGCATCGGCGTGCGCATCGAGGACGACGTGCTGGTGACCGACGGCGCCCCGGAAGTGCTGACGAGGGACGCACCCAAGACCGTCGACGAGATTGAGCATGTCATGGCCGAGGGCAGGAAGGCCATGGCCAAAGCCCGCTGATCAGATTCATCCGGAATTCGGTGCCCGCGGCGGGTGTCGCGGGCACTTGTATTTTGTGTCCGGACTGTGGTTTCATCCGTGGGATTGCCGTTGCGAGGGGCACTACAGGCATGAGCTTTGACGCGGTTCTCTGGGACATGGACGGCACGCTTGTCGATACGGAGCGCGTCGTGTGGGACGTCATGCAGGGCGCCTTTGAAGAGGTGCTGGGCTTCCGCATGGACGAAACCCTGTTCGAGAACCTGCTGGGCCAGAGCGAGAACGATTTCTTCGCTACCGTGGGCCGCAAGTTCGGCTTCACCCGCGAACAGGTCGAGCAGGTGCGCGAGCTGTTCCACAGCGACTACGTGCCGGCGCTCGCCTCCATCCCGCCGCTGCCCGGCGCCGTGGCCGCTGTGCGCCACAGCCACGAGCGCTTTCCCATTGCCCTGGTGACGGGCAGCACCCAGCGCCAGGCCCTGGCCGTACTGGAAGCCCTTGACCTCAAATCCTGCTTCGAGCTCATCGTCGCCTGCGACCACTACGAGCGCGGCAAGCCCCACCCTGATCCCTATCTGGCGGCGGCGGCGCGGCTGAAGGCCAACCCGTCGCGCTGCCTGGCCGTGGAGGACAGCCCCGCCGGCATCGCCTCGGCCAAGGCCGCGGGCATGAAGGTGGTGGCCGTACACGCCGGCAACAAGGGCAAGGCGGATACCAGCCAGGCCCACCTGCAACTGCCCACGCTTGAGGTATTCAACCTCGTCGAGATTGCCGACGAACTGGGTTTGTAGGCGCCTGCATCGTGCAGCCGGACGCGGCGCTGCTAGACTTCGGCCATGCGCGTTGAAATCGAAATGCTCGGCAGCGGCACTTCCGCCGGCGTGCCCATGATCGGCTGCGAGTGCTGGGTTTGCCGCTCTCCCAATCCGCGCAACAAGCGGCTGCGCGCCAGCGTGCTCTTCCGCGTTGTCAAGGACGGCAGCGAGCGCCGCATTCTCGTGGACGTCACGCCGGACGTGCGGCTGCAAGCCCTGCGCAGCGGCTTTACCTCCGTGGATGCCGTGCTGATTACCCACACCCACGCCGACCACTGCCACGGGCTGGACGACTTGCGCGCCATTTACTGGGGCGGGGGCAAGAAGCCCATCGATCTTTACGGCTATCCCGAAAGCGTGGCCAGCCTGCGTCAGACCTTTGCCTACATCTTCGACGAGGACTACGACTACAAGGGCATCGCGCGCATCAACACCCACGTGTTCGAGCACGAGCCCTTCCGGGTTGCGGGCCTGACCGTGACGCCGATTCCCGTGGTGCACGGCAACATGCGCGTGGCGGGCTTCCGCATCGGCGATGCCGCGTACATCACGGACACGAATCTGGTGCCGGAGAGCAGCATCGAACTGCTCAAGGGCGTCAAACTGCTGGTGCTGGACGCGCTCAGGCGTGCCCCGCATCCCACCCACATGAGCCTGCCCCAGGCGCTGGAAGTGGCGCGGCAGGCCGGTGTCGAGCGCGTGTTCTTCACTCACATCAACCACGACCTTGAGCACGAGTCGATCAACAGCACGCTTCCGCCCTTTGCACGCCTCGGCTATGACATGCTGCGCGCGAGCGTGGAGGAAGACGGCAGCGTCAAGGTTCATGACATAGAGCCCAGCGGGCTGCCGCCCATTGTGGCGCTGCGCTGAGGCATGGGAGAGCGGACATGAAGAACGTGGAAATGAAAGTGGAAGGCGACAGCCTCGTCATCCGGGTGGACCTGACGCGGGAGTTCGGCCCCTCGTCCAGCGGCAAGACCATCATTGTGGCCTCCACGGAAGGCAACCAGAGCATCGACTACGACAAGGGCGGAAAGTCAGGCTTCAAGATCGGGCTCAACGTCTATCGCAAGCCCTGAGTTTCACGCCAGCCGCTCATAGACGTCGGCGGCCCGCTGCACGCCGTAACGATCTTCGGCCAGGCGGCGCGCGCGCTGACCCATGGCCAACCGCAGTTCGGGGTCGCGCAGCCGTTCGATGGCCGCGGCAATCTCGTCAGTGTCGGCCGGGTTCTTCACGGTCAGGCCCACGGCCTCGCGATCAACAAGGGCGCCCAACTCCGTATCCGGCCCTGCCAGGCACAGCAGCGGACGCCCCGAGGCCAGGATGCCCTGCAGCTTGCTCGGCATGGCCAGCCGGTCGGCGCCGGCGGACAGGGCAATGGCGGCCACGTCGCACGCACCAAGGGAGGCCGCCAGCTCGCTCAGGGGTCTGTAATCGAAGAACTTCACATGGTTCCACTGCTCGCGCCGGGCCAGGGCCTTGATTTCCTCCAACCTGACTCCCCGACCCACATAGTGCAGCTCGACGCCGGCGAGCCTGCCCGCCGCGCGCGTCAGGCCCTCCAGGTCGTGGAGATGGCCCATGTTGCCGGAATACTGGATGATCAGGGGCGCGCCGCGCTCGGGCTCGCGAGGCCTGGGCGTGATGGCGTCGAGGTCCACCCAGTTCGGCTGAACTTCCACAAAGGCGCGGGGGCAACGCGCCAGGGCGACCTGCTTCATGCCCTCGGTCAGCGTGACCACGGCCCGGGCGCGGCCCATGGCCAGATTGCCGGCCAGGCGCACCAGCGCGGCGGCGGCGCCGGGTTTGAGGGCGCCCAGGGCCAGTCCCAGTTCGGGGTGGATGTCGTGGAGCACGTAAACATAGCGCCTGCCCAGCAGCGAAAGCTGCCAGGCCGCCAGAGCCAGGCCCGGCGGGCTCGAGGGCACAATCAGCGTGCCGCGGCAGAACAGCGCCCTGCACATGCCGCTGCACATCAGCCACCAGGCGCCCAGGGCGCGGGCCCAGAGGCTCTTGCCGCCGGGCGCCCACCAGCGCCGCACGCTCACGCCGCCCATCATCTCCTGGCGCGGCGCCCTTTCGCTCAGGCCCTGATAACGGGGCCTGTAGGTCAACACCTGCACCCGGTGGCCGCGCGCTGCCAGCTCGCGCGCCAGCAGGGCAAAGAGCTGGCCATCGGCCGCGACATCCGGCGGAAAATAGGGCAGCAGAAAGGTGATGCGTTTGGGCACGCTGCGATTATGCAAAGCAATCCACGCTCAGGCAGGCGTGGGCGGAAATTGCCGGGCTGTGGGTACATGCTTTCCAAGGGGCGCGCGGCAATCCAGAATCGGGCCGCATGGCAAAAGGCAAACGCACGGCCCTGATCACGGGTATCACCGGCCAGGACGGCAGCTACCTGGCGGAGTTTCTGCTGGCCAGGGGCTACGTGGTGTATGGCGTCATCCGCCGCAGCTCGACGTTCAACATTGACCGCATCGAGCATCTGTATCAGGACCCGCACGCTCGCGACTACCGTCTCAGGCTTGTGTACGGCAACCTCACCGACGCCTCGCGCATCACGCAGCTTCTGGCCGAGATCCGCCCCGATGAAATCTACAACCTCGGCGCACAGAGCCACGTCAAGGTCAGTTTCGAGCAGCCGGAGTACACCGGCGACGTGGACGCCGTGGGGGTGACGCGCCTGCTGGAAAGCGTGCGCAGCCTGGGCCTGAAGTCGCGCATCTATCAGGCCTGCTCCAGCGAGATGTTCGGCAACGCACCCGCGCCCCAGAGCGAAGCAACCGCCATGCTGCCTCGCTCGCCCTACGCGGCCGCCAAGGCCTACGCTTTCTGGATGTGCCGCACCTACCGCGAGGCCTACGGCCTGTTCATCGCAAACGGCATCCTGTTCAACCACGAGAGCCCGCGGCGCGGACCCACCTTCGTCACGCGCAAGATCACCCGCGCCGTGGCCCGCATCAAGGCCGGCCTTCAGGACAAGCTCTATCTCGGCAATCTCGACGCGCGGCGTGACTGGGGCTATGCGCCCGACTACGTCGAGGGCATGTGGCGCATGCTCCAGCAGCGGCAGCCCGACGATTTCGTGCTGGCAACCGGAGAGAGCCACAGCGTGCGCGAGTTCTGTGAGCTGGCCTTCGCGCGCGTGAACCTGGACTGGCGCCGCTACGTGAAGCGTGACAAGCGCTACCTGCGCCCCGCCGAGGTGGACCACCTGTGCGGCGACGCCGCCAAGGCGCGCCGGGTGCTTGGCTGGAAGCCGCGCGTGACGTTCACCGAGCTTGTGAACCTGATGGTGGACGCCGACGTCGAGGCCGTGCAGGCGGGCCGTGACGACTTCCGCAGCGAAGAGCGCTGGTTCAAATGATGCCGGCAGCCGCCGCCACGCGTCAAGCGCGGCGAACCGGCGGCAAACAAGACAGCCGTGACGCGGAGACGGAGGCGCGATCTTGGACCTTGTCAATGAGAGAATCCTGCTGACCGGCGGCAGCGGCTTCCTGGGCCGGGCCTTGGCCGAGCACCTTCGAAGCCTGGGCTGCAGAAACCTGTTCACGCCGCGCCATTTTGACACGGACCTGCTTGACCGCGCGGCGGTCGCCCGCATGTACGATGCCTGGCGGCCCAAGGTCGTCATTCACGCGGCGGCGCGGGTGGGGGGGATCGGCGCCAACCGGGCCAACCCGGGCCTGTTCTTCTACGAGAACATGCAGATGGGGCTGAATCTGATCGAGGAGGCCCGGCGCTACGGCAGGCTTGACAAGTTTGTTCAGCTGGGCACCGTCTGCGCCTATCCCAAGCACGCCCGCGTGCCCTTTCGCGAAGACGAACTCTGGGAGGGCTACCCCGAGGAAACCAACGCCCCCTACGGCGTGGCCAAGCGCTCGCTGCTGGTCATGCTTCAGAGCTATCGCGCCCAGTACGGACTCAACGGCATCTTCCTGCTGCCCGTGAATCTCTATGGGCCGGGTGACAACTTCGACCTCGAGTCCAGCCATGTCATCCCGGCAATGATCCGCAAGTTCGATGAAGCCGCGCGCTCCAACGCGCCCCAGGTCAGACTCTGGGGCGACGGGCGTCCCACACGCGAGTTCCTGTACGTGGGCGACTGCGCCCGGGGGATCGCGCAGGCTGCGGCCTCCTACGACAAGCCCGAGCCCGTCAACCTGGGGAGCGGACAGGAGCTCTCCATGGCCGAACTGGCTCAAACCGTGGCGCGGCTTGCGGGCTTCAAGGGCGAGATTGTATGGGACAAGGCCATGCCCAACGGGCAGCCGCGCCGCAGGCTCGACACCAGCCGCGCCAAGGTTGAATTCGGCTTCACGGCCTCGACGTCGCTGGAAGAAGGGCTGCGCAAGACCCTGGCGTGGTGGCAGGCGCAGCGCGCGGAGCAGGGCCGGCGGCCCGGCGCCTGCTGAACGAGATGGGCGTGAAGTGAAGCCGCGCGCCGGTGGCATCGGCAAGGGGCCGATGCCACGGAGTCTGTGGCGCGGGTGTCTTCGCCCGTGTTGCTTGGCGGATTCGAGCCCTTGCCTTGCGCTGGAAGGCGAGCGGCAAGAGCCCCATTCGCGCCGCATGGCGCGTTGACCTCGCTCAGGCGTCCTTGCCGCTGATGGTGACGGTGTCTTTTTCCTTCTTTTTCTTGTCGTCGGCAAGGCGGTCGACGAAGTCAAACCAGAGCTCGGTTCGTTCGGCCTCGGGGCCCTTTTCGCCCACGCCGGCCTCGCCCAGCTTGCGAACCTTGACCGAGACCTTGGCCTTGCCGGCCATGCCGCCCTTGAGCAGCACCTCGCTCAGGGGGTTTTCGATGTATTTCTCGATGGCGCGGCGCAGGGGCCTCGCGCCGAACTCGAGGTTCTGGCAGTCCTTGCTGTCGAGCACCCAGTTCTTGGCTTCAAGCGTAACGTCGAGTTCGACCTCGTGCTGGGCCATGCGCTTCTTCACGCCGGCGACCTCGATGTCGAAGATCTGGTAGAGGTTGTCGCGGTTCAGCGGGCGGAACACGATCACGTCGTCGAGGCGGTTGAGGAACTCGGGCTTGAAGTGCCGCTCGATTTCGTGCATCAGCATTTCCTTCATCTGGCCGAACTGGCGCTCGGCGCTGCGCTGCACGAAAGTGAGGCCGGTCTGGTTCTTGATGATGTTCGCGCCGATGTTCGAGGTCAGAATCAGGATGACATTCTTGAAGTCCACGACGCGGCCGAAGCTGTCGGTGAGCTTGCCCTCCTCCATGACCTGCAGCAGCATGTTGTAGACGTCAGGGTGGGCCTTTTCGATTTCGTCCATGAGCACGACGGCGTAGGGCCGGCGGCGGATCTTTTCCGTGAGCTGGCCGCCTTCCTCATAGCCGACGTAGCCCGGGGGCGCGCCGACGAGGCGGGAGACGTTGAATTTCTCCATGTATTCGCTCATGTCGATCTGCACCAGAGCGTCGTCCGTTCCGAACATGAAGTTGGCCAGCGCCTTGCACAGGAGCGTCTTGCCCACGCCCGTGGGGCCCACGAACAGGAAGCAGCCAATGGGGCGCTTGGGATCCTTCAGGCCGGCGCGCGAGCGGCGCACGGCGCGCGCGATCTGCGAAATGGCATCTTCCTGGCTGATGACGCGCTTGTGCAGCTCGTCTTCCATCTTGAGCAGGCGCTCGCTCTCGCCCTGGTCGATGCGCGTGAGCGGGATGCCGGTCATCTTGCTGACCGTCTCGCAGATCACGTCTTCATCAACAACGCCGGAAATGACGTTGGCCTGCTCGCGCCACTCGCGCTGCATGCGCTCCTTTTCCTTGCGCAGCTGCATGGCCTTGTCGCGCAGCTGGGCCGCCTTTTCGTACTCCTGGTTGGTGATGCACTCGTCCTTCTCGGCCTCGAGGCGGTCGATTTCCTTGTTCAGATCGCCGAGATCCGGCGGCTTGCTCATGCTGCGAAGGCGCACCCGCGCGCCGGCCTCGTCCATCACGTCGATGGCCTTGTCCGGCAGAAAGCGCGAAGGAATGTAGCGCGCCGAGAAATCTACGCACTGCTTGAGCGCGCCGTCCGTATAGCGCACGCGGTGGTGCGCCTCATAGCGCGACTTCAGGCCCTTGAGGATCAGCAGGGCATCCTCCGGCGACGGCGGCTCGACCAGCACCTGCTGGAAGCGGCGCTCCAGAGCGCCGTCTTTTTCAATGTAGCGGCGGTACTCGTCCAGCGTCGTGGCGCCGATCACCTGCACTTCGCCGCGCGAGAGAGCCGGCTTGAGCACGTTGGAGGCGTCAATGGCGCCCTCCGCGCCGCCCGCGCCTACCAGGGTGTGCAACTCGTCGATGAACAGTATGACGTTCTTGGCGCGTCGTACTTCCGTCATCACGGCCTTGATGCGCTCCTCGAACTGGCCGCGGTACTTGGTGCCTGCCACCATCATGGCCAGGTCCAGCACCACAATGCGGCGGTCACGCAGCAGTTCCGGCACGTTGCCGCTGATCACTTCCTGGGCCAGGCCCTCGACAATGGCCGTCTTGCCCACGCCGGCCTCGCCGATCAGCACCGGGTTGTTCTTCGTGCGCCGGCACAGCACCTGGACCACGCGCTCGATTTCGTTGCGGCGGCCGATCACGGGGTCGAGCTGGCCGTCGCGGGCCAGTTCGGTGAGGTCGCGGCCGAAGGCGTCCAGGGCGGGAGTCTTGGACTTCTCGTTGGGGTTGCCGCCGCCGGGGTTGATGTTGGCCGTGTCGCGCTGGGGGTTCTTGCGCCTCTCGGTGTCGCCAGAGGCCGCGTTTTCACGCGGCGCCTGACCCTTCTGCTGGTCAGGACTGAGGAGTTCCAGCACCTCTTCGCGAACTTCATCAAGGCGCACTCCCAGGTTCATGAGCACCTGCGCGGCAATGCCCTCGTTTTCGCGCAGTAGGCCCAGAAGCAGGTGCTCTGTTCCTACGTGCTCGTGATTGAGCGACTGGGCCTCTTCCTTGGCCAGGTCGATGACACGCTTGGCGCGCGGCGTGAAGGGCAGCTTGCTGGGGGCCGTCATGACCTGCGGCCCCTGCTGCACCAGCTTCTCAATCTCGAGGCGGATCTTGCGCAGGTCCACGTCCATGTTGCGCAAGACCGTCGCGGCCACGCCGCTGCCCTCGAGGATCAGCCCCAGAAGGATATGTTCGGTGCCGATGTATTCGTGATTGAACTTCTGCGCTTCCTGACGGGCCAGCCCCAGAACTTTGCGGGCGCGCTCGGTGAATTGTTCGAACATGTTTGCCTCTAAAGGGCCGCGATGCGGGGCCAAGCCCCGGTGAGTCACGGTAACACGGCGCAAATGGCCGTCAATTGCCGTTGAAAGGCCGTTTTTCGGCCCATGCCGCAACGGCATACGGTGGATTTAACCGCAAAGCCCGTGCCGTGTATTCCGCCCAAGCGCTGCACTTGTAAACCCCGTTTGAGCATGCATGATGCCCCCATGAAAACCACGCCCAAAGTCAAAGCCTTCCTGATCTGCGACCAGGTCATCCATTCCACGGACCGCAAGTACACTGTCGTCGGCATTTTCCGCCGCGTCCATGCCGCGCAGTTCCCGGTGTTTCATGCGCGCTTTGGACTGTACCTCATGCTGGGCGAACTCAACGGTCGCTGCGACCTGACCATCCAGTTTATCGACCCGGGCGACGGCCAGGTGCTTGGCCGCGCTGATCTCAAGGGCGTCGAGCATCGCAGCCCGCTGGATGACTTCGAGACGGGCCTGAACCTGCCGGGCCTGCATTTCCCCAAGGCCGGCACGTACGAGATTCACCTGCTGGTCAACGGAGAGCTGCTGCACGTGGATACGATTCACGCGGTGCAGATGGAGAACCCGCCCCAGCAGCCCCTGGGCGGTGAGCAGCGTCCCTGAGCGACAGCGACACAGAGCCGCAACGTGAAGCGGGGCCGCCCTTTGGCGGCCCCGCATGAATGTGGTAGGCGCTACAGGACTCGAACCTGTGACCCCTGCCGTGTGAAGACAGTGCTCTACCAACTGAGCTAAGCGCCCGGGTCAGACCTATGACGCGCGTGTGGCAGGCGCGCCCCGCTCGCAGCCTTGTGGGCTTGCTTGGGGGCGCGTATAGTATTCCCCTCTTGGGCAACGTCAAGCGGCGGAACATCCATGGAAACCATCCTCGTGGTCGAGGACGACCCATCTATCCAGCGCGGCCTGGAGTTGAACCTGCAGGTGGAGGGCTATTCCGTCTTCACCGCAGCGGACGGCGAAACGGGTCTGCAGAAGGCCATCGAGCACAAGCCTGACGTGATTCTCCTCGACGTCATGCTGCCCAAACTTTCGGGCTTCGATCTCTGCCGGCAGTTGCGCAAGCAGGGCATGACCATGCCCATCATCATGCTCACGGCCAAGACGCAGGAGATCGACAAGATCATGGGGCTTGAACTGGGCGCTGACGACTACGTGACCAAGCCTTTTTCCATCGCCGAGGTGGTGGCCCGTGTCAATGCCCACGTGCGGCGCAGCAAGCGCTTTGAAACCACGGAGGCCAATTATGTGTTTGGCCCCTACACCCTTGACGTCAAGGGCCAGGTTCTGCGCAAGGACGGCAACCAGATTGAACTCTCCCAGAAAGAGTTCCAGATGCTCAAGCTCTTCCTCGAGAACGAGGGCAAAGTGCTGTCCCGCCAGGAGATACTCACCAAGGTCTGGGGCTTTGACTACTTCGGCACCGACCGCACGGTGGACAACTTCATCAACAAGCTGCGCCAGAAAGTCGAAGACGACATCAACAAGCCCGAACACATCCTCACCATGCGCGGCTCGGGCTACAAGTTCGTGCGCTGACCTGCTCTGCCCCGTCAACGGAACATGCCGCCCCCTGGGGGCGGCATGTGTTCTTTGGCGCAACAGAACGCGGGGCTACTTGCCGCGCTGTTCATCGACCCATTTGCGCACGGCGGCGGCATGCTCCTTGGCCAGCCGATTGCTTGTTTCGGTGAACTTGCGGGCGAAGACCTTGTCAGCCTTCTGCATGGCCGTGATGGCGGCGTCAAACTCCTTGAAGTCCTTGTAGGTGCCGTTCTTGGCCTCCTTGACGGCCGTGTTCCAGTCGTCGTCGAGGTTGACCTGGCGGTTCTGCTTGATGCTGTCGAGCTTGATCTCGTAGTACTTCTTCCAGACGCGTTCGAAGTCTTCAAACAGCTTCTGACCGGCCTCGGTCATCTTGTCTTCTTCGGCCTTTTTCTCGGCGGTCTTTTCGGCGTCCTTCTCGCCCTGGGGTTTTTCTGTGGTCTTGGGCGGGTCCTTGGGCTTGTCATCCTGGGCAAACAGCGGAGCTCCCAGGCAGCAGGCCAAAAGCAACAGGCAGACATTCTTCATAGGGCACCTCCTGACTTGTGTAACGCGAAGTACGGCGGCCGGTTTCCTGATTTTGCCCCGGAACAGCCATGCCGGTATTCCGGCAGGGGGCGTGCTGTGGGGTGTCAGCCCCCAAGCACGCCCCGGCACCCCCCTACTTGACGTTCATCGTGAGCAGGAACTCCACGTTGGTCTGGGTCTTGCTCACCTTCTCCTTGAGCAGCTCCATGGCCTCAATGGGGTTCATGTCGTTGAGGATGCGTCGCAGCACCCACATGCGCTTTTGCTCCTCGGGGTCCAGGAGCAGTTCTTCCTTGCGCGTTCCGCTGCGCGTGACGTCCAGGGCCGGGTAAACGCGACGGTCGGCCAGGCGGCGGTCCAGGTGCAGTTCCATGTTGCCCGTGCCCTTGAACTCCTCGAAGATCACTTCGTCCATCCTTGAGCCCGTGTCAATGAGCGCGGTGGCGATGATGGTCAAAGAGCCGCCCTCTTCGATGTTGCGTGCCGCGCCAAAGAAGCGCTTGGGCTTCTGCAAAGCGCTGGCATCCACGCCGCCGGTGAGGATCTTGCCGGAGTGGGGCTGCTCGGCGTTGTAGGCGCGGCCGAGGCGGGTGATCGAATCCAGCAGGATGACGACGTCCTTGCCGTGCTCAACCATGCGCTTGGCCTTGTCCAGGACCATCTCGGTGACGGCGACGTGGCGGCTGGTGGGTTCGTCGAAGGTGCTGCTGACGACCTCGGCGTCCACGTTGCGCTCCATGTCGGTCACTTCTTCGGGGCGCTCGTCGATGAGCAGCACGATGAGGTAGATGTCCGGGTGGTTGCGGCGGATGGCGTTGGCGATCTTCTGCATCAGCACCGTCTTGCCCGTGCGGGGCGGGGCGACAATCAGGCCGCGCTGGCCCATGCCGATGGGGCTGACGAGGTCGACGATGCGCAGGTCAATGTCGCGGATCTTGCCCTGCCGGTCTTCCAGGAAGATGCGGCGGTTGGGATAGAGGGGCGTGAGATCGTCGAAGTTGATGCGCTCGGCAAGCTTGAGCGGGTCCTCGCCGTTGACCTTGTCGACTTTGAGCAACGCGAAATAGCGCTCGTTGTCCTTGGGCGGACGGATCTGGCCCGCCACCACGTTGCCGCTCTTGATGCCGAAGCGGCGGATCTGCGAGGGCGAAACGTAAATGTCGTCGGGGCTGGGCAGGTAGTTGTAGCCCGGGCTGCGCAGGAAGCCAAAGCCCTCCTGCAGTACCTCCATGACGCCTTCGCCCACGATCTGGGCGCCCTGCTTGACCTTCTCTTTGAGCAGAGTGAACACCAGGTCCTGCTTCTTGAGACCGGTGACCTCGACGAGGCCCAGGCGGCGGATCTCGCGCTGCAGGTGCTCCATCTTGGACTGCTGCAACAGGTTCAGGTTGATGATCTCGGCCGGGCGCGGAGGCTCGGCTGGCACCACGGGGACCGGAGCGGTTTCCGCGGCGGGCGCCGGCTGGGCCTGCGCCAGGGGTGCCTGGGGCTGCGGTTGCGGCTGCGCCTGCGCCTGGGCGTAGCGGTTGGACTGCCCGTGGCGGTCATGGCGCGGCCGGTCGTGGCGCTCGTGACGTTCGTGGCGTTCATGGCGCGGCGGGTGCAGTTCATTGCCGGGTTGGGGCGCTGAAGGGACCTGGGGCGTTCTGTCGTAAACGGGCTCCACAGGCGCGGGCGCCGGTGCGGGCGCGCGGGCGGGCGCCGGCGCGGGCGCCATCAGGTTGCCGGAAGCGACGGCGGGCGCCGCGGGCGGCGGGGCCTCGTTGCCGATGGGCGCGGCCGTCTCGGTGGGGGCGGATTCGGTGGCGGTTTCGGACTCTTCACGGTCCGTTTCGTCCCCCTCTTCCGAATCGGACTGCATGGCAGCCATGGCCGCCGCCCTCTGCTCGCGTTCAAGGCGCTGCTCGTTGCGGTGGGCTTCCTGCTGCGCCGTGAGCGTGGCGTGCATGGGGCTGCCCGGTTCGACCTTGGGCTTGCGCGTGCCACGCCGACGGTTCATGCCGCCGGGGCGGCGGGGCCTGCGGTTGCGACCATTTCCAGCCATGTCTTCAGACATCACACTTTTCCTTGCGCCCTGGGCGCTGTTTGCGCGGGATCCCGTTGGGGGGACCCGAACGCGCGGCTTTGGGGGTGGTTCCCCCGGGATCTCGGCCGGGCTCTCCGGCCTTCTGGCGCCCCGGCATTGCCTTGGCGCTTCTTCGCCGCTATCGCGGCGATCGCTTGGCCCTGTCCCGCCTGAGGGCAGAGCCTCGCTTGCTGGCCGCGTCACCGACGCGGCTCGACATACTTCTTCCAGATGGCCTGCACCTGGCGTTCGACATCGTCCAGTGTTCCGTTGTTGTCCACGACTTCGTGGGCCTGGGCGCGCTTTTGGTCCAGTGGCAATTGGTGCTTCTGGCGCCGGGCCACTTCCCCGCGCACCCAGCCGCGCGTGAACATGGCGCGTTCTTCGCGGGTGGCCTCTGCGCAGTCGACGAAGATCAGCACGTCGTATTTGCCCTCGTAGTTCTTGCTTTCCAGCAGCAGGCTGATGTCCAGCACGACCGCCTTGAGACGAGGGTCGGCCAGGGCCTCGGCAATCTGGCGCGCGGTGAATGCGCGGATGCGCGGATGCGTGATGGTGTTCAGGCGCAGGACCCGCGTGGGGCCTTCAAAGGCCAGGGAGCCCAGGCGCTTGCGGCTGACTTCGCCGTTCTTGTCGATCACGTCATCGCCAAACGCATCCACCAGTTCCTTTTTCACTTCAGGCTCTTTGAGCACCTCGTGGCCGGCGGCATCGGCGTCAATGACTCGCGCGCCCAATTTTTCAAAGGCGCGGGCCACGGCGGACTTGCCGCTGGCCACGCCGCCCACAAGCGCGAACACCACGGGGCGGGTGCCCGGGGGCGGAAGACGGCCCAATTGCGGGGAAGTTCCGCTCATTCTTTCGGTTTCCATCCCACCAGCTTGTCCAGCCCCTGAACCGCGTTGCGCACCTGCGTGGCAGGCTCGGCCTGAGCCACCAGCTTGAGCAGTGCGTCTTTGGCCTGCCGCCGCGCCTGGGGGTCGCGCAAACCCGTCGCCACCACTTCGAGCGTGAGCAGTTCGTTGCCCGTCGCAATCACACACAGCGCGGCTTGATCGACGCTGTTGTCGCGGTAGTCAAAGCTGACGACGTAGGGTTCGGCCCCGGTGAGCGACTTGCCAGCGCCGAAGAAGGCGTCGGGGCGGTCGCAGCGTCGGGCGAAAACGGAGTCAGCGCGGACACGGGCGCGCAGGTCACCATTGCTGTGGGGTTTCAAACGACGAATCAGGGCGAGGGGTTTAGCACCGCTGCCGTCAATTTCAACAGTGGAAGAGCCGCCGGTTTTGCGCAAGGACCAACCTTCGGGCAGCGCCAGCTTCAAGCCGCCTTTCTCATAGGCCACGACGCCGGCCTTGAGGTCTTCGATGGTGCTCTTGCACTGGTGCTTGGGCGAGCCTTCAAGCGCGAGCTCGCGGACAATCGAAACTGATGTGAGAATCCGTTCCAAACCCGATACATGAGCCTTGGTCAACCCGATGTCTTTCCCCTTCGCATCCATGTTGCGCACTTCGACTACAACCACAACCTGAGAAGACTTGCCCGAGATTCGCGCGACTCCAAACGCCGCGATGTCGCGCTCAACAGGCTCTGCAATCCCGGCGTCATCGAGGGACACTTCTTTATTGTCGCCTCTTCGCACGCCCTTGCCCCCGACTCCGCGCGTACCGGAGCTCTTCTCGCTGTCTCTTTCGGAATTGCCGGTCAGGTAGCCGCGATGCCTGATGCTTTCCAGCATGAGACTCGTCGCAAGTTCTACTGCCCAGGCCTGCTCCAGCTGCGGCTTGAGTTTCACCCGACTTGCGTCCGTCAGTGCCACGGTAAATCCCTTCGCATCCGGCAAATCAATCGCCACGCATTCCGTGCCGTACCAGTCCACCGGCTTGATCTTCGCGCCCGCGGGCAGGTCGAACTTCAAAAGAACCTTGTTGGCACCCTCGCGCGGCGCAAGCCGCACATGGCGGCGTTGATCGGCGTCGAGGCCTTCGAACAGTTCGGGGTATTCGAGGTAGTCGTCAGGATAGAATGACAACCACTGCACGCCCGCGGCCGGGCCGAGTTCAAGGAAATCGCTCTGCAGCTCGCCCGTGATGATTTCCTGATTCGGCTTGATCTCCGGTTGGTCTGTTTTCGGATCAGGCTCCACGCGCGTCGATTCGCACGCGGCGACAAACAGCAAAAGCGAACCGCCAAGGAGCCAAGGGGCCAAGAACGGCAAAGACCAAAGTTGTTCTTGGCGTCTTGGCGTCTTGGCGGTGAAAGCAGTTGTCGTTCCAGTTTTCATTTCGCGTCCAACCAGTTGTCGCCGATGCCGACGTCAACGACCAGCGGCACGGCGAGTTCCATGGCCCCGCTCATCTTCTTCTGCGCAAATGCCGCGCAGGCCTTCGCTTCCTTCTCCGGCGCTTCGAACACCAGTTCGTCATGCACCTGAAGCAGCATGGCAAAAGGCAGCTTCCTGCCCTCGATTTCACGGTGAATTTCAAGCATGGCGCGTTTGATCAGGTCGGCCGCCGTGCCCTGCAGCACGGTGTTGAACGCCTGGCGCTCAGCCTGCGCGCGCAGCATGGCGTTCTTGCTCGCGATCTCGGGCAGGAAGCGCTTGCGGCCCAGCAGCGTCGTGACAAAACCCTGCCTGCGGCAATCCTCAATGACCCGGTTGATGGTGTCCTTCACCGTGGGGTACTGGGCGAAGTACTTCTCGATGAAGGCCTGGGCCTCGCCGCGCGAAATGCCCAGCTGCTGCGAGAGGCCAAAGGCGCCCTGGCCGTAGATCAACCCGAAGTTCACGGTCTTGGCGGCGTTGCGCTGCTCTTTGCTGACGGACTTTTCGGGCACGTCAAACACCTGGGCCGCCACGTGCCGGTGAATGTCAGCGCCGGCCTTGAAGGCCGAGATCAGATGGGCGTCCTGCGTGACGTGGGCCAGCAGGCGCAATTCGATCTGCGAGTAATCGGCACTGACGAGCTTGCAGCCCTTTTCAGCGATAAAGGCGCGGCGGATGCGCTGGCCCAGCTCGGTGCGCACCGGAATGTTCTGGATGTTGGGGTCTTTGCTGGAAAGACGGCCCGTGGCCACCGTCTGGCGGAACGTCGTGTGCACCCGCGAGCGCTCATCGGCCAATAGCGGCAGGGCGTCCACGTAAGTGCTCTTGAGCTTGGCCTGATGGCGATATTCCACAACCTTGGCCGGCAGGGGATGCAGGGGCGCCAGCTTCTCCAGCGTGGACATGTCCGTGCTGCGACCCGTGCCCTTGGCCGTCTTGCCCTGAACCGGGAGATTCAGCTTGTCAAACAGTACCCCCGCCAGTTGCTTGGGTGAGTTCACGGTGAACTCAAAGCCCGCCAGAGCGTGAATCTCCTTCTCGAGCTCGGCAATGCGCGCACCCATTTCGCGGGAAAGCTGAGCGAGGTAGGGCTGGTCGATCTTGACGCCCTTGAACTCCATGTGGGCCAAAACCTCGACCAGGGGGATCTCCAGCTCTTCGGCCAGTTTCTTCAGGCCCTGCTCCCTCAACTGCGGCTCAAAGGCCAGGCTTACGCGCAGGGCAAAGTCGGCGCACAAAGCACCCCAGTTCGCAACGCGGCTGAGTTCGGCCTGGGCCAGACGTCCGGGGCGGCGCTTGTCGCCCCCGGCGATGGTCTCCAGGGGCGGAATGTCCAGCCCCAGGTACTCGCGCGCCAGGGAGTCCAGGCGCGCGTCTTCACGCACCGTATCCAGCAGGAAGGCGTCGAGTTTGGTGTCGCTTTCAATGCCGCGCAGGCCGATGCCCTGCGCCAGAAGCAGGCGCATGTCGCGTTTGAGGTCATGGCCGCGCTTGGCGAGCTTGGGGCTTTCAAGCCAGGGCTTGAGCGCGTCGAAGACAGCCTGGGGCTTGTGGCCTGCGTTGAGGGGCAGGTAGCAGGCATCTCCCGGCGCAAAGGCAAAGGCGATGCCGACGAGGGTTGCCGCGCGCAGCTCCACGCCTGCGGCCGGGGCCGGCACGTCGCCCTCTTCGTCGTCGGAGACTTCCATGGGGGCCGGCTCGTCGGCGAGGCAGTGGAGGCAGATGGACTTTGACTTGCCCACACGCTCCAGGAAGCGCTTGAAATCCTGAGCGCTTTCAAGGCAGGCGTAAGTGGATTCCACCTGGGTGAGCGCGGCAGGGGGAGGCGGGGCGTTTTCCTTGCTGGGGGCGGCGCCGAACAGAGACTTCTGGGCCCCCGTGGCCTTGGGCTTGGGGGCGGCGGGCTTTTCGGCGGGGGCGGATTCGCTTTGAAGGGCCGTGGCTTCGTCCTTCCAGCCGAGGTCTTCGACGATGGAGTTGAAGTTCAGTTCCACGAGCAGCGGCAAAAGCTTGGCCTTGACGCTTTGCAGGGGGTGGACCGTGGCGGCCTTCTCATCGAAAGGCACCTTGTCGGCCCACTGGCCATCGGTGACAATCTGGGCCAGGCGCCGCGAAAGCGGCGCTTCGGGCCTGAAGGCCAGCAGGTTCTCGCGCAGCTTGGGCTGCTTGATGGCGCCGCTCTCCGCCGCGGCGAAAACGCTGTCCAGGGTGCCATGCTCGGCCAGCAGCTTGGCGGCGGTTTTCACGCCGACGCCCTTGGCGCCGGGAATGTTGTCCACGCTGTCGCCGGCCAGGGCCAGCACATCGACAAACTGCTCCGGCCGCAGGCCGAACTCGGTTTGCAGCTCTTCGGGTCCGTAGGTGCTGCCATCTTCCTCGTTGATCAGCTTGACGCGGGGCGAAAGGAGCTGCTTGAGGTCCTTGTCGCGCGAAACCAGCCGCACTTCCATTCCGGCGTTTTCACAACGGCGGGCGAGCACTCCGATGACGTCGTCGGCTTCGAGGCCCGGGGTTTCAACAACGGCGATCTCGCAGGCATCAAGGAAGCGGCGGATGAGGGGCAGTTGTTCGCGAAGGTCTTCGGGCATGGCCTCGCGATCGCCCTTGTACTCGGGATAGATCTCGTCGCGGAAGGTGGGCCCCTGAGGGTCCAGGGCGCAGACCAGGAAGTCCGGTTTGTGCTTCTCGATCAGGGCCAGGCACATGCGCGCGAATATGAAGGTGGCGCCCACAGGCTTGCCACGCACCGAACGGCGGCGCGCGGCGGGGCTGTAATAGGCCCGGAAAATCTGCGAGAATCCGTCAATGATGTAGATGGACTTGGCCATGGATGACGCCCAAGCCCCCGAACCATTCTGGGGTCAAGGCGCAGCCTCAGGACCATGCCTGAAGCAGAAGAGATCAAAAGCCCCGGTGCTTACGAGAACTGCCAAAGGCGTCACCGGCAGAGATGCACCGGGCTGCTGCAAGGGCCTGAGGCAATAAACGTTAGGGATTCAGGACGGTGTTTCCGTCTCAGCGCCACCCAGCATGGTGCCGTGACACAAAGGTGTCAAGTTTTTTTGCCGGGGGATTATTGCCCTCACCCGCGTTCGCCCCTATGCTTTCCTGCCTTGACCCCCCAAGCATGAAGCGAGAGCGACTTCGTCGCGGCGTTGCGGATTTCCGTAATGGCTGCGCGTTCATTCACCACGGAGCAGAGTTACATGCTCAGACACAGTGATTCCCGGCGTGGCATGGCCGACCTGATCGTCATGATCCTGATGATCGTGCTTCTGATCGGCGTTTCGGTGCTGGCGTTCATTGCCTTTGACCGCGCCAAGAAGGAAGAGGCGTACCTGGCCAATCTCAAGGCCATCCCGGCGCAGCAGAAGGCCGAGATGGACGCCACCCGCGCCCGCTTTGCGCAGGTCAGCAACCTGATCGGCTTCAAGGGCAATGCTGATTTCTCTTCTCCCTCGGCCATCAAGGCCATGCTGGAAAAGGGCGGCGAGCGCAACGGTGTCTACCTGGCGATATCCGGCCAGAACGTGGAGGACAAGGCGTCCAGCACGGTGAAGGGAGTGAGCGGCGAGCACGCGACTTCCAAGCTGCCCAAAGCCGGCGGCACCAAGGAAGAGAAGCCGAGCATGTATTCCTACGCTGACGGCATCACGGTGCTTGAGGCCATCGCCGCCCAGGACAAGCTGATCCAGGACCTGGTGGGCCTCCACATTCCGTCCATGCAGCGCCAGGCCGAACTGCAGCGCAAATGGACCAACGAAGCCGCCGATGCCCGTCGCGAAGCCGCCACGAACAAGTTCAACGAATACAGCAGCAACATTGAGGTGGCCAACCGCTCCCTCAACGACAAAAACGCAGCCGCCATCACCGCCGAAGAGGCCCTTTCGGCGGCGGCCAAGCGCGAGACGGAAGCCTACGACGCTCTCTCGGGCCAGACGATCATGGACGCCATCGAGGACAAGTTCCGCAAGATGCGCGAGACCCTGCCAGCCCGCCAGGGCTCGGTGGAAATGCAGGACCAGGTGGCGGCCAAGCAGGCCCGCCGCATGAGGGACGACCAGCGCGACGCCGACGGCTACGTGTTCCTCGTGGACTCGGTGTCCGGCTGGGTGTGGATCAACATCGGTCAGAAGAGTGACGTGCGCCTGGACATGAGCTTCCAGGTGCTCCGCGCCGATCCTTCGCTGCCCTCGCTCATGCCGGTAGGCGAAGTGCGCGTGAAGGAGATCCTGCGCGGCAACATCGCGCGCTGCCGCATTGACGCCCTGGATGATCCTTCGGTCATGCCCAAGCAGGGCGATATCGTGCGCAATCCCAACTTCAATGACCGCCAGTACTTCAGCTACTGTCTGGTGGGCAAGTTCGGCGGCGCCAACTCGCGCTTCACCCACGAGCAATGGGTCACCAAACTGACGGACCTGGGTTTCAGGATTGTGCCCACGATCCGCGCGGATACGGATGTTGCCATCCTCGGGGCCGACTGGATCGATGACCCGATTTTCAAGGCAGCCCGCGAAGAGGGCCTCGACTTCGAGCGATTGACCGAGAAAGAACTCATGTGGTTCCTGGGCATCGAAGGCCCCGAGTCCCGCTAACAGGCAAAGAAACCGCAATCGGCGCCTGGGCGCCGCTGAAACAAGAGAACAGCCATGGCAAAAGGCCCGCAGAAAGTCGCAAGCTGGTATTGGATCACGTCAGCCGCGCTCACGCCGTTCATCATGATCGCCATGGTGTTTGCGGCCTACGGCTTCTACCAGTCGAAGTCTTACCGCAACGAGGCTGAGGCCATCTACGCCCGCCTCGAGGAAGACCACAAGCAGTTTGAGCCCCTGCACACGCAGATCAAGGAAGTGGCCGAGGTTACGGGCTGCTTTGTCAAGGGTGACCCCGACCAGTTCATCACCGCTGCCTCCTCAGAAATCAAGGGCAAGCCCCCGAACTCGGAAGAAGAGCAGAAGGGCGCCGACGCCAACCCCGTCTATCGCCGCTGGCGTGACGCGGACCGCCTCTATTTCGGCGAAGGCGACAAGGGCGGCATGGTGCACAGCTATGTTTCGGCCCGCCGCTTCCTCGACAAGCTGGAACTGGCCGTCAAGAAATGGATCGCCTACAAGGCCTATCAGGTTTACACCGTCAAGACCATCAACCTCGGCACCGTCTCCCAGCCCGTACCCCCGGAGCCGGCCCCGGCCCCCGGCGCTGCGCCCGGCTCGCCCCCGGCCGAAGGCACGCCCCCCGCGACGCCTCCGGCTTCGCGCGTGGTTGCCGTCGGCGTGATCCAGCGGCCCGGCAAGAAGCGCCCCATCTCCTCTGAAATCAGCGATGAGGCCTACCTGCCCGACGAAACCGCCATTGAGGCCGCTTACACCAAGTGGACCGGCGGCGACCAGCCCGCCGACCGCGCCATGAAGCCGCGCAACGCCATCACACTCGAGAATATCCTGCGCCTGCAGATGCTGCTGCTCGATGAGCTGATTACGGCTAACGTGCGCCAGTATGGACTTCTGGTGGGTGAGATCACCGGTGACGATGAAGTTGAAGGGCGCAAGGTCGGCGTTGGCCGTTTCGCCGAGGAAGAGCGCGCCAAGGCCATCATCGCTGATGTGGACCGCAAGGTGGGCGATAATCGCGAGCGCGGCCGCCTCGCCGAGCGCGCCATCAACGAGACGGCGGAGGCCGATGGCGAGCTCTCCAACCTGGCCCTGGAAAACGAGCGCAACTTCACCGATGAGTTCCTCATCCGTGACAACCAGATCAAGGAGGATGCGACCAAGTTCGAGGCCGAGAAGCTGGCTCACGAAGCTGACCGCAAGGCCTTTGTCGAAGTCGTCAAGCGCATCGCCCGCATCAAGCAGCAGGTGCCGGTCAAGCGCGCCGACGCCGATGGTCGCATCACCTACAGCGATGACCGTCGCAAGAGCCTGCACATCGATCTGGGCCGGTTGGATGGCGTCAAGGCCGGTCAGCGCTTTGAAGTCTGGCGCTATGACGGTTTTGAGAAGGACGCCATGCTGGGCGTGATCGAGATTGTGCGCACCCTTTCCGACTACACCAGCCTCTGCACGGTGCTCGAACTCTCGGACGAAAACACGCCCATCCGTAAGGGCGACGCCATCGTCAGCCGCATATGGCACAACGGCCGCTTCCTCAGTGTGGCCCTGCACGGCACCTACGAACCTCCAAAGGTTGCCTACTCCCGCGAACGCCTGACCGAACTGCTCAAACAGGCCGGCGTGCGCGTCGTTGAGAAAGTCCAGCCGGGCACCGACATCGTGGTCACCGGCAGCGACCTCTATAACGACAACTGGTATCGCCAGGCCCGCGACAGCCTGCGCCTTGAGACCATCAGCGAGGAGGAGATTCGCCTCTACGTTGATCCGCGCTAGCAGCCGGTAGCGGTGGCTGGTTTGTGGATCACCCGTTTGTGCTTGTCGCATGGGGGCGGCCTTCAGGCCGCCCCTGCGCTTTTGTGCCGCGCCTTCCCCAATTCAAACGGCCAGTCAATTGCGCCCCGTCGCCGTGACGCGTATCATGGGCCGTTTCGGAGGCTTGCCGCGCAATGGCCCAACTGACGCAGGAGCAAGAAGCGTTTCTGCGGCAGCGCATGCCGGAGGCTTACGCGCCGGTGCGCGAGCCTGTCGTTTACATTCGAGACTGGCTCAACATCAAGAAGATGATCCATGCCGCGCCTGATCCGGAGTCGGCGCGGCTGGAGCTCGTGGGCCTCACCGACCCCATGCCGGGCGTGCCGCACGCCGATCTGCAGAATACCGTGCGCAAGGCCTGTCAGGCAATCAGCCTGGACCGAGACTGTGCCGACGCCTATGCCCTTGTGGCCCGGGCTGTGGTGCAGCTTTCGAGTTACGACGAGCTCACCGTGCACCCGTTTCCCCTGCGTGAGGTGCTGCCCCTGGCCCAGCGCGGCCGACAGGTGGGGCCCGACAACGTCTATTGCTGGCAGGCGCTGATCACGGTCAACATTCACCTCAAGCGCTGGGACTCCGTCACGGAACAGATGGCGCAGTACCGCTCGAAGAACCTTGACGCCAGGATCGGCGCGGAGCTGGGCCTGCTCGCGGCCAAGGCGCAGGAACTCTGGGCCGACGTGGTGCAGTGGTACGACAAGCTTCTGGCCCTCGCCCAGACATCGGCTGAGCGCGCAGAGTTGCACGGCCACAAGGGCATGGCCTACCTCAAACTCAAGCAACCCAGAGAAGCCGACGCATCGTTCTATCGCGCCATGGTGGAGGGCGGGGAAATCAGTTGGGTGGCCCACCAGTGGTCCCAGCTCAAGGACCAGCTGGGCAAGCGCCCGGCCGCCATTGAGCTCAACCGGCGCGCCATCGCCTTTGACCCGGAGAATCGCGCGGCCAAAGTCTTCGCCGAGAATCTGCGCGCTCCCTTCCGCCGATTTGGTCATCCCTTTCCCGGGCCCTGCGCGCTGGATGAAGAGAAGGTGCGGGGCATTGCGCTGGCCGGCTGCGACCCCGCCGTACAGGCCTCCGAAAAGCTCAAGCCCTACGAAGCACCCAAGAGCGTCACACGCATCATGTCCCGGCGCGCCACGGTGAAGACCGAGGGCAAGTCCGGGCCGGCTCATCTGCTGACCGGGGAGGGTGCCATTTCCCTGGCCCGCGCGCTCACGCCTGAGGAAAGCGACGAGAACGAGGAAACGGCCGTCGGCACGGGATATCTGCAGCAGATTCAGGATGAACTCTCACGGCCCAAGACAGAGAAGGCCGACAAGAAGGACGACAAGGGGCTGCTTGTTCCGCGCGATGCCACGGTGCCGGCCATCATGCCCAACACGCGCACCATCCGTAACACGTCCGCGCCCGCCAAGCCCAAAGAGGGTCCGGCCAGCCCCGCCACGCGCGTGGTACGCCGCCCGCCCCCCGTGCCCCTGGGCCAGACCAAGGCGCCCATCCCCGCGCCTCCCACGGAGTCTCCTGAGGACCAGCCTGCCAAGCCCCGGCCCGGCGCCTACGTCAGGCCCGCCACGGGCCAGTTCAGCCTGCCCAAGGCGGCCGGCGAAGCCCCTGAAAAACCGCCCACCGGCCAGTCCCCCCTCCTGCCGCCCGCCGCGCCTTTGGGCGCGCGCCCCGGCGACTCCACAACCCAGCTTCGTCGCATGGCAGCACCTTCGCCCCTGCCGCCGCGCGCGGCATTGCCCATTCCTGTGCCGGGTTTGAGCGCCCCGCCCCTGTCGCCGCCGGGGGTCACGGAGCCCGCGCCGACGCAACCCGCGCAGGCACAAACCGCGCCCGTCGAGGAGACCACCAAGGATCTTCAGTTGGCGGCGGAACTTTCCGTAGACACGCCGCGCAAAGCGCCTTCGGCGGAAGAGGTGGAGACGCGCAAGGTCAAACCCTCGTCCGGAGGCGAGTCCGAACAGGACCGGTCGCGCGACATTGAGGGTATTGAGGATTCGCTGGTGGACCTCACGGAGCCGGAAGAACTCAAGCCCGACGCCTGAAGCCGCAAGCCGGGCTCTGGGCCGCGAGTCCGTTTCGCCCCTGCTCTCGTGGCGCAGCCTGGCCGCCAGACAGGTTGTGAACGCGGAGCCCACGACCCACAGGGCGGTGGGGGTGCCGGGCACGGCCGCTTCCGCGAGGATAGGTCCGCCGGCCAGTGCCGGCTCGTCTTGGAGCGCACAGGCCCCGATCCAGACCGTGCCAATGACTCCGGCGATGTAGGACAAGGCGGAAACTCCGCGTCCTCCCCGATCGAATCCACTGCACAGGCGAACTGGATGCTCCGGGCGGTTTGAATGAGATCACCGCCCAGGCGCCCGAGGTCAGGCAGCATCTATGCAGGGCCGAGATTCAGGCGCATGCGCTGCTTGCCCTTGCTCCGGCGGTCGGCGGCCTCGAACCCCGCCGAAGTGAACGTGCTGACCACGCCCGTCCAGGCAAAGGCGCCCAGCCTCTTCTGGCCCCGGTGGGGCTTCACGGGGTAGCCTTCGGCGACTTCAGCCCCCTCTTCGCGCAGGCAGTCCAGCGCATACTCAAGCATCTGAGACGACAGGCCCCGATTGCGAAAGCCCGCCTTCACGTAGAAGCAGGGCAGCGACCACACGCGCGCGGCATCGTCACAGGCCAGCGAGGGCGCGCGGTTGAGCTTGGAAAAGCTCGGGCGCGGTCCAAATGCACACCAGCCCACGGGCTCGCCGTCGGCAAACGCCAGCACGCCGCGCGCCTGGCCGCTTTCCACGAGCTTCTTGAAACGCTTCCTGGCGGGGTCGCCTTTGACGTCGGCCCACTTTTCGCCCTTCTCCGTGCGCCAGTGCATGCACCAGCAACCGCCACAGGCGCCATTCTTGCCAAAGAGCTTCTCCAGGGCGGGCCAGAGGGCCGGGGTGAGCTGCCTGAGTTCGATGTTCATGGGATGTCCGGCTTCTGGGGGACGAGGCGCAAATTTCGCACGGGACACTCTGGGGCGCAAGGGTGAGCCCTTCTTGTCGCGTCGCCGTTTATGCTGGGCCATGCGGATCAAAGCCGCACCCCGCGGCGGGAATAGC
>QEVF01000041.1 GCA_003576915.1 Planctomycetota bacterium | reverse complement strand
GGCGGCGCGTCTCCAGTTCCAGCTTCGTGCCTTTGGGTCTCATGCCCCATACATCGGCAATCCGGAAAGCGGGCCTTTAGCGAATTCAGGGGTCAATAGCATGGTTGTGCTCACTCTCTTCTGCCCAACGACTGCCGATCCGTTTGGCTGCGGTGGTTGTGTTCGACACTTGAGGCTTCATATTCGCCGCCCCTAGTCACTCGCGGGCAGGTCGCGGCCAGGATCGTACTGCCTCTGCCGGATCACTTGATAGATGCCGCGTTCAAGCGTGATTGCATCGTGTTCCTGGTGCGTCAATTCAGTGCGGCGCAACACGTAGAGCCATTCCTTTTTTGCCGGATCTGCAGGCACGTCCATTACCGCGTCGCTGGCAGGCAGCGAATGCGTGTGGCCAGTCTTTTCGCCGTGGGCCAAGACCAGCCGGCCACCCGCAGGCGCTGGTTTTACGAGCGGATTGAGTTGAGCCGACTCGAATACGAGCAGGATGTCGCCCTGCCGAAACATTGGTTGCGTCATTGGATTCCCCTTTCGTGGTCGTCATGAGTGTACTTCGTGCTGCGACACTCGACCGGCGATAGCGGATTGAACGTCCAGAGAATTTCACGCCCGATTGGTCCCGAAATTTCCAGGCACCGACTCCTCTGCGTTTTTACGCGACGCAGAGGAGCACGGGCCCGAGCATTGCCTGACAGATTTCAATCCAGCCAGCGCTTGCCATTGGCGACGAGATCAACGATGCGCCCGCCCAGCGTTTGCAGCTTGTGGCGTGAGGGCAGGGGCAGGTGCTCGCTGTTGCCTGCGCGGGTCACGGCGTTGACCACGGCGTACAGCGACTCGCCGGGCTCAGTGTTGAACGCGACGCGCAGTGCCGCGGCTTCATCTTCAACCAGCTCGTATCGCTCGGCCAGCTTAGCCAGCACCTTGGCGGGCTCGCTGACCATGATGCCGCGCGTACCGGCAAGGGCCGTTGTCGCCTGCGCTGAAAGCTCGAACGCCTTGTCAAAGGCGCCGCGAACTTCCTCAGGCAATTCCGCTTTGCCGATGTGCCGCCGTTCGTAGCCCCATTGGCCACCGCCCAGGATCAGCCCATTGAGGCAGATCGTGCGGTAGACCATGGCCGAGACCGACACGCGAGCCGCGCCGATCTCGCTGTTGCGCAGGTGCACGCCGCGATGAAGCGGGTCGCGGCCTTGGGCCGGCAGGTTGACCGGGCCATCGCGCACCACCTGCAGGTCGAGAAATGCCTCGGTCAGTTCGTAGCGGACGGCCACGTTGCCAAGGCGCTGCTCCAGCCAGCGCAGGATGTCGAGGTGGTTGATTGCACGGTAGCTCGGGGAAAGCACCGCGCGCACCTCGCCGCCCTCAAGCCGCAGAAACACGTCGCGATCCTGCTCGCGCAGCCAGCGATTGACGTTTTCAGCGCGCAGTTCGGGCTCACAACGCCTCAGGTAGTGGGCCGGGATCTGAAGCCGTGCGGCCAACTGGCCGAAGGCGTGCTCGCGCAGCGCCAAGCGATCACCACCCGCCGTGAGGGCGCCATCATCCGGCGCCATGGCCAGCTCGCGCGTGTTGAACGAAACGTCGCGCTGTCGAACCGCCAAGCCCTCAAGCTGGCCCAAAAGCTGGCCCAGACGGGCTTCCGGCCGCGCCGAAAGCCGCCCGGAAATCAAACTGCCACTCGAAGCCGACGACGCGGCATCGAGCACTGCTGTGCCAAGAACCATGGGAACCTCCAGATGTAAGGGATCATAAGAAAGCGGCGCAGACCCAAAGGTCAGCGCCGCAAAATGAACCGGGCTCCGCAGCCGCGAAAGCAACTACAGAGCCGGTCTACAATCTTATGCCAGGAAATCGGCTGGTTTTGGCATCCAGCGGCAGACACTGACCACCAAACCGTTCAGGGCTGCTCTTTTCGTCCGCCCTTCGCAGCGCATCTGTGCTCACCAACCAATCAGGCTGAGGTCGGCTCGCAGACGTTGGACAACGGGCAACAGGGCGTCATGGAACCGTTTATCAGCCGCGTCGGTGCCCTTGAGATCCTGCGGCATTGCAGGGTTGGTGCGAAGCATGAGGTTGGCGACGGCCTGATCCATGCGGGAAAAAACCGCCCGCAGGAACTCGCGAGCGTAGTCAGCACAATCAGGGCCTTTGAGCAATCGCGCCTCAGGCTGAGGGAACAGCGGTTTGCGCGCCCGACTTCGGCGAAGGTCTCCAAAGGTGTGCCTGTTGGTCTCTGCCAGCGCCAACTCGTACTCAAGCAGAGCGGTTTGAATGCCCGTGGCCGCGTTTTCAGCCGCTTGCGCCCCTGCGTGGCGATACCGTGACAAGACCTCACTGGCCTTGGCAATGTCGTCAAGAATGCGGCGCTGCTTCAGCATGTAGCGCCGATCGACAGCTTGGCGGTTTCTGCTGAAAGCGCCCGAGAAATCAGTCATGGTGGCACCTCTGGGAGGCTGCTGAAGTACGGCCTGCTATGGGACTGATTCTGCCTCTCCCGCGTCGGCATCGCATGGGGGTGCCAGCCCAATTGGCAGAAGGCTGCTGTCTCGGGGCTATCTTACGGTGCGCCATTGTTTCAGGCGTGACAAGGCCTGCTCCTGCGTGACCACGCCCAAGGCACTGACCTCCTGCCCAGCTTGTTCAAGCGCGGCAATGGTCCAGTGATTGCAGGAGTTCCAACCGATGTAATAAGGGCGGCCCGGATAGAAGCGTCCGTCGTATTCGGGACTTGGCGGCAGGGCTTCTACCCTGGCGCCTTCCGGTGTGCGCAATACCGATCGCTCGAGCACCAGCGCCAGCGCGAGAAGCTCTGTTTCGTTGAACTCCCGCTCCAGCAGCGGCAGGCCCGGCCAGGCCCGGGCTGGCGGCTCGTCATAGCCCGCCACATAGTAGACTGAGCGTGAGGGCAGCAGGATTGCGTTGGCGCCGCCCAACCACGACATATCCGAATCATAGAACCAGCCACGGTCCCCCCAGGCGAACTCGACAAAGGGGGCGGCTTCACGACCCGGTGGGCCCAACCTCCAGCCCCGCGGCTGCTCCAGGAAGATCGCCGTATGGTAACCATAGCCCAGCACCCAGACGCGATGCCGTCCGACTGGCTCAGGTAAAGGTGCAATGACACCCGGCGCCGGGGTGGCCACCTCCATGAACAGCCAGCACAGCAGGGGATATACCCAGGGCAACCAGAGCCAACGATAGTGCCGCAGGGGCCAGGTCAAAGCGCGCCGCGCCAGACCGGGAGTCGCACGCGACGGAGATGCGGGGGCGCTCATATCACGTCATTATGAATACTCCAGCCGCGCTTTCAAGGCAAACCGGAGGAAGTCGCGGGCGACGCCAAGGCGCGGTAGGATCAGGCAGCCATGGATGCCGAAACGGCCTATTGCTTCCGCCATGCGCTGTTGCGCGACGCCGCCTATCAGCTCCAGCTTCCCGGCGATCGCGCACGCCTGCACGCGCTGGCGCTGGAGATTATGGAGTCCGCTGCCCGCGCTGATGATTTGGCCAACGGTGCTTGGAGCGGCGAGCTGGCCGAGCACGCGCGAGGGGCGGCGCAGCAGGCCGATGAGACGCAAAGCGCCGGCTTTCGGCAGCGCGAGGCGCGCTACCGCGCGCGCTGCGGCGAGTATCTTGATGAACGCTTTGACCTGCCGGGAGCCCGGGCCCAGCTTGAGCTGGCCGTCGCCCTGTCATGCGAGGCCCCCGTTCGCGCGCGGGCATGGAAGGTTCTGGGCGAAGTCCGACGCAAGCTAGGCGACATGGAGGGCGCTCTGGATGCCATTTCTCGGGCCATGGGCGAGGGCCAGTTCGAGCCCGTCGTCCGGGGCACGCTGAACATCACCCTGCACAACATCTGCAAGCAGATTGGGAGGACGGCCCAGGCGGCGGAGGCCGCGCAACATGCCCTGGCGGACTTTCGCGCCGCGGGAGACCGCGAACGCGAAGCGAGTGCCCTGGGCAGCCTTGCCAACCTTTTCTGTGAGGCGGGCGAGCCGGATCGTGCCGAGCCGCTTTACCGTCAGGCCCTGGAGATCTTCGTGGCGGGAAGGAGAGAGCGCGAGATGGCGCTCTGCCTTGCGGGCCTGGCCCTGACCGCCAAGTTGAGGGGCCGCGCCCAGGAAGCCCTGGAGTATATGGCGCAAGCCGAGACCATTCACCGCAACCGCGAGGACAAGCGGGCGCTCGGCATCCTGCTCAACAACAAGGCTTACCTGCACGGGGCGGAAGAGCGAAGGGAGATACTGCTGGAGGCCCTTTCGCTGCATCGGCAGGCCCTGAACCGCCGCTCCGAGGGCGTGGCCCTGGCCGACTTGGCCGAAACGGAGCTCGGGGCCGGGCGCCTCGCGCAGGCTGAAGCCTTCCTTGAGCAGGCCCTTCCTATCTTGCGTGAAACACGCAACATTCCTCACCTCGCCATGGCCCATGTTTACCAGGGTCGCCTGAGCTTCCAGCGCGGCAACGGCCCCCTTGCCCTGTCCCACTTTGAGCAGGCCCTTCAACTCGCCTCGGAGGCCCGCCACCGCGACACCGAGGCGGAGGCGCTCTGGCACATGGCGCCTGCCCTCCAGGCCCTTGGCCGCACCCGCGAAGCCGTGGAATTGCTGACAAGAGCGGGCCAGATCTATGACTCGCTGGGCAACCCGGTCAGCGCGACAGCCGCGCGCGACCTGGCGGCATCGCTGAGCGCCGGGCGCGCGTGATGTTGCGCGCCCCTTGCATGGCGAGCAAGGGCGACAGCCGCCATGTTTGCTCCCAGCTCCACGGGTTCCATGATCGTCATCGTGTATCCTGCTAACGCACGGCCCCTCACCCCAACGGGCCCCGCTTTGCGTTTCATGCCTTCGGCACTCAAAGCGACGGCATTCTGGCCGGTGCCTGCTGCCCCGTGGTGGCTGTAGCTCGTGCAGGGCCTCGGGGGGCGCGGTCGGCTCACCTGCGGTCGCAGGCGGGGCAGAGGCCCCAGACCGTGACTTCCTGTGATGTCACCCGCCAGCCGCGCGGTGCCTGGGCGCTGGACAGGGAACTTTCATTCTCAACGCAGGCCACAGCACCGCAGGCAGTGCATACGGCGTGGGCGTGGCGATGGGCCGGCTGTTTGACCAGTTCATAGACGTCGCGTTTGCCCGCGCCGCGCACCATGCGGATCAGGCCTGCTTCAGTCAGTGCATGCAGATTGCGGAAGACCGTGGCGCGGTCGCCGCCCTTCCAGCCGCAGAGGTCGCTGGCGTCATCCATCGACAGCGGGTGGCTCTCGCGCAGCATGACAGCCAGCAGCGAAATGCGGCCGCCGGTCACGCGCAGCCGCGCCTGTTTGAGCATCGTTCTGGCCTGTTCCTCGAAGCGCTGCATGGGCGCAGCATAGCAAGGCCTTGGCCCCGGTTAACCCTGCAGGCCGGCAGCCTCGCCGACGACAATGGCGCGAATGCTGTTGGGGGGTTGCTGCTCGCCCCAGGGATAGCGTGAAACCACGATCACGGCATCCTGCGGCAGCACCAGCCCCTGATCTAGTATGGCCCCCGCAAGATACTTCAGCTCGGCATCGGCGCCGAACTGCACAGAACCTGAAGCATCCGTCTGAACGGCCAGCACGCCCCAGAACAACGCGTGGCGCCGCAGCACGGCATCATCGGGATGGACGGCGATGATGGGACAGCGGCCGCGGATCTTGCTCAGGTAGCGCGCGGTTTCGCCGGACTCGCTGCGCACCACGATGAACTTGGCCTTGAGGGCTTCGGCGATCATGGCAGCGCCCATGACCATGGCCTTGCGCAGGGGGTCGCCCAGGGTTTCCTCGATGAAGCCGCTGGCGAGCACCTTTTCGGCGTACTCGGTCTCGACGTCACGCGCCACGCTGGCCATGGTCCTGACGGCCTGCACGGGATACTTGCCGCTGGCAGTCTCGGCGGAAAGCATCACGGCGTCACCACCATCCTCAATGGCATTGGCGATGTCGCTGACTTCGGCGCGCGTGGGGGTGGGGTGTTCGATCATGCTCTCGAGCATCTGCGTGGCCACGATCACAGGTTTCAGGGCGTGGCGGGCGGCGCGGATGATGCGCTTCTGAATCAGGGGCACCTTCTCGACGGGCAACTCGATGCCGAGATCGCCGCGTGCCACCATGACGCCGTCGGCCGCCTCAATGATGGCGTCGAGTTCGTCCAGGGCGGCGGGCTTCTCAATCTTCGCGATCACGCGCGCGGGGCACGAAAGTCTGGCCAGACGCTGCTTTAGGTCCTGGATGTCGGCGGCGCTGCGCACGAAGGAAAGCGCAAAGAAGTCAACGCCCAGGGCCGCGGCAAACTCCAGGTCTCGGGCGTCCTTCTCGGTCAGGGAAGGCGCGCTGACACGCGAGCCCGGAAGATTGATGCCCTTGCGGCTCTTGAGCACCCCCCCTACTTCAACGCGAGCCGCAAGGCGGTCCCTTTGCTTCTCGATCACCTGCAGGCGGATGCTGCCGTCGTCCAGATAGATGGGGTCGCCCACCTCCACATCGTCCACGAGCTTCTCGTAGGTCGTGGTCAGTTCGCGGCGCGAGCCGGCGTGCTCGCCGCGCACAATGTCGATGCGCTCGCCCGCGCCCAGGACCATCTGCCCGCCCTCGATGTCGCGGCAGCGGATCTTGGGGCCCGAGAGGTCGGCCATGATGGCGATGCTGCGTTTCTTCTCTGCGGCGATACGCCGCACCAGCTCGAAACTGGCGCGCTGGGTTTCAAAGCTGCCGTGGGAAAAGTTGAGGCGGGCCACGCTCATGCCGGCGTCCATCATGGCGCCGACCACCTCCGGCGTGCAGCTTGCCGGGCCGAGCGTGCATACAATCTTGGTGCGCTGGGGTTGGCCGCGCAGGGTGCGTCGCGTGAAGTTTGCCATGTCGGGCAGAGTGTACCCGGCAGCCCGCCAATGAACAGTCAGGTGAACATGAAGAGCGCCACGAGTCCGTGGCCAACCACCGCCACCAACGGAATCACCAGGCGCGTGGCGGCATGGGCCGCTGAGCACTCAATCACTTCGCCCTGTTCGCTCAGTTTCACGCCCCCGGGCAGCGCATCCACCAGGGCGCCGCTGGAGGGTTTGGCGGGGTCGTAAAGCAGTTGCTCTTCGTGCTCGTCCTCAAGGCGCCATGTTTCGTGGGTGCAGTCGCTCACGCGCACGACCTCGCCCGACTCCGTCGTGAACTCGAAGGTCAGCTTGTACACGGTCTGCTTGTTGATCTTCGTGTTCGTGGCTTCCTTGCCGACCAGCCTGCCGCGCGCCAGCTTGCCCACATGCAGCATGCGCAGGTCATGCCAGCCGCGCTTGACACCAAAGAAGGCCATGACCGCGCCGACGAGCGGGAAAATCACCACGAACAGCACCCAGGCGTCAAAAGGCGCGGTGCGGCCGCCCTTGACGCGGCTGACTGCCGGCTTGCCGCGGGGATACTCAATGGCGAGGCGCTCCCCCACCTCGAACTGGCGGCCGGTAAAGAAGGATTCTCCGGTCTGGCGCGTGCGGCGCTCATCCATGAACTCGTAGCGCACGGAGTAAACTTGCTGATTGTTCTCCCGCGCGTTGGAGGCTTCGCAGGACGTGACCACGCCCTCGGCCTGGACCACCTCGCCGCTGAAGACGTAGAGGCTGGATAGATCGGCCAGGCCGATGAAGACCCAACAGAAGATCATGCCAAAGGCGAAGAAGAAGCCTCCGAACTGGGTCAGAAAGCCGCCGAACAGCACGCTGAGCGAGGCCGCCGCCGGCACGCGGCGCCAATGTGAGTCCCGCGGGAGACGGGCCTCCAGCGGGCGGCGCGAGTACTCATCCAGTGGGCTCACCTGCGCAGTATAGCAGGCCCCGCAAGCCGCGACTTGCGCCGCCCGCCGCGAAACCGACAATGCCCCGTCGCGGCAGGGGCCTGCCGCGACGGGGAAGAACCCATGAAACCCATGGTCATGATGATCGCGCTCGTCGCGCTCTGCCTTGCGGCCGGCGGCGCCTATCTTGTCTGGGGCATGCCCCAAGCGCGGCCCAGAGCCAACGGGGCAGCCGCCAACTGCAGCGAAGACCTGGCGGCGCGCAATGAAGCCCTGCGCCGCGAAGAACAGCGCCTGAGGCAGGAGAACCGCAATCTGGCCAACGTGTTGGGCGAACCATCGGACGAAGTCACGCCAGACTCCGCGGACACTCAGTCCAAGGGCCAGCCTCAGCCTGAAGTGGTCGTCAGTTCCATGGACCAGGCCAAGGCGGCATTCCAGGGCGAGGACGCCCAGGCGGCACGCAAGGCGCTGGAGTTCTTGCTGCGCGCGGCCAAGGGCGGCGACGCCGAGGCCAGGGCCTTTCTGGTCCAGATGCTGGGCCACGCCGATGAACGGGTCCGCGCGCTGGCCGTGGAAGGAATCGGCAACTTCTTTGACCCCAAAGACCTGCCGCTGCTGGAGATTGCCTCAAGAGATGGCTCGCCGCTGGTGCGCGAAGCCGCGGCCACCTGGATTTCTGAGTATCCGCCCGAGCATGCGACCAACGTCCTGCTGGGCATGCTCAACGACGACAACCCCCTGGTGCTGCAGCGCGCCATTGAGGGACTGGGTGAGCTGCGCGACGAAGCCGCCGTCAACGCGCTCAACCGCATGACGCGCCATGAAAACGATGACGTCGCGGCTGAAGCCGCCGTGGCCCTGCGCAACTTTGGAGACTACGGGCCGGCAGAGCGCATGGCGCCGAAATGGGTCGAGCGCGCCCGCGAAGGCACGCGCGAAGAACGCGTTCACGCCATCCGCAAGCTGGGCGCCCTGCGCGTGGAGGGCAGCAAGCCCGCGCTGGAGGAGATGCTGCAGGACCCCGACCCCAAGGTGGTCAAGGAAGCGCGCAAGGCCATCAGGAAAATCGACACCGACGTGGAAAAGCGCAACGCCGGCAAGCCAAAGTAGGCGCCACGCTGCAGGGCTTGTGCAGCTCGCTCCGAGGAGGGCGGCAGGCGTGACCAGTCAATCAGGCAGTCTTCGCGTCATCAGCGCCATCTTCTTCACCTCCGGCATACCCGCCCTGATTTACCAGCTTGTCTGGCAGCGCTCGCTGTTCACGATTTACGGCATCAACATCGAAAGCGTGACCGTCGTGGTCACGGCCTTCATGCTCGGACTGGGCATCGGCAGCTTCGTGGGCGGCCGGCTCACGCGCCTGAAGCTGCCCCTGCTGGGCCTGTTTGCGGGCATCGAGTTCTGCATCGGGGCCTTTGGCCTGGTGTCCCTGGCCCTGTTTCACGCCGTGGGCGAATTCACCCTGGGCCTGGGCACGCTGGCCACGGGCCTGGTGACCTTTGCGCTCGTGCTGCTGCCCACAGTGCTCATGGGCGCCACCTTGCCCCTTCTCACGGCCCATCTGGTCCGACACTCCGGCAACGTGGGGCAAAGCGTCGGCTGGCTCTATTTCGTCAACACCCTGGGCTCGGCCTTTGCCTGCTTTCTCGTCGCTTTTGTGGTCATGCGCGCGCTTGGCCAGCAGGGCGCCGTGACCCTGGCCGCCTCCCTCAACTTGCTCGTGGGAGCCGGCGCATGGCTGGCCCAGCGCGGCACGCCAAGCCTGCCCCCGCCCGCGACTGCCCTGGAAGGCAGTTTCCGCCGGCGCGGCTTTCTCTTTGCCCTTTTGCTGAGCGCCCTGTGCGGCTATATCGCGCTGTCCTACGAAATTCTGTGGTATCGACTCTACTCGTTCTCCACGGGCGGGTCGGCTCATGCGTTTGCGCTGCTGCTGGGATGCTACCTGCTGGGTATTGCCCTGGGTTCGGCGGCCAGCCGCCGGTTCTGCCGCACGCAGGGGCCCCAGCAACTGCTGGCGCTTTCGGCCTTCACGCTCGCGGCCAACGTGGCCAGCTTCCTGCTCGTGCCGGCGGCGGGGCAACTGGCCGGCCTTGCCCACTGGGGCTTCAGCTATCCCCTGGTCATACTCGCGGCGGGCCTGCTGGGCGCGACCTTCCCCCTCATCTGCCACTACGCCATCGCCCCCGACGCCCGGGCCGGCGAAGGGCTCAGCTACCTTTACCTGGCCAACATCGTCGGCAGCGGCGCCGGAAGCCTCGTGACCGGCTTTGTGCTCATGGACCACTGGTCCATGGGCGCCATCAGCCTGTTCCTCGCCCTGCTGGGGCTGCTGCTCAGCGCGGCACTGCTTTTGCCCGCGAAGCTGCCGATGCCGCGCCTGGCAAGGCGCCTGGCGCTGGCGCTGGGGGCGGGGGTGGTCCTGGCCGCGCTGACGGGGCCCCTGTTTGAGGGCATCTACGAGCGCCTGTACTACAAGTCGCGCTACGAGGGGCAGCGCTTTGCCCACCTGGTCGAGAGCAAGTCCGGCGTGGTCAGCGTCACCCACGACGGCGAGATTCACGGAGGCGGCATCTACGACGGCCGTTTCTCCGTCGACCTGGTCAACGACAGCAACATGATTGTGCGGGCCTACGCGCTGAGCCTGTTTCACGCCGCCCCGCGCGAGGTGCTGATCATCGGCCTGTCTTCGGGATCCTGGGCGCAGGTGGTGGCCAATCATCCCCAGGTCGAGAAAGTCACCATCGTGGAGATCAGTCCAAGTTACCTCGAGGTCATTCCGCGCTTTCCCGAGGAAGCGGGCCTGCTGAAGAACCCCAAGGTGGAAATCATCATTGACGACGGCCGCCGCTGGCTGAGGCGCAACGAAGATCGCCGCTTTGATTTCATCCTCCAGAACACCAGCTTCAACTGGCGCGCCCACACCACCAACCTGCTGTCGCGCGAGTACCACATGCTGGTCAAGGGCCACCTCAAGCCAGGCGGAGTGTTCTTCTTCAACACCACCTGGTCCGGCGAGGCGCAGCGCACGGCCGCGCTGTCTTTCGCCCACGCCGCGCGCTTCATCAATTTCATGGCGGTCAGTGACGAGCCCCTCAGCATTGATGCCGCGCGCTGGCGTGAAGTGCTTGCCGGCTACCGCATCGAGGGCCGCCGTGTGTTCGAGCTTTCGCGCGAGCGCCACCGGGCGCGCCTCAATGAAATTCTGTCAATCGTGGAAACCCTGCGCCAAGGCCCGCCGCCGGGACCCGGCTTCAGCATGGAGTCGCGCGAGAGCCTGCTGGCGCGCACTGAAGGTCTGCGAGAAATCACGGACGACAACATGGGCACAGAGTGGTACTTCAACCCGTGACGCCGGGCCTGGCAAAAACAAGCGGGGCGGCCTCGGCCGCCCCGCTGAAAGATGCCCGCGCGATCAGGCGCGGCGCATGCGGCGAACCGTGAAGCCTGCGACGGCCAGGGCCAGGGCGAGCCACAACGTCATGCCGCTTTGGCCCGAGGTGCTGCAACCCTCATCGTCCTTGGAATCACCGCCGCCCACGGACACCGTTCCCACGCTGAATGAGTTCGAGGCCGTTGGCGTCAGCACCGGCGTGCTGACGAACGTGAGTTGATAACCGTTACCCGCGAGGTCAATGCCCAGGTTGGTGAAGGTGGCCACGCCGTTGACGGCCGTCACAGTCGCCATACCAAAGAGCGTGGCGCCGGCTGTGCCCGTGCCGCTGAGGATGGTCGCCGTCACCTGAGTGCTGCTGTCGCCCGTGGCGATGTTGCCGAGTGCGTCGGTCAGGTGAATCACGGGCTGCTGGCCGAAGACAACGCCGGGGTCCGCCAGGCTGGGTTGGGTGAAAACCACGAGCTGGGTTGCCGGTGTCGATACATCGAAGACCGCGCTGTCAACGGGCGTAAGAGCGGGGGCCGCCGTGAAGCTGAGCTGGTAGCCCGTGCCCACAAGGTCAATGGCAAGATCCGTAAAGGCCGCCACTCCGTTGACCACAGTCAGGGTCAGGGTCCCGCTGAGGACCGCGCCCGGCGTGCCACTGCCGCCGAGAATGGCCACCGTAATCTGGGTCGAGTTGTCGTTGGCGACCAGGGCGCCCGCGGCATCTCGGACTTCCACGGCGGGCTGGACGCCCAGCAGGGCCCCCGCCGTGGCGGACGCCGGCTGGGTCGAAACGCCGAGCAGTGTGGGCAATCCCGCCACATCAAAGGCTGCGCAGCGAACGGGGCTCAGGGCTCCATCGCTGAACTCCAGCTCATAGTCCGCGCCCGGCAGGTCGATCTCGAGGTCTGTGAACGTCGCCAGGCCGGCCGTCATGGTCACCGGGGTAGTGCCGCTTAGAACAGCGCCCGCCGTGCCCGTCGAGGCTACGATTGTGACGGAGATCTGCGTGGTGTTGTCTGACGTGATGCGATTGCCGCCGGCATCCACAATTTCAATCTGGGGCTGGGTTGCGAACACCGTGGCCTGCACCGCACCCGCCGGGTCCGTCGCCACCCTGAGGGCCACAGGCGAACCGATGGTGACATCAAAGGCCGCTGAAGTGGCCGTGGGAAGGCTGCCGTCATTGAACTCAAGTTCGTAGGCCGTCCCGGCGAGGTCAATGGCGAGGTCCAGCCAGGTGGCCACACCGCCCGAGGCCGCCAGCGTGAGCGTGCCGGATAGCGCCGCCCCCGTGGTGCCGGTGCCCGCTTTGATGGAGACCGTGATGGAGTTGCCGGCGCCAGTCACAAGGTTGCCCCCGGCATCCACGACCTGCACGACGGGCTGGGTAGCGAACTGGGTGCCGCCACTGGCCCCGGCGGGCTGAGTGCTTACCGAGAGACTGGCCGCCGCGCCCACCGTGATGTTGAACGTGCCGGAGATCGCCGAGGTCAGGCCCGCGGAGGCGAAAGTCAGCGAGTAACCCGTGCCCGCCAGATCGATGGCAAGATTGGTGAAGGTCGCAACGCCGGCAGCCGCGGCCTGTGAAGTTGTGCCCAGTAACGTCGCGCCGCCCGTGCCCGTGGCGGGCGTGATCGACGCCGACACGGTAGCGCCGGAGCTTGAAACCAGATTGCCGCCGGCGTCCTGAACGACGACGACGGGCTGAGCCGCAAGGGACACTCCGCCCGTGGAGCCCGCGGGCTGCGTCGTAATCGCCAGCTTGGCGGCGGCACCCACGATCACATTGAACAGGGCCGAATCCACGCTGCTGACTCCCGTGGCCGAGAAGGTGAGGCGGTAGCCGCTGCCGGCAAGATCGATGGAAAGATTCGAGAAACTGGCAACGCCGCCCGAAGCCGCCTGGGCAGTGGTGCCGCCCAGCGTTGAGCCCGCCGTGCCCGTGCCCGTCGAAATGGCGGCGCTGATACTGAGGCCTGAGGAAGTCACGAGATTGCCGCCCGCGTCCAGCACGTGCACCACGGGCTGTGTCGTAAAGGCCTGGCCGCCGCTGGCGCCCCCGGGCTGCGCCTGGACCGCAAGCTGGGTCGCGCTGCCAACGGTCACGTTGAAGGTGGCCGAAACGGCCGAAGTCAGGGAGGTCGCCGTGAAGGTCAGGCTGTAGCCCGTACCGGCGAGGTTGATGGACAGATTCGAGAATGTGGCAACACCGCTTGAGGCCGCCTGGGCGGTGGTGCCGCCCAGCGCTGCACCGGCCGTGCCCGTGCCCGAGGTAATGGCCGCCGTCACGGTGGCGGAACTTGCGCTGACCAGGTTGTTGCCGGCATCCAGCACATGGATTACGGGCTGCGTCGCAAACGCCAGCCCGCCGCTGGCGCCCCCGGGCTGGGTCTGGACCGAAAGCTTATTGGCCGAGCCCACGGAAACCGCAAAGGGCGTTGAAACCGCCGGAGTGAGCGAGCCCGTCGTGAACGTCAGTTGGTAGCCCGTGCCCGCCAGATCAATCGACAGGTTCGTAAAGGTGCCCACGCCGCCCACGGCCGCAACAACAAGGGTTCCGGAGAGTGTGCCCGCGGGGCCGGCGCTCTTGGCCACGGCAATGTTGCCCGAGAACGAAGTCACCAGCACATTGCTGGCGTTGCGCACTTCCACCACAGGCTGGGTCGTGAAGGCCGTTCCGCCCAGAGCGCCTCCGGGCTGGGTGGTGATGACCAGTTGTGTGGGCGTAGAGACCGTCAGTGTCGGTCCGTTGACGGGTCCGCCCGTCTTGGTGCCCTGGGAAACCGTTACGTTGGCCGCAGTGATGGAGAGTTGGAAGGTGCGACCGTCAGTCGCGCCCGCCGCGACGTCGACGCTGACATAGAACGTGGCCGGAGAAATCGGCACCTGTGTTGAGAAGCCGCTGAAGGCCAGCGATGGCGAGTTCGCGCTTGCAAGGAGCAGGTCTCCGCCGCTGAACTGACCATTGTTGTCGTTCTCGCGCCAGAGCTGGTAGCGCACGTAGTCGGAACCGGTGGCCGTGCCGCCATTGACCAGCGTCAGGGCGGTGAACAGGGAATTGGCACCCGATCGCGCCAGATTGAAAGAGGCGGCCGCCACGGCGTTGGCGCCCGACGGCGTTGTCCCGCCAGCAATGACGGGCCCGTTGCTCAGGGTGATCGTCTGTGCCGCAAGCGACGTACAAAGTGCGACGAACAACATCACCAGTGCAGAGCGCATGAACATGGCAGTGTCTCCCCGTGCGCGAAGCCCAAGGCTGCGCGCGGCATCTCTCTTGAAGTGTCAATGTTTGAAATCGAATGAAGGCAGGGAAGATATAGCTTTTTGCACAGAATGCACAGCCAATTTTGCTTTTCCCATTGGGTTGCAAACGTTGTGTAAATCCCCCGCCCCTGGCCGGAGTCTGAGGAACCCTCTGCGCCTTGGGCGCGTATCAGGTCCAAACTCTTTATGGTTCTGAACTCAGGAGAAAGCATGAAAAGCAAACTTCTCGCCGTCGCCGGCCTGGTGTTGGTCGGCGCTATCGCCTCCATGGCGCAGGATCGCCCCGCCGATCCACCGGCGCCGCAACCCGTCAAGGGCAAGGTCGTTTCCGTCACCGCCTATCGCGGGCAAGCCATGGTTACCCGCGCCGTTCCGGTCCCGCGCGGCACGGGGCTCATGGACGTTGTGGTAGGCGGCCTGCCGGACCAGGTCTTCGGGGGCTCGCTGTTTGCTGACGGCGGTCAGGGTATTGAGGTGCGCGCCGTGCGCTTCCGTACCCGCGTCGTAGGCCGGGACGTCGGGCGCGAAGCAGCGGCGCTGCAGCAGCAACTCGAGGACATCGCCATGCGCAAGCGCGAGAACGCCGCCTTGACGCAACTGGCGACGCAGCAACTGGCGTTCATTGACAAACTGGAGACCTTTGTGGCGCCCACGGCCACCGTGGAGCTCAGCAAGGGTGTGCTCAACGCCGAGACGCTCGAAAAGCTGACCAAATTCAGCTTCGAGAAGCGGGCCGAACTCGTCAAGGCCCGCCTGCAATTGGGCGAAAGCGCCATCAAGCTCGGCCAGGAAGAGCAAGACACTCAGCGCAAACTCGCCCTGCTGGGAGGCGGCGACACCCGTGTTGAGCGCGAAGCCGTCGTTTTCCTCGACAAGCGAGCCGAAGGCGAGGGCAACCTCTCCCTCAGTTACCTTGTCGGTAACGTGAACTGGCGCCCCAGCTACAACCTGCGCGCCGAAAGCGGCAAGCAGAGCGTCAAGGTTGAATACAGCGCGCTCGTCAACCAGATGAGCGGCGAAGACTGGCACGGCGTCGAGCTGACCCTGAGCACCGCTTCGCCCGCCCTCATCGCCCGCGGCGCCACGCTTATGCCCATGTACGTCAGCCTCGTGGAACGCGGCCAGAATGCCCCGGTGCAGGATGCCGCCGAGCGCCGCGGAGACCTCAAGAAGAACCAGCAGGAAGCCGCGCGCTCGGGGCCCCGTGCCCCCTCTGCCCAACCCGCCGATGACCGCGCCGCCAACGAACAGATGGAACGCGACCTCAACCGCATTGCCGATGAAATGCAGAAAATGGAGTTGGAGGCCAGCGGCGAAGTCCTGCGCCAGGCCCGCGCCGAGGCCGAAGGCGTCAGCGTCGAATACCGCCTGCCCGGCAGCACCGGCCTCGCCAGCCGCGCCGACCAGCAACTGGTCAAGATCGCGGACCTGAACCTGAAGGCCAGCTTCGCCTTCGTGGGCACCCCCGTGCTGAGCGACTACGTCTACCTTGAGGCCGAGGCCACCAATGACTCGGAGACCGTGCTGCTCGAGGGCTCCTATACCAGCTACCTTGATGGCCGCTTTGTGGGCCGCTCCGTCATCCCCCTGGTGGGGCGCGGCGAGAGCTTCGGTGTGGGCTTTGGCATTGACAGCCAGCTCCGTGTGAGCCGCGATGTCATTGAGAAGAAGGACGAGATCAAGGGCGGCAACCGGCTGGTGACCTACAAGTACCGCCTGACGGTGGCCAACTACAAGTCAGCGGAAGTGGTGGTGAGGCTCATGGAACGTATTCCTGCCGCGCCCCGCGCCGACATCCGCATCAACCTCGCGGAGACAAGCGAGGAGCTGAGCAAGGACCGCCTCTACCTGCGCGACCAGCGGCCCAAGGGTGTGCTGCGCTGGGACGTCAAAGTGCCCAAGGGCGCGACCGGGGCCGATACCCGTGAAGTGACCTACACCTACACCATGGAGTACGACAAACAGATGGATGTTACGGGTGGACGCTAAGCTCGGCCTTTGCACTTTTGAGGGCGTTTGGAGGTTTGGATTCTCTCAGTAAATGAACGGGCTCCTGCCGGGTTGACTCGACACCAACCCATCGGCAGGAGCCCGTTCACTTATTGAGCCAATTCTCCCCCATCAAAAAAGTGCAAAAGTCGAGCTTGGGGAGTTCACATGAAACGGGCCGGGCAGACACCCGGCCCGCTTTCGTTGGCGCACCTGCTCCTTGCCGCGCGCGGCACAATTGGCGACAATCCCGGTCCACGAATCGCTCCGGTCGAGCGATCAGAAAGCGAAGTATCGCGGCCCCGAAGGCCGTGCGTGGGAGAAGCCGCGTCGTTGCCATGAGGGAAAGCGCATGAAGAACTATTGCCAGGAAGCCATTGATGCCGCGCTGCAGCAGGGCGCCAGCTATGCCGACGTGCGCATCATCGAGTATCGTCGCGAGGACATTTTTCTGCGCAACGGCAAGCCGGGAAATCTGAACTTTTCTGAAAGCGTGGGTGCCGGTGTTCGCGTCATTGCCAACGGCGCCTGGGGCTTTGCCAGCATCGTGGATGTCAACACGGCCAACCTGAAGACCTGCGCCCAGCGCGCCGTAGCCATCGCCAAAGCCAGCGCCCAGGTCAAGAAGCAGGACGTGAAACTCGCGCCGCGTCAGGCCATTGAGGATTTCTGGGCCACGCCCTTCACCATCGACCCTTTCAAGGTCAGCCTCGAGGAGAAGCTGGGGCTGCTCACGCGCATTGACGACATCCTGCGCAAGAAGCCGGAAATCAAGGTTGCAAGCAGCAACATGCAGTTCGCGCGCGAGAAGCAGTTCTACATGGACACCCAGGGCGCCTACATCGTGCAGGACCTGCTGCGTTCAGGCGCGGGCTATTCGGCCACGGCCGTGGGCAACGGCGACGTGCAGATCCGCAGCTACCCGCAAAGCTGGGGCGGCAACCACAAGTGCATGGGCTATGAAATCGTGGCCGCTTACGACCTCCTGGGCAACGCGGAGCGAATCAGGGACGAGGCCATTGCCCTTTTGACGGCGCCCGAGTGCCCCAGCGGCAAGACCACGCTGATCCTTGATGGTCCCCAGCTCGCGCTGCAGATCCACGAGAGCGTCGGCCATCCCAACGAGTTTGACCGCGTCCTGGGCATGGAGGCGAATTACGCCGGCCGAAGCTTCATGGTGCCCAATCTGCACTACACGCCGGGCGGCTTCAAGTATGGCAGCGAGATCGTGAACCTCGTGGCGGACTGCACGGTGCCGGGTGGGCTGGCCACGGCGGGCTACGACGACGACGGCGTGCGCATGCAGCGCTTTCACGTGGTGCAAAACGGCATCCACAAGAACTGGTTCCAGACGCGCGAAACGGCAACGGTGCTCGGCGACGAAGTGCCGAGCAACGGCTGCAACCGGGCCGAAGGATTCTCGAACATCCCCATAACGCGTATCCCGAACCTGTCGCTTATGCCGGGAACCTGGAGCTACGACGATCTGATCGCCGACACGCAGGACGGCATCATCATGGAAGTCAACAAGAGCTGGAGCATCGACCAGATGCGGTTGAACTTCCAGTTTGGAGCCGAAATCGGCCGCGTGATCAAGAACGGCAAGATCACGGGCATCGTGAAGAACCCGAACTATCAGGGCGTAACGCCCGAGTTCTGGGGCAACTGCGACGCCATCTGCAACCAGGACCACTGGGACCTGTGGGGAGTCATCAACTGCGGCAAAGGCCAACCCGGCCAGACAGCCGAAATGTCCCACGGCGGAGCCCCCACAAGGTTCCGCAACGTCATGTGCGGGATTAAGGGCTAACAGCCCCGTGTGTAAACACGGGGTGTAGTCACGGCGGGGGTTGCGGCCAAGCCGCGTTCAGAGCCCCGAGCGTAAGCGAGCGGTCTGCTCCCCGAAAACTGGTCCAGATGATATGAGAGTCCGGATCGGCCTTTGGGCCGGAAAGGACTGTCATGAAGCGCAAGAAGCACAACCCCGAAC
>QEVF01000054.1 GCA_003576915.1 Planctomycetota bacterium | reverse complement strand
TCTTCGCGTCGGGGATTGCTCCCCTGAAGGAAACCGGCCGGTTCCCCTCGTACGCCCGGTGCTGCATCACCGCGCTGCACGCCATGAACATAGCCCGTCGAGGCCCAGCGTCAAACACTGGCGGCAAAGAGTTGAAAGGTGGAAAACTTTCCGCCTTCTGACACTCCCCACAGCAGGCCAGTAACCACTGACAAATCGCGCCTCAACTCCAGACCTTCCCATTTCATCCCGCCATTGCGGCCCGCGGTGAGCGCGATCACCCCATGCACAATCGACAAACCTCGGGCACGATCGGACAATCGTGCCGTGAACGCCGAGCTCGTCTACGCCTTCACCCACACGCTCCTGCGGGATGCCGCGTACCAGCTTCAACTGCCCGCCGACCGATCCAGACTGCACCGGCTGGCGCTTGAAGCCTTCGAATCCTGGCTCGGAGTGCCGCCCCTGCCCCAGACCTCCGATGCGGAAACTCCGGCGGCGCCCCACCCCTCAGATCCCTACGCCACAGAATTGGCCGACCATGCGGCCCTGTGCGATGCCCCTCCGGAATATGCCCAGCGGCAGGCGCTCTACCTGCTGCGGGCAGCCATGTTCGCTCGCCGGCACGACGACGCGGAGCGGGCCGCTGAGAACTTCCTTCAAGCCGCGTTCTGCAATGCCCTGGACCCCAGGGTCCGGCGCCATGCCCGTCTGTCGGCCGTCAATGAACTCGTGCTGTGCGGCAAGCTTGAGGCCGCCGAAGGCCACATTCGCGAGCTTTGCGCCCTGGCCCATGACGAAGCCGACATTGCGACGGAGGTTCGCGCCCTGCACGCCCTGGCGGGACTGCACTGGAACCGCGGGCGTCTTGAACTGGCCGAGGAGATTCTGGCCTCCGCGCTGACGCTGGCCCAACGCGCGGGGCGTCCGGACCTCGCCAGCGAGTGCCGCGGAGGCATCGGCATTCTTCTCTGCGACAGCGGCCGGGCATCGGCCGCCATGCCCCACCTGCAGGAGGCCCTGGCCTATTTCCGTTCCATGGGCGCACAGGTGCGTGTCGCCGTCAACCTCGGTAACCTGGCCCTGTGCTGTTCACGCCTGGGAGACTTTGAGGCGGCGCGACGGCACTACGAGGAAGCCTTGACCATCACGCGCCGCGAGGGTGCCCGTCGCCGTGAAGGAATGCTTCAGTGCGGCATGGCCGACCTGCTCAGACTCTCCCACCGGCCCAAGGAAGCCCAGCCCTGTTACCTGGCGGCACTGAAACTGCTGCGCCTGACAGGCGACCGGCGAGGCGAGGTCATCGCCCTCAACAACTTTGCCAATCTCCTGGCCATGACAGGCCGCCCCCGGAGAGCCCTTGCCCTGCGCGAACGCGCCTACGACATGGCTGTCGAGATGGGCAACCCTCTGCTGGAACAACTGGTCCTCACGGGCCTGGCCAAGTCGTCGTCGGATGCGGGCCGCCCCGACGAAGCCATCGCCCGATACCACCGCAGCATCGAAATTTCGCGCGTCCTGGGCCACCGCCTGCGCGAGACCCAGATCAGCCTGGACCTCGGAGACGAACTCCTGAACATGGGCCGGTATGAAGAGGCGCGGCCACTGGCGCAGCGCGCCCTTGAACTATGCGACGCCGGTCTGGAAGGCGAGCTCCGCGTCCGGGCGCTGGTGCTGCGGGGACTCATTGACAACGCCGCCAAAGACCTGCCCTCTGCCGAGCGCTCCCTGCTCGAGGCCTTGGCCCAGGGGCAGTCCCCGGAGTCCGCTCGCCACATGAATCGCGCGCACGTCGTACTGGCCCTGATCGAAGCGCGGACCGGCAGGCTTGTGGCCGCCCGCATCCGCTGGCGCCGCGGCATGGAGGGCCTCGACGCCATCGAGTCTCGCGGCTTCTTGAGCGCGCGTGTCGAGGAAATGCGTCGGGTCTGCGCGGCTGTCGGTGCCCGGCCATTCGATGCCGAATCGACCGGCGATTAAAAGCACGAAGCCTCCCCCGATGGGAGGCTTCTTCGACGCGGGTTCGGAGCCCGCATCAGCGCTTGCACAGCGGCCAAGCTTTCGCTCAGCTTGGACCTGGGGCGCTAACCCCAAGTCAATCCCGGCTTGCGCCGAGATGGGAGGGCGACTCCCTGAACGTGGGCTGCAGGCCCGCATTCTTCGCGTCGGGG
>QEVF01000017.1 GCA_003576915.1 Planctomycetota bacterium | reverse complement strand
ACGAGGCACCTGATTTCAGGTGTCTCGTTCGCATTTGGGCTCCCCTTCCGCGCTCCGCGCGGGCCACTTCGCTTACGCTCGGCCTGCGGGCCGAGCTGCCTGGATGTGGCAAGGTTCAAGGGCCGCGTCTTCGTCATGTGAAACACACTCCCCCCACGGCCCCAAGTTTCTCTCGCGGGCCCGGCTGCCCCAATGCTATGCTCTTCAACAGATTATCCCCGGGAGTCGCCATGCCCATGTATTCAGTCACCGCGCGCGACGCGGAAGGCAAGACCATCAGCCAAGTCAAAGATGCCCCCAGCGTCGGTGAGCTCGTGGCCGAGCTGCGCAAGGCCGGCCTTACCGTGATCGGCGTCAAGTCGGAAGGCGGCGGCGGCGTCAGCGGCCCCGTCAACGCCCCCACGGAGGCCCAGGCCAAACCCAAGAGCCAGGGCGGCATGTTCCAGAAGGGCATCAAAGTCTCCGAGATGGCGGCCTTCTGCCGCCAGATGGCGACCATGCTCAAGGCCGGCCTCTCCCTCATGGATTCGCTGGAGACCATCGCCGACGAAACCGAAAACCCCATCTTCAAAACCGCCCTGCAGGATGTGGTGCGTGACATCGAGGCCGGCTCAAAGCTCTCGGCCGCCCTGGGCAAGCATCCCCACATCTTCCAGCAGTTGATGGTGAGCATGGTTGAAGCAGGCGAAGTGTCCGGCTCGCTCGACACCATCCTCGAGCAATTGGGCCTGTTCTTCAAGCGGCGCGACAAGCTGCTCAAGCAGATCAAGGCAGCCACCAGCTATCCGAAATTCGTCGGCGGCTTCTTCGTGCTCATCGTGACGGGCATTTTCGCCTTCCTCATTCCCCAGTTCGAACTGGTGTTCACCAAGTTCGGCGCGGACCTGCCCGTTCTCACCAAGACTCTCATCTTCTTCAGCAAGATGATCACCAAGTTCTGGTGGATCGTCATTCCCGTCATCGTCGGCGCCGTGCTGGCCTTCATCTACTGGCGCAAGACTCCGCAGGGCGCGGAAAGCTGGGACCGCCTGGTCATGAAATCGCCGCTGTTCGGGCCCCTCATGCTCAAATCCGGCGTGTCGCGCTTCACCATGACCCTGTCCACCCTGATCAAGAACGGCATCACGCTGGACCAGTCCCTCGAAATCGTCAGCCGCACTCTGGGCAACATCGTGCTGGAGCAGGCGGTGATGGATGCCCGGCAGAAGCTGATCCAGGGCTACTCGCTGCACCAGGCCATGGCCGAAAGCCGCCTCTTCCCGGGCCTGATGATCAAGATGATCAAGGTCGGCGAAGACTCGGGCTCCCTGCCGGACATGCTTTCGGACGTCACGGAATACTACGAAGACGAAGTCCAGAGCTCGGTGCAGGGCCTTACGTCCATGATCGAACCCGCGCTGATCGTCGGACTCGGCGGCGTGGTGCTGGTCGTGATTCTCGGCATCTATCTGCCCATCTTCGGCCTGTCCAAAAACGCGGCCAAGGCGGCGGCCAAACACTGACGCCCCACGGGGCACGGAAAGGGGCGACGCCTGCGTCGCCCCTTTTGCTTTGTACGGGAACAAGCACCCAAGACCGCCTGTTATCAAGCTGGAGGGCGCCATGCTTTGAGTCCTGGAATCCGGCATCCGTTGGATGTTCCGCAAAGCGACAGGCTCGCCCAAGGGCGGCGACTACTGCTGGTCGGTCTTTGTCGCCCCGCCCCAGCCGGCCCCGGTCCCGGCGCGCCCGGAGGCCGTTGAGGAATCGGACAGGGGCCAGGCCCCGCCCAAATCCCCGCTGCCTGAGGCCAAAGCGCAGTAGCGCATCTTCGCCCCTTGGCGTATGTTGGGCCGGAATTGAACCTCCGGCCCAAACTCATCTGGCGCGGCCCTGCCGCGGCGTGAAGCATGAAACTCGCACTGAACGGTTGTCTTGGAAAGATGGGGCGGCGCATCGCCGAAATCGCGCTGGCCCAGGGGCACAGCCTGGCGGCCCTGATCGATGCCCAGGGCGGGGGCAAAAGCTACCAGGAACTTACAGGCATCAAGGTGGCCGTCCCCGTGACGGCACATTACGAGGGCGGCGCAGACGTGCTCATCGACTTCTCGCTGCCCGAGGGGTTCTCGCGAAGCCTTGCGGCCTGCGTAAATCACAAGACGCCTTTCGTCAGCGGTACCACGGGCCTCAATGCCGCCCACTTTGCAGAACGCGACGCGGCCTGCCGCGTCATTCCGCTGATCAGCGCCTACAACATGAGCCTGGGGGTGAACCTGCTGCTTTCACTCGTGAAGCAGGCCGCCCAGAAACTGGGCCCGGATTACGACATCGAGATCGTGGAGATGCACCACCGCCTCAAAGTCGATGCACCCAGCGGCACGGCGGTGTCGCTGTTCAACGCGGCCTGTGAAGCCACCGGGCGCGATCCCAAGGCAGTCGCCCGCCACGGGCGTGAAGGCATGGTCGGCCCGCGTACCCGACCCGAGATCGGACTTCATGCCGTGCGCGGCGGCGACGTCGTGGGCGACCACACCGTCATGTTCGCCGGCGAGGGCGAACGCATCGAACTCGTGCACAAGGCTTCCAGCCGTGACACCTTCGCGCGCGGCGCTGTTCGCGCGGCGCAGTGGCTGGCCGGCAAGCCCGCGGGGCTTTACACCATGGCGCAGGTGCTGGGGCTCTGATCATGGCGCAGAAGAAACGGCTTTCGCGCGAGGCACGGCGCGTCCAGCTTCTGGACGCGGCGGCGAAGCTCTTCTGCAAGAGCAGCTACGGCCAGGTGACCACGGCGGACCTCGCCGAGGCCGCGGGCGTGACTGAGCCCGTGCTGTACCAGCACTTTGAGACCAAGCTCGACCTGTACGTGGCGCTCGTCAAGCGCGCGCGGGAGGTCACGTTTGCCAAGTATGAAGAACTGACCCGGGCCATGCCCACGCCCATGCTCAAGGTGCTGGCCATCATCCGCGCCCACGGCGGGGTCATGCGCGAATTCGACCCGTACTTCCGACTGCACCTGCGCGCTCTGGCTGCCAGCGACATGCCCCGCGTGCGCCAGGCCCTGCGCGAGAATTACCTCGCCTACGTGGACTACTTCGCCACGTTGATCCGGCAGGCGCAGCTTCAGGGCGAAATCGATAAGGCCGTGGACCCCGTCGGCATCTCCTGGTTCATCATGAGCCAGGGCCTGCTGCTGAACCTGTGCAACCAGCTTGGGCTCAATGAACTTCAGGAAAAGGGCTACATCGACGGCCTGCTCAAGGATGCTCTTGGGCACATTTCCCTCATTGATGAGCCTCTGGCGCGCCTGGCCAGGCTGTTTCCCAGGGCTCCCGAAGCTGCGGCCAACCCCATTGCGGAGCCTCCGGCGGCTGAATAAAGTGCGCCTCCTGCTTTAGGTTTCAAACACGGACAAGCCATGGCCGCAGCCACGTTTCAGGAACTGCTTTCCAACACGATGTTCCAGTATTTCCTGGTCTTCGTGTTCACGGCCTTTGGTGTGGTGTTCGTGATCCTGAATGTCGACGTCCTGGGCAAGCTCCTTTTCCGGCCCGTGATGCCGGACCCTTTGAAGCTGACGACCTACGAGTGCGGCGAGCCCACCATTGGCTCGTCCTGGGTCCAGTTTGATATTCGCTTCTATACGGTGGCGCTGATTTTCATCGTGTTTGACGTGGAAGTGGTCTTCCTGTTCCCCTGGGCGGCGGTCTTCGCCAAGCTGGGGGCTCCGGCCTTCACCAAAGTGATGATCTTCGTGGGCGTGCTCGCGGTCGGCTTCATCAACGCCTGGAAAAAGGGCGACCTTGACTGGGTGACGAGCATCGCGGCCCACGACCTGGCCGCGCAGAAGGAGGCCCGTCTGGCGAGGGCACGCCAGCGCGCTTTGGAAACTGAGGAGCGGCGGGCGGCATAGGCTGAACGAGACATGGCAAACAAGCCCGATCTGACCGATTTCGTCCCCGGCGTACTGCTGACCAAGCTGGACTGGGTCATCAACTGGGGCCGTCGCAACTCCATCTGGCCTATGGGCTTTGGCCTGGCCTGCTGCGCCATCGAGATGATGGCGACGGCGGCTACCAAATTTGACCTCGACCGCTTCGGCGCCGGCGTTTTCCGCGGCTCGCCCCGTCAAAGTGACCTGATGATCGTCAGCGGCACCGTGACGCACAAAATGGGGCCGCGCGTTCGCACGCTTTACGAGCAGATGCCTGAGCCCCGCTACGTGATAGCCCACGGCGCATGCGCCACCAACGGCGGGCCCTACTACGAATACGGCTATCACGTCATGAAGGGCGTGGACCTGATTGTGCCCGTGGACCTGTACATTCCCGGTTGCCCGCCCAGGCCCGAGGCCCTGATTGACGGCATCATGAAGCTTCAGGAAATGATCAAGCGAGAAAGCGTGGCCAATCGCCATCGCCGCCTTGATTACTGGGAAGAGAACAAAGAGAGTCTGCTCAAGGAACTCGACAGCCACAAAAACACCTTCTTCGAGAACCCTGAAGAGCAGGAAAGCATCAAGGCCTGGGAAGAAAAGGTGCGCATGTTCCGGGAAAAGTACCTGCCCAAGGAAGCCCTGGCCGGCGCCTGACCATGACCCCCACCGAGATCAACAAGCTCATCAAAGAGAAGTTCCCCGACGCCGTCGTGGAACGCGCCCCGCTTCCCGAGCTCAAACTCCAGCCCGCGCTGGAGCGCCCAAAGCCCCTGGTGCGCAGCGCCCAGATTCTGCGAGAAGAAATCCAGATCAAGCCCGAGTGTCTGCGCGATGTCGTGCTCTTCTGCAAGAACGACTCGCGCCTCGCCTTTGACATTCTGCACCTGGTGTCCGGCATCGACTACAAGGCCGGCGAACCCCTCGGCGTCACATATCACCTGGCCAGCATCCGCCACAAGCACTGGGTCGCCATCAACACCCGCGTCGCGCGCGACAAGCCCGTCGTCGCCTCGCTCATGGACATCTACCCCGCGGCGGACTGGCTCGAGCGCGAAACCTTTGACCTCGTCGGCATCATCTTCGAGGGCCACCCCAATCTCAAACGCATCCTCTGCGCCGATGACTGGGAGGGCCACCCCCTGCGCAAGGACTACGTCTTCCCGCAGTTCTACCACGGCATTCCCACCGCCAAGGAACTTCGCTGGAACAGCTAGCAGGCCGTTGAAACAGGTGGCGCCCGGCCGCTCCTTCCGGCCTGTCATCTCCCGGAAATGCGCAGACCATCGGCGGCTTGCGTGAGCAGGCCGTATAGGCCCGCCGGCGCAACAACCCCGCCACCGACAGCTGCTAGAATGCCCCCATGCCATCGACCGGGCAGAAGGCACTCCACGCCAGAACGCGCGTGCTGATTCTGATTGCATCGGCACCGGCGTCTCTCAGCGCCACGGTGCTCGCCCACGCCCGCGATCTGAAGCTGGATCATGAGCGGCATCTGGCCCTGCCCGCCGGTCCCTACCGCTACCCCTATGCCTTCGCCCTTGAACTGGCGCGCCTGGCGCAGGGTCAAGAGGGCGCCCCCGTCCCCGACGAACGGGGTCTGCGCCGCGCCGATCTGGCCCAGGCCCTGCGGCGCCTCGTGCTCAGCCCCACCCTGATATCCGTGCCGCGCCTGGATTGGCTCGATGGGCCCAGCCAGTCGATGCTGTCCAACCTGATGGAGTTGGCCGCCCTGGTCGAGCGGCAGGGCCTGAACGCGCCCCTGCGGCTGATCGCGGGGCTGCCGGTGGACGCTGCGCCGCCCCAGTGCGAATTCCTGGTCCGGACGGCGCGGCTGCTGCATCCGCCGGCACCCCCGGCGCTGCAGCACTTGCTGAAGGCTCCCCAGCGGCTGGTGCTGTCGCTGCTGCTCGCCTCACCGGCACCACTGACTGTGGCCTTACTGGAGGCAGCCTCGGGCCTTACACCCCGGGCCCTGAACTCAGCCATTGCCGCGCTGGCGGCAGCGGGGCTGGTGGACGAAGGGCCCAGAATCTCGGCATCCACGGCGGCGGCGCTGCCCGACGCAGACCTCGCCCGCGCCCGGGAGGCCCTGCTGGAGGGCGGCGCCCTGGACCGCCCCGACGCCCGCGCCGCGTTGTTTGCCGAACTCGGATGGACTGCCCCCGAACAACTGGAACTCGGCCACCAGGCCCTGCTTGCCTCAGAGCCAGACGTCGCCCGTTTCTACTTTGCTCCCTGCGCCAGAGCGCCTCACGCCCTGACGGAGCACCAGGCGCTGCTCGCGGCACGGGCCCAGGCTCTCGCCGGTTTCGCCGCGCCTCCCCCCGAGTTGCTGCACATCCGTGCTCCCGCCCTGCAGGCTGAACGCGCAGCACTGGTGCAGGCACTGTTCAGGCAGGGGCTTCTGGATGCCAAGGAGGCCGATGTCCTGCTGCGCGCCGCCGCACGGCTGGCGCCGCCGAACCAGCCGGACACGCTGCTGCGCATCCACACGTGGCGCGCCGAGCTGATCCTTTCCCGGGGCCGCGCGGCCTCGGCCCTCAAAGTGTTGCGCCGCCTCAACACGGCAAGCCTTGAAGCCGCCAAGCCCCAGACCAGGGCGGAGTACCTGTTCATGGCGGCCAAGGTGGCCCGGGCGCAGGGGCGGCTGGATATGGCGCGCCGCAATCTGGCATCGGCGCTTGGCCTGTCCGCTGGGCACCCGTCGCGCCTTGAAATGGCCCTGGCCGCCCTGCGCTGGGGCCTGGCCAACGCGGCGCGGCAGCTGATCGAGGAGTCACTCCGCGTTCTCGATGCGCGGGCCGCCGCCATGGCGCTGGATGCGGACCCCCGCAGCGCCTCTACGCTGGCGGGCCTGCTGGGGGCCTTTGATTCCGGCGAGCGCAGGCTCGCAGCAACTGCGGGCACGCCGCGGGAAGCCTTTGGCCTGCTGGAGGGCCGGGGGGCCACCTTGATGGCCTATCTCGAAGATGGCCGCATGCAGGTCCTGCCGGAGGCCGCCGCACTGCGACCCTCGCTCAGCGTCTGGCTCGAAGCCTGTCTGCTTCGCGCGGCGCGGTTTCCGGGCGTCAGCCTGCTTCCGCTTGGGCCGCCGCCCGAGACGCGCGACCTCGGCGCGGACTACGCGCTTCAGTTTTCTTCGCTTGCGGGAGCCGGGCCCGGCCTGTTGTTGTTCCGGCGCTGCCGTGAGTTTGACCCCGAGGAAGCGCTGGATTTCGTGAACCGTCTGGCTGCGCCGAAGGACAACATCGCCGCCGTTTCGAGAACACCCCATGACTGACACCGAGTCACTGACGGCGCCCCTCCGGCGCGCCCTGGACCTGACCCTGAGCCTGCCCGCGCCCCACTACGGCATGGACCGCGCGGCGGTGCAGGGGCAGATTCAGGAAATTGCCGCGCTCGTCGAGTCGCGTCGCCGCCGCAAGGGCCCGCCCCTGCCCCGCAAAGCCGACATCGCCCAGCTCGCCGAACTGACCGGCCGTGATTTCTCGCGCCAGCGCCAGGCCATTTTGAACCTGCTTCAGGCCTGGTGCGAGCAGGCCGAGCAGCAGGCCCGCAGCGCCCCGCCTGAGCTGTGCGCGGCGCTTTGGGCCGTAGCCTCGACTGAGACCGATGCCCAGGCCCTGCAGACTGACGCAAACGAAGCCTGGCGCAGCTTTCACTGCGGCGCCTACAAGGCCGCCGCCGTCATGGCCGGAGCCGTGCTCGAAGGCCTGGGCCAGCAGGCCTGTGTGCGCCTGGGCGAAACGGCCACGGCCGCCTATGCGCGCCTGTTTCCGCAGCGAGCCGCCAAGCCGCCTCTGCGCTACGGCGTGGATGAGGCCCTGGCCGTGCTGCGTGAGTGCGGCCTGCTTTCCTCGGCCCTGACCCATGCCGGGCGCGGGCTCAAGGAACTGCGCAACTTCGTCCATCCTGATCTGGCGCGCCACCACCGCCGGGGCCTGAACAGCACCCACTCTCTGCTGGCTCTGCAGGCCCTATGCGCGCTGGCCGACGAGCTGGCCTTTGGCCTTCAATCCCGTTGACAGGCCCAAAGGCGAGGGCATGTTGTCAGCCTACCGCCCGCTGGAAAACGCTCATGCACAACCTGAACGCCTGGTGCTCCGCTGAAATCGAATCCCTCAGGGCCCGCTCGCTGTTCCACCTGCCGAAGGTCCACTCTGGACCCGCCGGCGCGCGCACGGTGGTCAACGGCAAGAAGGTGATCCAGCTTTCCAACAACAGCTATCTGGGCCTGAGCACTCACCCCAAGGTCGTGGAGGCCGCCAAGAAGGCGATCGACCAATACGGCGTGGGTTCCGGCGCGGTGCGCCCCATCTCCGGCACCATGGACCTGCACAACGAATGCGAAGAGCGCCTGGCGCGCTTCAAGAAGACCGAGTCCTGCCTGCTGTTCCAGAGCGGCTTCACCGCAAACGTGGGCGTGGTTTCCACCCTCGCCGTCGAGGGCGATCACATCATCTCCGACGAGCTGAATCACGCCAGCATCATCGACGGTTGCCGCCTGAGCAAGGCGTCGCGGGCCGTCTATCGCCACAAGGACTACGGCCATCTGCGCGAGCTGCTGCGCGAGGCGCGCGGGCCCAAGAACATCAAAGGCAAGATCCTGGTCGTCACGGACGGAGTGTTCTCCATGGATGGCGACGTCGCTGACCTCAAAGCCTGCGCCGACGCCTGCGACGAATTCGACGCCATCACCATGGTCGACGACGCACACGCCACGGGCGTGCTCGGCGCCCAGGGGCGCGGCACCGTCGATGAGCAGCACATGCATGAACGCTGGGCACTGACGGTAGGCACCCTGAGCAAGGCCATTCCCGTGGTGGGCGGATATTTCGCGGGGCCCAGGGTCGTCAAGGAGTACCTGATCGCCAAGGCGCGGCCCTTCCTGTTCTCGTGCAGCGCGCCGCCGCCGGTGGTGGCCGCCGTGATTGCCTGCATCGAGGTGATGGAGACGGAGCCGCAGCACCTGAAGAAGCTCTGGGACAACACCAAGTTCTTCAAGGACGGCCTCAGGAAACTGGGCTTCAATACCGGAGATTCCACCACGCCGGTCACGCCGGTGATCGTGGGTCAGGGCGCCAAGGCTGCGAAGTTCAGCGAGATCCTGTTCAACCACGGCGTGTTTGCCCAGGGCATCTACTTTCCCATGGTGGCCGAGGAAAAGAGCCGCGTGCGCACCATTGTCAGCGCCGCTCACAGCCGCGACGACCTGCAGGAGGCCCTGGACGTGTTCAAGAAGTGCGGCAAAGAGCTGGGGCTGATCTGATTGCCGATTTCCTGAGCTCGATTCCGGGTTTCCGGGGCGTGCCGCGCCCGCACCCCTCTCGACCACGGCCGTCGTGGGCAAGCCGCGGACAGGCTTGAATGAGCGCGAGCCCGGCGGGCTGAACACTCGGGGCTGACGCGCTGTCCTGGGGGGTGGAGTGACTGAACAATCGCCAACGAATGACGCGGCAAGGCGTTACAATCCTGGCATGGGGCGCGCACTCGCCATTCTGGCTGTCCTGACCCTGACCGGTTGCGCCGGCCGCTACACCGTGGACATGAGCGGACTGGACCAGGCCAGCGAGGATCACGTGGAGCCGCGCGCCAACCGCTACACCATGTCTGAACTCGATGAAGCCTCCGAGCGCACCTTGGGCGACACGGCCGACAAGCTGTCCATGTCCGAACTCAACGACCTCAGCAGCGACACCTTCGACCCCTACACGCGCGGCCGCAAGGGGCGCTGAGGGTGCGCCCAAGGAGTGCCCTTGCTCGCCCAGGTTCTGCTAGCCGCCAACGCTGACGAACTCCAGGCCGCCGCGCGCGCCCTTGCGGCCCGTCGGCCACGGCCGGGGCTCCGCGCGCTGGCCATGCCCCTCACGCCCGAGGACTACCTGGAGGCCGGCGAGGCGGGGACGCTCTCCGTGCTGGCGGCGGCAGGCTGGATCATCCTCTGGCCGGGCACCCCCGCGGCATTGGCCCAGGGCGAAGCAGGAGTCACCACCCTGGAGGCCTTGGCAGGCGAAGAAAGGCTGCCTGCCGCCCAAGCCGCCCTGCGGGCCGTCACCGGGTGACCTTGCTCCAAAACGGCGCGCCGATTCATGCCGATTTGCGACAGGGGAGACGCTAAACTGAAGCCGCAAAGTCAACGTCAAGGGGCGCCAGGTGCCGCCCCTTTGTGTTTGTCATTGGCGCATAGGCGTGAACATGGCTCTACCGTCCGAAATCAAGCTGACCCCCGGCAAGCGCGTGCTGTTCCTGACCAAGGACCTCGACCTGATCAAAAGGCAGTTGTACGAGGGCCTGAATCTGCGCATGTCTGACCTGCGTGTCGAAGACCTGCTCGACGACATCAACACCGACACCATGACCCCCGCCTGGGTCTGCTTTTCCCACAAACCCGAAGACATCGCCCTGGACGCCTACGCCGGCCTCCTGGACAAGAACGGTGAGCGGGTCTTCAAGCACCGTGCTCTGCTGGACGGCAACTTTGAGGTCATCGTCAGCGGCCTGCGCAAGGGCACCGGCTCCTCGCGCGAGACCGCGCCCCAGTGCGAAAAGTGGTCCGGAATCTGGCTGGTCATCGCGGCATCCTTTGCCCCCATCCATGAGCGCAACAACATCAACCTGGGCCAGCTCATGGGCGACCACGAGCAGCTCAAGCGGCTCCAGGCCGGCGAGACCCTCAAGCTCGCGGAGTTCACCGGCAAGTACGACCCCGTCACCCGCGCCATGCTCGAGGCCGGCGGCCTGTTTCCCTTCAGCGCCAAAGTCGCCAAAGGCGACATCAAGCCGCCCCGACACACCACCGGGCGTCGCGGCATGACCATGGCCGAAAAGCTCATCGCCACCCATCTCGTCGCGGGACAGGGCGAGCCTTTTGTGAAGCCCGGAGATGCCGTGCTGGTGAACGTCGATGCGGGCTACTCGCACGAGTTCACCACGGCCCAGGTGCATTACTTCCTGGAGCAGGAGTACGGCAGGAACTACGCCGTCAAGAACCCCGGGAAGTTCGCGGTGTTCGAGGACCACCTGCTCTACGCCACCGGCGTGAAGCGCTTTGCGCCCTTTGAGGGGAAGATCCGGACCCTGCGTGACCTGCAGCGCGAATTCCAGCGGCACACCGGCGTGCGCGACTACAGCGCGCGAAACGGTGTAAGCCCGGGCATCTGCCACCAGGTGGCCCGTGAGCATTTCGTGGACCCCGGCGACTTTGTTCAGGCCACAGACAGCCACACCTGCATGGGAGGCGGCAACAACGCGCTTAGCTACGGCGTGGGCGCGACGGAGTATGCCGGCCTGATTTATTCCGGCTTCACGTTCGTGGCCGTGCCCGAGAGCATCCGCTTCAACCTCAGGGGCAAGCTTCAGCCCGGCGTGACGGCCAAGGATGTCATGTTGTTCATCCTCGACACCTACGCCAAACGCGAACAGACCCTGGACCGTGTGATGGAGTTCGGCGGCCCGGGCCTGGCGACCATTTCCATGGATGAGCGCGCCACGCTGTGCAACATGGCCACGGAGTGCAGCGCCAAGAGCGGCATCTGCGAGGCCGACGACGTGACCTGGGCCTGGTTCAGGCAGACGCGCAAGCTCACGGATGCCCAGCTCGCCAGGCTCAAGGAGCGCGCCGTGGCGCCGGACCGGGATGCCGCCTACGACGGCGGCGTACACGAAATTGACCTCAGCGGCATCAAGCCCATGGTGGCCAAGCCCGGCGACCCCACGTACGGCGAACTCATCGAGAAGCTGGGGGAAGTGAAGATCGACATCGCCTACGCAGGTAGCTGCACGGCAGGCAAGGTGGATGACCTGGACTACTACGCGACCGTTCTGCGGGAGGCCGTCGATGCCGGTCGACAGGTGGCCAGGGGCGTGAAGATGTACCTGCAATATGGCAGCGAAGACGTGATGGCCTACGCCAAGTCCAGGGGCTACCCGGAGATCTTCGCCAAAGCGGGCGTCGAAGTGATCAACCCCGGCTGCGGAGCCTGCATCGGCTGCGGGCCCGGCGTGAGTGAAACCCGCGAGCAGGTCACGGTCAGCGCCATCAACCGCAACTTCCCCGGCCGCTCAGGCCCCGGCAAGCTCTACCTGGCCAGCCCCCTCACCGTCGCAGCCAGCGCCATCGAAGGCCGCATCGTCAGTTACAGGCGGGGCATGTTCAAGCGCGCCTGAACGGCCTGCGGCGCCGTCGGCCTTCGAGCCCCGGCACAGAAAGACGCGGCCTGACGGCCGCGTCTCTTGCGGGGAAGGAGCCGCTACTTTTTCTTCTGGGGCACCTTGAACATCTTGCGCTGCGGCACGCCGTCGCGCTCAAAGAGAACTTCGAACTCCGAAACGCCCGAGTCGTACTGCTGGCGCACGACGCGGCGCACGTCGCTCATGTTGGTCACCGCCTGGCCGTTGATGCTCTTGATGATGTCGCCCTTCTTGCCGCCGCGCTTGATCACGACGTTGTCGTCGGGGATATCCTCGTTGATCTGGATACCGATGGGCTGGCCTTTCTCGTCCACGACGGTGCGGGCGTACTTGACGAAGTCGTCGGTGTTCACACCCAGGTAGTCGTCGGTGCCGATGATCCATGAGTCCGTCTTTTCGTCGTAGACGGATTCCTTGGGACGGGTTTCCACCGTTGGAACCGGCTGGGCCTCCACGGGCGGAGTTTCCTTGGGCGGCGGCGGAATGGCGGCGCCGCCGCTGCTGCCGCCCGCTTTGCCGAAGTTCTTGGGATCCGGCGGCTTGGCCAGCACGGAATCACCGAACTTGAGGGCCACCGTGAAACGCTTGGCCGGCCGCTTGATAGAGGGCGCCTCAATCAGTACGTGGTCTTTCTCGATGGTCTTGACCAGGTAGTCCTTGGCGGCCAGGCCCTTGATCTTGGGGTCCTGGGCGTCTTTGTATTCCGTCGGGAAGTGCAGGTTGGGCCGCAGGTAAATGGCGGCGTTGCCGGCATCGGCGGCGGTGCAGAGAGCCTTGGCGTAAAGCGGGTCCGTCGAATACATCAGCCGCATCAGCTTGAACTTGGCATTGATCTCGCGCTCGAGTTCAGCCTTGAGCTGGTCATCCGTCGGTTCAGGCTCGGGCTTGGGCGGATCGACGGGTTTGGGCTCAGTTTTCTTGGGCGGCGGCGGGCGCTTGCGCGGGCTCAGCTCCCGGTAGCCGAAGGCCGATATGTCCACGCTGCCGGTCTTGGCCGCGGAGGCCCAGTCAATGCGATTGGCTTTGAACTTCGCGGTGCCGGATGCCACCGAAAAAGTGGCGTCCAGGTCTTCAGCCTTTTCCTGATAGGTGCGTGCGCCAAGCGCCAAGCCGCCCAGGGCGACCGCGCCGTTGAGCAACCAGATCAAGAGTGCCAGTTGTCCGCCCTTCATTGGCTCATCCCCATGGGGGCCCGCATGTTAAACGCCAAAGCTGCCTGCCGCGACGGGAAAAAAGGCGCCGTCAAGCGGCGCCTATCGCTCCACTGAGCTCTCGACCAGCGGCGCCCGCGCCTCGCCCGGGCGCAGCGGCTTGGGTCCCTGGCCCGAGGTCAGAAGTACCGCCCCCAGGGCCGCCACGGCCAGAATGGCCACCAGCGATACGATCACGAACAGGCGGTTGTTCTTCATGGGTTCTCCCGGTTGCAGGGCTTGAAACGAACGCTCCGGGAGAAAGTCGAACGATTATTGTCCCCGGCAAGAGCCCATGAGGCCTGGCAGTTGCCCGGGGGCCCCGCGCCGGCGTTGTCGCACGGGCACCTTCCCATGCTTTCGGCGGGGTCAGTCTACCACCACCACCGCGTCACCCACCCTGGCCTCACCGCCCTGGAGTACCCGGCACATGATTCCCACGTGCCCGACAAACAACTCTTCGCTGGGCGCCTGGACGCTGGACGCAAAGTGCATGCAGGGCTGGCGCGGCTTGACCAGTTCCAGCACCGCCTCGCCTACCTTGAGCCGGGCCCCCAGGGGCAGCCAGTTGATGTCAAGGTCGCGGCTGATGACGACCTGCTCGGCAAAACCGCCCGGCGCCTTCAGTTCCCGGCCGAAGCTGGCCTTGAACCAGGCGTAGGATTGCTCGCTGATCAGATTGACATGCCTTGAGGCGCTCTTGCCGAACTTCTTGTCGCCCGCAATGCCCTTGCCCTCGACGAACTCTACTTCGTTGCGCGGTTCCCTCTGGAGGGCGGGAGCGCCTTCAAGCCCCACGCACAGATGGATGATTCTGGCTGATGCACTCATGGCGCAAGCCTAGCGCCGCCCCCTGCCAACTCAAGGCCACGGGCATGGAACGCGCCCGAGCCGGGACCGCGCACCCCCTGAAACAGCGGGCCCTTCCGGGGGCCGCGGTCTGAAACCGGCCGGTTCTGGCCCTGCGGGATGGCCGCTGAAATACGGCCTGCGGACGCAAGCCATGGAAGGCTTGCGCATTTCAAGCGCCTGAAAAGACGCTTGAAATGAAGGTCGGGCCAGATTCACTTTGGCCCGACCGGGCTGAAAAAGTGGCCGGATGCCACTTTTTCAGCAGCCTGCTAGGGTTTCCGGGGACGCACCGTCCAGAAATGGACCCGCTCACCGCTTCCGACGGGCGCCGTGGTGGTGGCCTCGACGTCGAACTGCTCCTTGAGCCCCTCGGCCCAGGCCAGGCGTCGCGTGCTGACCTGCTGCCAGCGCTCGCTGTCGCGGCGCTCGACCAGAGCGATGGTGCAACGGCCAAAACGCCCCAGCACGCGCCGGATGACGCCCTCGTCCGTCGTGTCCATGGAGAGCACGAGGCGCGGCCCAAGTTCCGCCGCGTAGATCTCGTTCACGTAACGCGCCGAAGCGTCCAGATTGGTCACGACAGGAGCATCGGCCTCCGTACCTGTGTAAAGCGCCAGCAGCAGGCCCCGCTGCTGCGAGGCCCAGAGCTGATGCTGCCAATGCACAATCCAGGCGGCGGAAATGGCGGCCAACACCAGCGCCGGCGCCGCCAGAGATTGCAGACGAGCCAGAGCCACACGCGCCCCGGGGCTGGAGGCCAGGGACCCCGACAGGACGGTGCAGCTCTCGGCGGCGGCAATCACAAGCAGGGGCAGCAGCGGGATGAAGAAGCGCGAAGTCAGCACCCACTGCTTCAACCCCGCGCTGGCTGCGGCGTTGTAATCAAAGAGCAGGTAGAGGGCCAGGAATCCTGCCACCGTGGCCCACAGCTCCAGTCGCCGCGGCCCGCGGTACAGGGCCACCCAAAGAAGCCCGGCGGGGAACAACAGCAACAGCGCCCCCAGGTGAAAGGGCATGTTGCCGGGCACCGCGCTCCACGAGAATGGCGGGTGAGTGCCCTTGACGTGCAGGGCGTTGCCGAGCAACCACTCAAACGCCAGGGGGCGCAGGGCCGTTCCCGCCAGGCCCCCTGCCACAAGCGCCCACCAGCCCTGCTCGCGCCGCAGAAGGCTTCCCAGAAAGAAAAACGCGCACACCAGCGCGTTGGTTTCACGCAGCAACAGGCTCACGCCCGCCACAAAGCCCGCCGCGGCCATCCACGCCCGGCGTCCACGGGCAAACCAGAACAGGTAAAGCGCGAGGCTCACCAGCGCCGCGCTGGGCGTTTCACTCATGCCGCAGCGCGACACAACCAGCGTGGCCGGATAACAGAGAAACAGCAGGGCAAACAGGGGCGAGCGCCCCATGCGGCCAAGCCAGTGCGCCAGGAGCAGCACCACCAGGCAGGAGCACGCAGGACCGAGCAGGAAGCCCGCGCGCCAGCCGCCCGCAGCCATCAGGGGTGCCATCAACAACGAGGTCCCCGGCGGGTAGTCACTGGGCAGGACCTGCACGACCTTCAACGACGCGGGGTCCAGCGCCTCCACCGTTGCATGGCCCTGGGCATAGGCCCAGGCCTGGCGCATGTAGGAAGTCTCATCGGAAATGGTAAGCACTTGCGGGTAGAACAGGGAAAACGCCAGCACGTAGGCCCCCAGCGCCAGCCACACGCCCATCATGGGCTGCCGTGCCACGCCCGCGTCCGTTGGCCCTTGCTGCATGATCCCAGTGTACCCCACGGGCGCGCCTACACCGCTTCCAGTTCCGTTTCATCCACGGCAACTTCAAGGTTGCGACCCAGTATCTCCAGCCGCAGCACGACTTTGCCCGGCGCCAGCGCCGCCACGTAGCCACGCAGGCCTGCCAGGGGCCCCGCCCTGATTTCAACCTCGCGCTGGGGTGAAAACCCCGGGGCTTCCGTGAAGGCCCTGCCGCTGGCGGCCAGACGCTCGAGGGCGTGCAGTTCGCTCACCAGGGCCGGCTGGTCGGTGACATCAAGGCGGTCCACGATGCAGCGCGAGGTCATGGCCAGCCGCGCCTGCTCGTCGCTTGCCATGAAGAAGACATAACCGGGCAGGAGCGGCTCTTCGCTGGAGATGCGGCGGCCGCGCCAGTTGCGGGTCTTGCGGCGCAGGGGAAGGAAATAGGGAAGCTGCCGCGCGTACAGCCAGCGCGCGAGCTTCTTTTCCTGTCGTGCCCGTGTTCGCGCGACCCGCCACGTCGAGCGTGACGAAACTCCGGCCTGGAGCACGTCCGGCGGGAAACGATCGGGCATGGGAGGCAGCGTGGGCATGGCGGGATTATGCGGCCGTTTTGCGCGGGCAGAAGCGTCTTGATGCGAGGCTTGCCCGGCAGGCAATGTATAATCGCGCAATCTGTTTGCCCTCCGAGGGATGCGCTGCATCCCACCGGGACGGAGTCTGCCCGCGCACCCCGTATGCTTGCCGACATCAAAGAGACCTGGCGCTACCGCGAGTTGATTGTGGCGCTGGCCATGCGTGAAGTGCGTGTGCGCTACAAGCACGCTCTGCTGGGCATTGGCTGGGCTGTCATCATGCCCCTGGCGCTGATGCTGGTGTTCACGGAGATTTTCTCGCGCGTGGCCGACATTTCCACAGGGGGCATTGCCTACCCGCTCTTTGCCTACACCGGACTGCTGGTGTGGCAACTGCACGCCAACATCATTCAGGGGGCCTCGCGTTGCCTGAGTGACAACAGCAATCTGGTCACGAAGGTCTACTTTCCGCGGCAAGTGCTTCCGGCCTCGGTCGTGCTTTCTGCGCTGGTGGACTTCGGCGTGGCGGCGCTGCTGCTGGCGGGCCTGATGGCCCTGCACCGGGTGACGCCGGGGTGGCCGATGGCGTTGGTGCCCCTGGTGCTTGCCCTGCAACTGTGCCTGGCGTCAGGGCTGGCGCTGTTCGTGTCGGCGGCCAACCTTTTCTATCGCGACGTTCAGTTCATCCTGCAGGTGGGCGTCCAGCTCTGGATGTTTGCCAGTTCGGTGCTGTATCCCCTGCCCTCCCAGGGCGTGTTTGCCTGGGTCAATCTGCTCAATCCCATGACCCCCCTCCTCGATGCCTGGAGGTACGCCCTGCTGGGGGCGCCTGCGCCCCGCCCCGAATCCCTGGCGGCGGCAGCAGGCCTGAGCCTGCTGACGCTGGTGTCGGGCTGGGCCTGGTTCCGCCGCGCCGAAGCCCGCTTCGGAGAACTGGCGTAATGCCGGTGGCAGTGGAATTCAGGGGCGTTTCCAAGCGGTTCTCGAGGGGCCCCCGCGCGCGCACGCTCGTAGACGCCGTGCTGGGCTGGCCCAGACGCCTGCTGCGCTCCCGCGACGAAGGCGGGCTGCTGGAGCACGAGTTCTGGGCGCTGCGCGATCTCAGTTTTCAGTTGGAAAAGGGGGCCATGTTGGGGGTGATCGGCCCCAATGGAAGCGGCAAAAGCACGCTGCTGAAGCTCCTGTTCCGCATCCTGCGGCCGGAACGGGGGCAGGTGATCACCGTGGGGCGCGTCGGCGGCCTGATCGAGCTTGGGGCCGGATTCCATCCCTATCTGAGCGGGAGGGAGAACGTCTTCATCAACGGCGCCATCCTGGGCCTGCGGCAGCGCGAAATCCGTCAGCGCTATGACAGTATCGTGGACTTCTCCGGACTCCGTGAGTTCATGGACATGCCCGTCAAGAACTACAGTTCGGGCATGTATGCGCGCCTGGCCTTTGCCGTCGCGGCCCACGCCGAGGTTGACGTGCTGCTGGTGGATGAAGTGCTGGCCGTGGGCGACGCCAGCTTTCAGATGAAGTGCTACGACTGGATGGCACGGCGCCGCAAGCAGGGCGTCACCATCGTCTGCGTCAGCCACAACATGTATGTCATCAACTCGGCGTCTCGCTGCCTCTTTCTGGAGGGCGGCGAAAAGCAGATGGAAGACGACCCTCCGCGCGCCATCGAGCGATACCTCGAAACGGTTCAGGCGCGCGGAGACGCGTCGCTGCACATGTTCACCGAGGCCGCCGGCGGCCAGCCCCGCGCCGAAATCCTGAAGGTTGAACTGCTCGATGGTCAAGGCAACGAACTCAAGACCCTCGAACATGACTCGACCCTGCACATCCGGTTCCACTATCGGATCCGCGAAGAACTGGAGTGCCCGGTCCTGGCGCTGACGCTGCAGCCCGACGATGCCCGCTTCCCCGTGCAGGTGCCTTCGCATTACTTCTTTCATGTGGCAAGCGGGAACCTGCTGGCGGGCCGGGGAATGCCGGGTGAAGGTGTGGCCGAAGTTGAGGTCCCTCAGCTCCGGCTGCCCGTGGGCCTGCAGCGCGTGAATCTCTATGTGTTCAACGGGGTCATGACCCACCCCATCTGGGTCAAGGAGGGCGCGGCACGCATCGAAGTCCGACGGCCGGTCTGGAGCGACCGCCTTTCACTCATGGACCATCGCCAGCACTGGCGCGTACTGACGCCGGAGCAGAAGCGATGAACCGCCCCGCGCCCGAGGGCATCAGCGAAGTCTGGCATGAGTATTGGCGCTCCCATCAGGGTCAGATCGGCAGCGGTGCGCCGGACTTCCTGCGGCAGTCCCTGAAACGGGCCTGCGGCGACCTTCGCGGCAAGCTCGCACTGGAGGCGGGCAGCGGCACCGGTGGACTTTGCCTCGCTCTGGCCGAGGAAGGCGCCAGCGTGTGCGCCCTCGACATCGTGCCGCAATGCCTCAAAGGCGCGGCTTCCCTGCGCTGGCGCGTGGCGGGGGACCTGTTTCGCCTGCCCTTTCCGCAAGCCAGCTTTGACGTGGTGTTCAACAGCGGCGTGATGGAACACTTCGAACCCCCGGACCTCGAGCGCGGCCTGGCCGAGATGGTGCGCGTCCTGCGGCCCGGGGGAAGACTGGTAGTCATTGTCCCCAGCGCCAGGGGGCGCTTTTACCTTCAAGGCAAGCGACGCCTGGAGGCCAGCGGGCGCTGGGAGTACGGCAATGAGTATCCCGTGACGACCCTCGCGCCCTTCATGACCCGCCTGGGATTGACCGGCGGCAGTGAGAACCTGGCCGGCGTGCGCTGGCAGGCCCGGTTCCTCGACGGATGGCGCCGTGCGCTCGCCGCCGCGCTGCTGCGCCCCTTTGGAGAGAACAGCCGCGTGGGCGCCGCGCTGTTCGGGGCCTATCTGCTGGTTTCCGCGTGGACGAAGCCCTGATGACAGACGGGGCCATGACAGGTCCGCTTGTCAGCGTGGTGCTGCCCACGTACCGGCGTGCCCGCCTGATCGAACGGGCGGTCTGCAACGTCCTGTCCCAGGACTATCCGAACCTCGAACTCATAGTGGTCAATGACGGCAGCCCGGACCACACCGGCGAAATTCTCGCGCGCCTCGAGCGCGAGCACGGCAACGGCCGCTTGCGGGTGATCACGAAGGATAACGGCGGCCTGCCGCGCGCGCTGAACACAGGCTTTGAAGCCGCGCGGGGGGAGTACTGGACCTGGACCAGCGACGACAATGCCTATCGGCCCGGGGCCATCTCGGCCATGGTGCAGGAGCTGGAGCGGCATCGCGAGGCAGTGATGGTTTTTGCGGACTATCAGGTGATCAACGCAAACGGCAGCCCCGGCGAGATCCGCACCATGGGGCCTGTGTCGGAACTTGTGGGAAGAAACGTGATCGGCGCCTGCTTTCTCTATCGCGCGTCGGCGGCGCGCCAGGTGGGCGCCTATGACGCCTCGCGGGAACTGGCCGAGGACTACGACTACTGGGTGCGCATGGCCAAGGTCGGCCCCCTGAGGCACCTGAGTCGCGTGCTGTATGACTACGGCGACGAGCCCGACAGCCTGACGCGGCAGAAGGCCCTTGAAGTCAGTCACGCCGCCGCCAGGGTCATTGCCGCTCAAGGGTCGCGGCAGGCACTGCGGCAGCACATGACGGCCCTGGCGGGCCAGCTCAAGTCCGCGGGCCACGGGGCCCAAAGCCTGCGGACGGCGCTGTGGCTTGTTTGGCGCTATCCGCTTTCCGGCGCCGGCTATTGGGCCGCGCTGCGGGCCCTTACGCCCATGGCCTTCCTGCGCTGGACGCGCCGTCTGCGTGGCATACGTGAAAGCTGACATTGCGATCGTGCTGGGAACGCGGCCGGAGGCCATCAAGCTGGCGCCGGTGGCGCTGGCGTTGGCCGCGCGGCAAATCCCCTTCCACATGATCAGCACCGGCCAGCACCGCGACCTGATTGCCGGGGCCCTCTTGCCCTTCGGACTGAAGCCGACTCACGACCTGGCGCTGATGCGTGAGGGCCAGTCGCTGGATGAATTGCTGGCGCGCCTGATCGCCGGCCTGGGCCAGGCACTGGCTGCCATCGGGCCGCGCATGGTCGTGGTGCAGGGCGACACGGCCACGGCGCTGGCGGGGGCGTTGGCCGCATTTCATGCGCGCATTCCCTGCGCCCACGTCGAGGCCGGCCTGCGCAGCGGCCGTCTGGACGCGCCCTGGCCCGAGGAAGGCTACCGCCGCATGGTGGACCGTATTGCGGCTCGCCTCTATGCGCCGACGCCCGGGGCGCGGGAAAACCTTCTGGCCGAGGGAGTCGAAGCATCACGCATTCTCGTGACGGGCCAGACGGGTGTGGACGCCGCGCTCTGGGTCGCACAGCGCCCGCGCGGCGCGGCATCGGGGCTGCCGCGCCTGGGAGAGCGCACGCGTGTGATCTACGCCACGGCCCACCGGCGGGAGGGCCAGGCCGCTCTGGCATCGACGCTGGCGGCGCTGAGTCGGGTGGTGGCGGAGAGGCCGGACGTGGAGGTGGTGATGCCGTTGCACCCCAATCCGGAGGTTCGCAGGCAGGCCCTGCCGTTCCTCCATGCCCATCCGCGGCTGCACGTCATTGAGCCCCTGGGCTACGCGGACTCCGTTCATCTGCTCAGGCGCGCATCGCTGGTTGTGACCGACAGCGGCGGCCTGCAGGAGGAGGCGCCGAGTTTTGGCCTGCCTGTGCTCGTGACACGCGAGGTCACGGAGCGCCCGGAAGGCATTGAGGCGGGTTTCCTGAAAATCGTGGGGCTGGACAGCTCGCGCCTGCACGCGGCCATGATCTCGGTGCTGGACGACCCGGGCCTGCGCGACTTGCTGCAACGCACGCCCAACCCTTACGGCGACGGCCACGCCGCAGAACGCATCGCCGATGATCTGGCCGGCGGAGCGCTCAGTGGCTAGCGCGCCGGACCGGGCCGTGCTGCACGACCAGCTCAAGATTCTGGCCGGAGAACAGAAGAACCGGGGGCAGACGGCGCGGAGTCTGGCGACGGCCGCGGCTCTTGTGGCTCGCTTTCCCTTCTCCGGGGCCGGATACTGGGCCATGGCTCGGGCCCTGACGCCGCAGCCTGCGCTCAGGGGCTGGAGGCGGCTGAGAAGCGGGATTGCGCGAGGCGGCGCCCTAAAGGGCCTGAAGCGCCTCCTGCGGTTTGGCCTGGGGAGTGTCGGGCGCGCATTGAGCCTGTTCTCGCGCCAAAGAAATCCCGGAGGCGTGTTCTTCTTCTTCCGAACGGCTGATTTCGGGGGCGCTGAACGAGTGCATGCGCAGATCGTGCAGGGCGCCCAGGACCTGCAGCCCTGGGTGTACTTCACGGAGCGCGGCAACGAGAACGGGTTTCTGGGCGAGTATCGGGGCGCCGGCAGGGTCATCAGGCCCTGGCGACTTGCGGGCGGCCGCATTCTCTCCCGTCTCTATGCCGGGTATCTGGCCGGTCTGATCTCGAGGCATCGTCATGCGGTGGTGTTCGGCTCGCATTGCTCGCTGGCGTACGCTCTCGTTCCCCTGTTGTCGCCGCACGTCCGCTGCGTGGATCTGCGGCACGCATTTGACGCGGCGCACGAGGAATGGGCGCTGCAGTTTGTGCCTCGCCTGAATGCCCGAGTGGTCATCAGCCTTGAGCACAACCGGCTGCGCAAGGAGCTTTACAGGGCGCAAGGCCTGAGCGGAGAACTGGCCGCCCGGTCGGTGGTCATCGAAAACGGCATCAGCATGGGACGCCGCGACACCCATGACTTTCATGCGCCGACGCTGGAGGTGGTCTTTGTCGGGAGGGCCGCGCCCGAAAAGCGCGTTTACCTCGTGGGGCGGATCGCCACGGAATGCCGGAAGCGGGCCCTCAATCTCAGGTTCACGCTGGTGGGACCCATCCCGGAGTGGGTCGAGCCCGAGGACCGGGCCCATTGCGAGTTTCGAGGGGTCGTGCTTGACCCGACCGTCATGCGCCGCATCTATGAGCAGTCCCACCTGCTGCTGCTCACCTCAAGTTCGGAGGGCATGCCTCTGGTGGTGCAGGAGGCCATGGCCCATGCCGTGGTACCCATCTCCACGCGCTGCGGTGCGCTGCATGAACATCTTGATGGAACAAACGGTTGCATCGTCGAAAACGGCGACGAGGCGCGCATCGTCCGCGAGGTGGTCGGCATCCTGGAGCGGCTGCTCGCCCAGCGCGAAGAGCTCGCGGCCATGTCGCTGCGCGCATGGGAGTACGCGCAGGCCCGGTTCACAGCCCCCGGCTTTGCGGCTGCCTACCGTCAGGTGCTGCTGGCAGATTCCGCGCGCGGCGCCGTCTCTCCGGGCGGCAGGGATTGATGGTCGAGCCGCAAGCCATTCGCGTGGCGCACCTGATGCGGCGGCCTTTGCCGGGCTATTTCAGTATTGAAGGTCAGTTCGAACTCGTACGACGGTTCCTGCCGCCCCGCTGTCATTGTGAGACCTGGATATGCCCCGAGTTCAGCCGAGGCGTGTTTCCCCGCCTGCGCAACGCCCGGGCCGCGGCCCGCGTATCCGCCGACGTCTGGCATGTCACGGGCGACGTTCACTATCTTACTTATCACCTCCCCAAAGCGCGAACCCTGCTCACGGTCCACGATTGCGTGTTCCTCCACCAGACTTCCGGCCTGCGCCGCTGGCTGATCAAGAAGATGCTCTACGACTGGGCGGTGCCTCGCGCCGCCATCGTCACCGTCATCTCGCAGGCCACACGCCGCGAGCTGCTGTCCCTGCTGCCTGAAGTGGAACCCCGCATTCGTCACGTGCCCTGCTGCGTTTCGCCCGAGTTCACGGCAGATCCGGCCCGTCCCTGGCCCCGGACGCCCGAAGTCCTGATGGTCGGCACCAAGCCCAACAAGAACCTTGTGCGCATGGTGCGGGCTCTGGCCGGGCTGCGCTGCAGTCTGCATATCGTCGGAGAACCGGATGGGGACCTGCGGGCGGCGCTGGCCGCCTCGAATCTTCCCTGGCGCAACTCGCCCAGCCTGACGGCGCAAGGCATGGCCCAGGCCTTTCGCGACTGCGACCTGCTGGCTTTTGCCTCCACCTATGAGGGATTTGGCCTGCCGATCCTCGAGGCCCAGGCCACGGGGCGGCCTGTCCTTACCTCCGATGCGGCCTCCATGCCCGAAGCTTCAGGCGGCGCCGCCGTCCTCGTCAACCCCCTGGACGTCGCCTCCATCGCGGCCGGGTTTCGCCGCCTGATCGAGGACGCCGGCCTCCGCTCTGAACTGATCGAACGGGGCCACGCCAACGCAGCCCTGCATGCCGCGCCGCGCGTGGCGCAGATGTACGCCGACATCTACGACGAACTGAATCAGGCGTGACACTCGCCCGGCGCATACCTCTTTTCCGAAAGCACTCCAGGCAACGACTGGTGATCGCCTTGCTTGCGCTGCTGAGCATGCTGGCAGTCGTTGCGACTCCCCAGGTGGATACCGCCGACGCGCTGGTGCGACTGGACTGCGCCAGGGGCATCCTGTGGCGCGGCACCATTGCCCTCGAGAAAGAGCACGCGGAGTCGCAGCTCTCGCCGGTTGGCAGGGACGGACTTCGATACAGCATCTACCCCATCGGGCAGAGTCTGATACTCATTCCGTTCGATGCCGCGGCCTGGTGCATACTTGCGCCCTTGGGCAGGTCAGAGAACTCTTACTTTCGAGATGTGATTGTGGCCGCGGCGTATCTGGCCACGGTGACATTCATGACCGGCGTCGTGCTGATCTGGGTCATGCGCCGCATGGGCCTGTCTTCCCGCACCGCCGCAAAGGGCGTGGTGGTCTGTTATCTGTGTACGCAGTGGATGGTTTGGTCCCGCTCCATGCAGGAGGAGGTGCTGGCCGGGCTTCTGCTTCTGGCGGCCCTGGGCTGCATTCTGGAATACAGAGTGTCTGGCCGGATCAAGTGGGCCCTGCTGACGGGTCTGCTTTTGGGGATGTTGTCGAATGTGAGGTATAATGCCGTGTTTCCGGCCCTGGCCCTCACGGGCTGGAGCTTCTTCGCTGTTTCACATCGGGACCGCTGGCTGGTGTTCTGGACCTGCTGCGGTCTGACCTTGGCGCCGTGGCTGGCTCTTGGTGGCTGGTACAACTTCGCGAGATTTGGCGAGGTGGCCACGACCGGCTATGCCGCCGCGGATGCAGCCCACGGCGGCATCATTCTCAGCTGGCAATTCAGTGTCGCATCCCTCGCCGGCTGGATCGCGGGAACTGACTATGGAATTCTCTGGTTCTGGCTGCCGGCGGGCCTTTGTGCAGCGGCATTCTGGAGTAGCCGCAGGCGCCCGCGGATGCTCGCGGCATTCACGGCCTGTACCTTGCTGGCGCACCTGTGGCTGTTGTCCGGCTTCCCCCATGGTGCCGGCGTTCATGGGTGCGTCGGGCCCCGCTTCGTGTGCCACCACATGATGCTGCTGCTTCCGCAGATCTGGGTGGCCTGCCGCGCCCTGGCGTTGCGCGGCGGAATGCAGCGGCGAGCGGCCATAGCCGTCATGTGTGTCAGTGCCGCGGTTCAGGGCTGCTGCCTGCCCCTGAGTGCCGGCCTCGAGACCATGCAGGCGTTGGCACGCGCGGAGGCAGGTCTGGAATCCGGCGCCCTTGGATACCTTCCGTCCCGCATCATCAACCTGGGTCGTCTGCTGGGGGGAACCCTGGCGGAGTACTCCTACCCACCCGTCCTGAACGGCAGAGTCATCGCGCGCGTGAACACGCCCGAAAGTTACAGGACCGCAACCTCGCCACACTTTCTGCCCTGGCGCGTCGGCGGCGGAATTCGCGCCCGGCAGCACCTGCCTGGCTGGGCCGCTGCCGCCGCCTGGGCCTGCTGGTCCGTGGCCCTGATTGGTGCCGGCGTGCTTGTGCGGCGCGTGCTTCAAACTAGGTTGGTTCGAGGCAAGGAGCCTGCATGAAGCTGTCGATTGTCATGCCCGTGTACAACGAGGTGCAGTACATCGAGCGCATCGTGGAGCGGGTGCGTTCGGTGGCCTATCCGGCGGGTGTGAGCATCGAACTCGTGATCGTGGATGACTGCAGCAAGGACGGCACACGCGACAAGCTCTCGGCCATCGGGGAACTGCCCGACGTCAAAGTCCTGCTGCACGAGAAGAACACCGGCAAGGGCGGCGCCCTGCACAGCGGCTTTGCCGCCGCCACGGGCGACTTCGTGCTGGTTCAGGATGCCGACCTCGAATACGATCCCGCCGACATTCCCCGGCTGCTCAAGCCCGTGCTGGACGGCAACGCCGACGTCGTCTTCGGCAGCCGGTTCATGTCCGGCGATTCGCGCCGCGTGCTCTATTTCTGGCACTCCATCATCAACCGCCAGCTCACCAACATGTGCAACGTGTTCACCAACCTGAACCTCACCGACATGGAGGTCTGCTACAAGCTGGTGCGGCGCGAACTGCTCAACCGCATCAAGCTCAAGGAGAAACGCTTCGGCTTTGAACCCGAGGTCACCATCAAGCTGGCGCGCCTGCGCCCCAAGCCGCGCTTCTACGAAGTCGGCATCTCCTATGCCGGGCGCACTTACGCCGAAGGCAAGAAGATCGGCGTCAAGGACGGCTTTCGCGCCCTCTGGTGCATCCTGCGATACGGAATCTTCGGATGAGCGCGCCCGCGGCCGATGCCGCCACCACCAAGGCTCTGGCACCGCGGCGCAGGGGCGCGCTGCTCGAACCCCTCCTGGCCAGCCTGCGCCTGAGGCGGGTCTCGAGGCAGGTGCCCCGGGGCGCCGTCGTGGCCGACTTCGGCTGCGGACCCGAAGCCGCCAATCTTCGCCGCATGAGTGCGCGCATCGGCCGCGGCATCGGCATTGACCTGACCGCCGACAGGGCCGAGTTCGGCAACGTCACGGTGATGCCCGGCGATCTGTGCGAGGGCGTGCCCCTGGACGACCATTCGATGGATTGCGTGATTTCCCTGGCCGTCATCGAGCACGTCGAGAGCCCCGCGAAAATGCTGGCCCAGGCCTTTCGCGTGCTCAAACCCGGCGGATTGCTGCTGATGACCAACCCCACGCCGCGCGCCAAACCCGTGCTTGAGTTCCTGTCGTTCAAGCTCGGCATCGTGAGCAAAGACCAGATCATCGACCACAAGCAGTACATCGGGCGCCGCGAGATGGAGGGCCTGCTGGCGGCGGCGGGGTTCGTTCATGTACGCTGCCGCACGTTCCAGTGGGGCATGAATCTGTTCAGCAGGGCGCAAAAGCCGTGAAACTGGCCGTGATCGTGCCCCACCTGCCGCCAACGCGTTGCGGCGTTTACGACTACACCCGGTTGCTCGCGCGACACTGGCCCAAGGCCGCGTCCTGGGCCGTTCTCAGTCCGGACCTGGGCGACGCCTGGCCGGGAGCGTCGGCCATCCGCATCAGCCGCCAGGGCGAAAGCCTGGCCGCCGGCCTGCGCCAGGCCGGCGCTGATGCCGTGCTGCTCCAGTACACCTGCTACGGCTACGCCGACAATGGCGTGCCCACCTGGCTGGCCCAAGGCCTTGAAGGAGCCCGCCCCGCCAGGCTTGCCGTCATGTTCCATGAGCTGTTCTACAGCGGACCTCCGTGGAGGCGCGCTTACTGGCGCAAGGGCCGGCAACTGGCCCTGGCGCGGCGCCTCGCCGCCATGGCCTGTGCCGTGCTGACGGGTGTACCTGCCTGGGTGGCCCCCTTGAGCCTGTCCAAGGGTCCGCCGGTGACCCTCGCGCCGATTCCCAGCAACATTGACCCCCTCTATCCCTGCGCCCACTCCGGGCCCCTGACGCTGGGGGTGTTCGGGCTTGAGGCTGCCAGGCTGCGCGCCTTGCGCCTGGGCCGCCCGGTGATCGAGACCCTGCTGGACGCCCGGGTTGACTTCACGCTGCGATTGATCGGCGCGGGGGCCGAGCGCGGCATCTCGGCCCGCGAAATGGAGTGGCTTGAAGGCGTGCCGCGCGAGCGTGTGACCGCGGAAGCCTTTGATTCGCCGGCGGACCTGTCCAAGGCGCTTTCAGCCTGCCAACTGGTGCTGCCCGCGGCCACAGGGCCCGAACTGTACAAGAGCGGCACGGCCATGGCGGCGCTGGCCCACGGCTGCGCGCTGTGCGCCGTGGGCCGGGAAGAGGCCGGGATTCCGATGCTTTGGCTCGAATTCCGCCGCCGCGCGGAGTTCGTGAAGGCGTTGCAGGCCGGGGCGGCCAGGGAAACGGGCCTGGAGGGCCGGCGCTGGTACGAGGAGAACTCCGGCTGGCCCCGCGCCCTTGAAGCGTGGCATCAAGCCCTCAGGGCTTGATGCGGTAGCCAAAGCGCGCAAACAACTTCTGCACGTCGGTCATCTGGTAGAAGTCGATGTAGAGCCAGAGGGCGCGCTGCGAGGACTCCGGCATGCGCACCGAGGGGCGCCTGCCGATGAGATCGATGTAGTAGCGCAGGAAGGGCTCGATGTCGCCCTGGCGCACGACGCCGGACGCGATGAAGTGTTCGATGCGCTGAAGCCCGAACAGGAATCGGTCAAAGACGCCGCGGATGGCGGTCTCTTTGGCGCTGAAGGATTTCTCGTGGTGCGGGGCCAGCGCCAAGCCGAGTTCGTCGTTATGCACCATGAGATTCTCGAACTGGCCGCTGCCTTCGGCCGTCTCAAGGGCGACATCGCGCTCGAGCCACTCCAGCATGGAGATGACCTGCCGCGTTTCGCGAGTATCGAGCCAGCGTGAAACCTCGTTGGCGGCAAACTCCGCCGAACGCAGGCGCTGTGCGCGGTAGTAGGTGTAAAGGCCGAAGGTGAAGCCCCCGAGGCCGCCCGCGACGCCCAACAGCGTAATGAAGGTATTCAGGTCCATGTTCGGCACCGGGACGGGTCCGGCGGCACTCGCCAGGGCGCGGGCCGCATGTCGCCTACTTGCGCTTTCCGCCGGCGACGTCGGGCTCGGTGTAGCTGTGCAGATCGTGGACGCCGCCTTCGCGCTGCGCCGAGGGACTGCGCAGCTCAAAGCGCAGTTCGCCGGAGTAGAGCCGCTCGTGCAGGTTCTTGATGCTGCGGATACCCAGGTCCTGCAGGCCCAGGCGGATGCCCTGACTCAGGTAGGCCACCAGGCTGAACATAGTGCCGCGGTCCACGACATAGCCTGAGACACCCTGGGCCACTTTGACGTGGTCAGAGTTCTCGGTGAAATAGCGCTTGCCGCCTCCCGCCTTCATGGCCTCCAGCGAGGCCATGCCGCGATAGGCCTTCAGCCGCACGCCGTCGCGATAGAAGTACTCGCCGGGGCTTTCCTCGGTGCCCGCGAACAGCGAGCCGCACATCACGGCCGAAGCGCCCAGCGCCAGGGCCTTGACGATCTGACCCGTCACCGAGATGCCCCCGTCGGCGATGACCGGCACGCCGTGCTTCTTTGCCGTCTGGGCCGTGAAGTACACGGCCGTGCCCTGGGCGCGCCCCACCGCCGTGACTTCCTGCGTGGTGCAGATGCTGCCGGGCCCCATGCCGATGCGCAGGCCGTCGGCGCCGCACTTGATCAGGTTTTCGGCCTGCTTGGGAGTCACGACGTTGCCGCCGATGACCTGAACCTCAGGATGCTTCTTCTTGATGTAGCGGATGGTCTCATGCTGGAACGTGGAGTCGCCCTGGGCGCTGTCGATGACGAAAACACCCGCCCCGGCTTCCACCAAGGCCTCGAGGCGCTCGCGGTCTTCCGGGCGCGTGGAAATGGCCGCGCCAACCATGAGCTGCTTGCCCGCATCCTTGGTAGCGTCGGGGAAGTCGCGGTTCTTGAGCAGGTCACGGCGTGACGTCAGGGCCACCAGGTTGCCGTTCTTGTCCACGACCGGCAGCTTGCCCTTTTTCGTCTTGCGCAGGATGTCGTTGGCGTCGTTGAGCGAAACGCCCTTGGGCGCCGTGACCAGGTCCTTGCTCATGACCTCCTTGAGCTTGCGCGAGCGGTCGGTCTCGAAGTCGATGTCGCGGTTGGTCACGATGCCAACAAGCTTGCCGCGCGGCTTGCCGTCGGCCGTGATGGGAATGCCGGAGAAGCCCTGCTCGCGCTTGATGCGGTCCACGTCGGCGACGGTGTGTTCCGGCGACAGCACCACGGGGTCGAGGATGAAACCGTTCTCAAAACGGCGCACCTTGCGCACTTCATCGACCTGTTCGGCCACGGAGCAGTTGTAGTGAATGATGCCGATGCCGCCGCAGAGCGCGAGCGCAATGGCCATGCGGTGCTCGGTCACCGTGTCCATGGGGCTGGACACCAGGGGGCGCTTGAGCGTGATGTCGCGTGTCAGCCGCGTCGTCAGGTCCACCTCGGCCGGCGCAAAGTCGATGGTGTCCGGCATCAGGATGAAGTCGTTGTAGGTCAGGCCGTGGCTGGCGTTCTTGAACAGGTCGGCGGCGGTCGTTCCGTTGGGATCCATGGCGGTGCTCTCGGTCAGGCGATAAACGAGCACAGCCCCGCCGCTTTCCGGCGAGGCTGTGAAGTCGTGGGGCTCGTGCGCTCCATGTGCCAGATATACGCGTGAGGGTCCCAAGCGTCAAGACGCGCCGCCCCCTGATTGGCACAATCACACCGCTCATGAGCCCGCTCTCCGCACTGCGCATGCTGAACCTCGCGCGGCCCCTGCCGCGCCATGTATTTTTCTTCGGGCTCCCGCTGCTGCTGGGCCTTTCGGCTCATGCCCTGTTCAATCTCGTGGACACCCTGCTGGTGGGCCAGTTGCCCGGCGCCGAGGGCGCACGGGGCATCGCCGTAACCGGCCTGTGCGATCCGGTCACCACGTTCCAGACCATCTTGTTCAACGGGCCTGTCGCGGGCGCCGGCGTGCTGGTGGCCAACCGCTTTGGCGCCCGGGACGAAGCCGGGTTGCGCCGCGTCGCCCTTCAGGCCACGGGATTTGTGCTGCTGCTGAGCGTGGTGCTGGGCCTGCCCGGCGTGGTGTTCGCCCAAGACCTGGCCCTGATGATGGGCGCCGGCCAGGGCGAAGACCCCCAGCAGCTCGAGCACTGCACCCGCTACCTGCAGGTGTTGCTGGGCGGCGGTTTCACGGGCGGGATGTTCCTCTATCTCACCACCCTCCAGCGGGCCGTGGGCAGCGTCAGGGCCTTTATGGGCCTGTTCCTGCTCTCCAACGTCCTCAACCTGCTGTTCTGCATGCTGCTCATCTACGGGCCCGGCCCCTACCCGTCCTGGGTGCCGCAGGCCTGGGGTGATTTCGCACAGGCCCTGGGGGTGCCGCGCCTGGGCGTGGTCGGCAGCGCCTGGGGCGCGGTGCTGGCGAGGCTGGTGAGTGTGAGCCTGGCGCTGGCGCTGGCCATCGGTCAGGGCTGGCTGCGCGGCGCCCTGAGCTGGCTGCTGCCCCGAGGCCAGACGCTGTGGGACCTGGTCGCGATCGGCTTCTGGAAGAACGGGCAAGTGGCGGTCCGTGGTTTGGCGGGCGGCGTGCTGATTCGCGTGCTGCAGTTTGCCGGCAAGGGCGACGAAGCCGTGGTTTCAGGCGTGTTTGTCGGCATGAAGATCGAGCTGCTGCTGACTCTGGTGGCCTTTGGCTGGGGCACGGCTGCGCAGACCCTCGTGGCCACTTCATTGGGCGCGGGCAAACCTGACCGGGCCCTGGAAGAGGAGAAGGCCGCGGCGGGCCTGGCCAGCCTTTGCGGCCTGACCGGGGCCGGACTGCTACTGGTTTTCGGCGCCGAGGTGGCTGCCCTGTTCAACCCCACCCCGGAACTCATCTACTGGAGCGACCTGTTCGTTCACATCACGGCGCTTTCCTTTGCCCTGACGCCCCTGAATGTCGTCCTCAGCCAGACCATGTTCGCGCGGCGGCAGTTGCGCCTGCCTGTGATTCTCGACGGCGGAGTCCTGCTGCTGGTGATGGTGCCCGCCCTGGCTGTGGCGGCCTGGGCGGGCGCGGGCATTGCCACCCTGCTCTGGATCAATTCAGGCTGCAACGCGGCCCTGACGCTGCTTTATCTGGCCGTGCGGGTCAGGGCCGGCTCTTCCAGCCAGGGAGCCGGGGCCTCGGCCCAAGCATGAGCCCACGGGTTCATGAGGTCACCAGTTCTCGGCCGCAGTTCATGCAGCGGCGCCGGCCGGGGGTCACCCTCAAGCCGCAGGTTGGGCACACCGGAATCAATTCTTCAGGCGGCGGAGGCGGCGATGGCTCCCGGGCGACGGACTCGCTCGTCGGAGGACGGGGCGGTAAGAGGGCAGGCCCAGGTACGGGCATGGGAGGCGGGGGCCGTCGACGTTGCCTGCGCACCAGCAGAAAGATCACCCCACCGACGATCACCAGAGTAATCGCCAACCTTATAAGCGAGGGTGCAAGCTCGGCCAGGCGTTGTGCCCCGGTTTTCCAGTTGGTCTCGCCCTCAAGGTGATCGAGCACAAACCGCGCGTAACCCAGAATCTCGTAGTAGCGATGGGCCGGGCCGGCCGCCGTGATCTGAATAGCCTGTCGCTGCAAGGGCACCTGCACGGCCACTGTGACCAGATCGATCTGATTCAGCACGCCCCGGCCGATATACAGGGGCAAGTCGAGGTCCTTCCAGATCACCTCTTCCCTGGTGAAGCGGAAGCCGGACGCAAAGCTCTCCACTTCCCGCAACGACATCTGCTCCTGCGTCAACGTACCTCCCAGTCCGTGGATGGCCAGCATGACGTCCGGCTGGTTGTCCTTTGGATCGCCCAACAGATAGCAGTGGTCGAATCCCTTGGGGTATCTGAGATGCAGCGGGGAGAACTTCTGAAAGGACTCTGGAATCCGCGTTGTGAATCCGAAGAAAGGATCGCGCAACTCAGCTGCGGACAGCGGCAGCGCCATGAGCGCCAGCGTCAGCAGCACAGATCGCATCGATATCCTCAATGTTCAGGATAAGCGTAGCGTAATCTCAATGAAGTCAGGCGTCTACCGATTGAGCCGGTTCAACCCTGCGTAGCCATGATCATGCCGCAGCCCGCGAACATCAGAATCACCAGTACCACGATGGCAATGGCAACCCAGAGCAGCGCGTTGGAGCCTTTTGGCTGCTGCCATTGCATGGGCAGAGGCTGAGAGGGCGTCGAACCGGCACTGCCGGCCGCCAGGGGGCCCGGCGGCGGAACAAAGCGCGGCAGGGGCCCCTGCGTGAACCCCGGCGGCGCCAGGGGTCCGCGGGGCGTCTGAAACGGGGGGGCGGGCGGCACGGGCGGGGTCGCCGGCGCGAAGGTGGGCTGCGGCGCAGGCGGCACAACGGGGGGCGCCGTGGGCAAGGTGGTGGCCCCTGCATGCTGAGTCAGGACGTCGAGATTCGGCAGCCGCACCTCGTCGCGCCCCGTCACCTGTCGCAGGATGGCGCGCAACTGGGCCGCGACTTCAGCGGCGGAGGGCCGCTTGGCGGCGTCGCGCGCGGTCATGGCAATCAGCAGGTACACGGCGGGGTCGGGCACGTGCCCGAAGCGTGCACGGTCAAAGGGCACGTCGTTGTTGACGTGCTGGACGGCGATGGAAAGGGGCGTGGTCCCGGTGTAGGGGGTCTGCCCGGAAAGCAGGTGATAGGCGGTAATGCCCAGGGAGTAGACGTCGCTCCTGGGTCCCAGCTCCTGACCCTGGGCCTGCTCGGGACTCATGTAGTTGGCCGTGCCCATGGCTGATCCGGGCAGGGTGAGCTCGGTGGTCTGCTCGGTGGCGCGGGCCAGGCCGAAGTCGCCGAGTTTGACGCGCCCCTGCCGGCTCACAAAGATGTTGTGGGGCTTGATGTCGCGGTGGATGATGCCCTGTTCGTGGGCAGCCGCGAGGCCATCGGCCACCTGGGCCAGAGCCTGCAACGTGGGCACGGGGGCCAGGCGGCCGGCCTGCTTGACCAGCGCCGCCAGGTCCGAGCCGTCAACGAATTCCATCACGATGTAGGGTGCGCCGTCCTTTTCATCGACGGTCAGCACCCGCACCACGTTGGGATGATCAAGCCTGGCGGCCGTGCGCGCCTCGCGCATGAAGCGCTGGCGCGCCGTGGTGTCCTTGGCCAGATCGCCGCTCATGACCTTGATGGCCACGTCGATGTCCAGGCCCTCGTGGCGGCCGCGATAGACCTTGCCCATGCCGCCCGCGCCCAGCAGACGCGTCGCGCGCACGATGCCGAAGTGAATGTCCACCGTCTGGGAGAGCGCTTCGCCGCCGGGGCGAGACGGCGCCTGGGACGAGGACTTGAGGTCCTTGCTCTCGGAGCCCACCTCGAGCAGGGTGTGCTCTTCCACGCGTTTGAACTGGTCTTCTTCGCCGGCCATGGGGTGGCGATTGTAGCGCAAAATTGGCGGGACGCGCGGCCAATGTGCCCTGCAGGGTCAGGGCTGCGGGGGCTTGTCCTTGCGCGTCGGCGGAATCAGCGTGGGGTTCTCGACCGGCGGCTCTTTCACGTCGGACTTGGGCTCGGCAATCATGGTCGAGCTCTCGGTCTGGGGCTCGCCCTCTTCATCGTCTCCGGCGCTCTCGCTTGGGCGTGAAGCGTCCGAAGGCAGGGGGCCCTCGCGCTCAATGATGACCTTGGCCGTATCCAGCCCGTCATCGGTAAGGAAGAGGCCATAGATCTGCTTGCGGCCCACCGTGCGCCCGGCCATGATCGCGCCCGAACCGTACTTCACGGTAATCAGGCCAAGTTCCTCCAGCACGTGAAGCTCCTGGGCGAACACGGCCTCAAAGCCCCAGTTGAATCGCCCCGTGTTGCCCGAGACGCGCTCGGCGCCGCTGAGGTGTCGCAGCATGTCAATGCGCGTCTTGCGGTAACTGGCGTTGCGCTGTCCGAAGGTGACGCTGCGCTGGTGCATGTACTTCAGGATCGCGCGCCCCAGCTCGGTGATGGTCTTGTCGTCGTCGTCGTGCGAAGCCGTCACGGTTGCTCACCCAGTTGCCGCTTGAGAAACGCCATGGCCAGCCGCGCCGTTTCCACGGCGTTGCGGCTGGCATCGCCAAGTTCCACGCAGGCCGGCCCCTCATACTCCATCCGGGCCAGCGTGCTGAACACCGCACCGAAATCCACACTCCCCTCGCCGAAAAACAGATGCTTGTGCAGGCCGGGGTTCATGTCGTCCAGTTGCAGATTGTAAAGCACGTCGGCGTAGCGCGATAGGTACTCGTGCACCGGTTCGGCCTCCAGGCAGCGCAAGTGGCCGATATCCAGCGTCAGGCCCGCCCTGAACCCCAGCAGGCCGCACAGCCGCTCGTAATCGTCCATCGTGGCCACAAGCATGCCCGGCTCGGGCTCCAGGGCGGCGCGAATGCCGTGCGCGCGGCACATGCTCTCGACATGTTCAACCTGCCGCGCCAGGCGGTCAAAGAGCAGGCCGTCGCTGCCCGCAAAGCCTTCGGGACGGGCCCCCGACCAGTAGGACAGGCAGGGCGCGCCCAGATCGTGGGCCATTTCCGCGGCACGATGCAGGAAGTGGACGCGCGCGGCGGGGTCGTCGTCGATAAGGGTGGGGCGGTGCTTGCGGCGCGCATCGAGAATGAAGCGCGCGCCGGTTTCAATGACGCAGGACAGGTTGAGCCGGCCCAACTGCGCGGCGACGGCGTGAACGTCGGCGGGCGTGCAGTTGAAGGGGTCCAGGTGGTGGACATCCAGCGTCAGGGCTACGCAACGATAGCCCAGCTCCGCGATGATCTCGATGGCATCTTCGAGGCGGTGGAAGGCAAACCCGTTGGTGTTGTAGCCCAGCAGCATCGTGCCTTCATTCCCAGGGGGCCAGCTTGAGCTCGCCGTCCTGCTTCATGACTGAAAGGCTCTTCTCGGCCTCGGTGCGCACCGGACCGTCCAGTTCGGCCCCCGCCAGCCAGGCCTCGGCCCGGGCGGCCTCTTCCCGGCGTGCGTCCCCGGCCGCCAGGCGGTAGCGCAGCAGGAACCCCAGCCAATGCAGCGCGGGTTGGGCCTGCCGCCCCGCCAGGGACTCAAACAGCCCGGCGTCGTTGAGCCAGAGCGCAAGCAGGGCGCCGTTGAGGCGCAGGCGCGACGCGTTCTCGGCGTTGCCGGAAGCCTCGCTGATTTCGGCGCCGGCCCTCAGGCTTTCGGCGGCCTCGCGTGTGAGCTGGCCGGCGCGCTGAAGGCCCAGTTGCCTCCACTCGACTTTGACGAGCTGCTGATTGACGCCAGCCAGCAGTTTGTGGGCCATGAGCAGGCCCGGCGCGTCGGAGATGAGCCTGCGCAGCAGGGCAGCGCAGGTGTCAAAGCGTTCTTCGTCATAGGCCAGCTCGGCCTGCTGGTAGCGCAGGAGCAGGGCTGCGTTGCGCGCGGGAGGTTCAAGGTGGCGCGTATCGTGAATGTTCTCGGGCTCGAAGTCCTGCTCCGTCGCCGATTCGCCGGGATATGGCGAACCCGGTTGGGCGGCGGCCCCCGGTTTGGCTTTGCCCCCGCGCGGAGGCTTGAGCGAACTGAGCAGGCGCACGATTTCCTCGCGGTCCCGCGCCGCCTGTTCGTGCCCGGGCTCATTGCCCGTCTGGCGGTCGTCGCGGTAGTGCTCTACGAAGTCGCCCGAGAGCAGGGTCAGGCCCTGGCGCGTGCGCAGCCCCCGGATCTTGGCCCAGTTGGCATTCAGAAAGGCGTAATGGCTCTCGATGTAGCAGCTCAGGCCCAGGTCGCGCCCGGGATCTTCCAGCATGGGCCGCAGGCTCTGGCCGTGGGCCTGAGCGCGGATGCGCGCGTCGTCGATGCCCAGCAGATCGGCCAGCGTGGGCGCCAAATCGTAGTTGCGGACGACGCCCGCGGGCCGGATGCCGGCCTTGACCGGGCCGCCCCGCAGGATCAGGGGCACGCGAGTCGTTGAGTCATAGCAGAAGTAGCCGTGGGAAAGCTCGTCGTGTTCTCCCAGCCCCTCGCCGTGGTCGGCCGTCAAGGCAATCAGGGCCTGGTCGTAGATGCCCAAGGACCGGAGTTTCTCGAAGAACAGGCCCAACTGGCGGTCCACGTGGGCGATTTCCGCCAGGTAGGCGCCGTGCTGCTGCCCGGCATATCTGGCCTTGAGGTCCGCCGGAGGATCGTAGGGTGCGTGGGGATCAAACAGATGGACAAAACAGAACAGGCGCCGCTGGTCCCGGTTCTGCTCCAGCCAGCGCGCGGCGCGGCCCAGGGTTGCCTCGGCCTTGCGCTCCGGAATGGTCAGCTTGCCGGCGGGCGGCGCATGGACACCTTCGTCGTCATAGAGGGAGAAGCCCCGCTCGAGGCCTGAACCGGAACGCATGGTGAACGCGCTGACGAAGGCGCCGCAGGTGAAACCCTGAGCCGTGAGCTGCTCGGGCAGCGTGACGAACTGCTCAGGCAATTTGTGGTACAGGTTGTCGCGCACGCGGTGGCCCAGGCTGGAGACGCCGGTGAGCTGGGTGAGGTGGGCGGGCAAGGTCAGGGGGTAGCAGGTGTAGTGGCGCTCAAACAGCGCGCCCTGCGCGGCCAGTTTGTCGATTTCAGGCGTGTGGCCCGCGCCGTGGCCATAGCAGCCGAGATGGTCGGCCCGCAGCGTATCAATGGAAATCAGAATCAGGTGCGTGGGCGCGGCTTGCGGCGAAGGCGCAGGTTGGTCCGGCGCCGGGCGCAGGGCGTTGAACACGGCAAGCCCGACGATGCCCAGCACGAGCAACAGTCCCAGCAGCGTCCAGAGGGGACCCTTGCGATGGAGGGCACCCGGGGGCGATGGCTGTGGAGTTTGGGACATGACGGCTCGACGTCTCATTCCGTGGGTCGCGCGCCGCGCCGGCAGGCAAAGGCCTTCCGGACGCTTAGACCCACTTTTTGACGAACACGGTGACGATGTCGTTGCCCAGGACGAACAGCATCAGCCCCACGACCAGAATGAAACTGACGAAAGAAATCGGGGCCATGATCTTCTCAGGCAGGGGTTTGCCCGCGGCGGCCTCGATGCTGACGAGCAGCCACTGGCCTCCGTCCAGCACGGGAATGGGTATCAGGTTGACGATGGCCAGGTTCAGGCTGATGAAGGCGAGGAAGAAGATGAGCGTGCCGACACCCCAACCGGCGAGGCTGTAGGAACGCTTGGCAATGACCAGGGGCCCGCCCAGGTGGGTGATCGAGATGCGGCCCGAGAACAGACCCAGCAGCGTCATGGCGATCTTGTAGCCCACCTTCTTGCTGTGGTGGAACCCGGCCGTGATGCTCTCGCCGAAACCTTTCTTCACCGGCGCCGAGCGCTGCTCGGCCACGCTGACAACCATGCTGGCCGCGGACTCCGCGCCCTCAAGGTCCGGAGTGAGGGTGACGGTCTCCTGCTTGCCGTCGCGATCCACCGTCAGGGTGATGACCTTGGCCGTGCGGGTTTTGAGGTCATAGGCGGCATCCAGCGCGGCCGCCAGGCCCGGCAGGGAAAACTTCTTCTCGCCCTTGCCCAGCAGATTCGAGAAGAACCCGCCGCCGGGGTTGAAGTAAGCCTGCCCGTCCACGCTGGCACCCACGATGCGGTCCCCCGCCCGGATGCCCGCCTTCTGGGCGACGCTGCCTTCCCGGGTGCCCAGCACCCGGATTTCACTGTCCGGTTCCCGGGAGGGGTCGCCCATCATCACGCCCAGTTCGAAACGTCCCGGGGCGAATTCCTTTTCGTCCGCCTCCAACGTCAGCGTCACCGGCCGGCCATCGCGCTGAACCACAATGCGCGCGGGCGCGCCCTTGGTGGCGTTCAACCAGTCCTGAAACTCGCCAAAGCTGGTGAACTCCCGCACACGGTCCCCTTCATACCGCGACAGGATGCGATCTCCCGCCTGGAGGCCGGCGCGGTGGCCGGCCGCGCCCTTGCGGACCACACGAACGGCGCCCAGATCCGTGATGTACATGCCCAGCACGTTGGCGCTGCCGCCGCCGCTGAACGTGCGCGAAGGCGTGTACTTCACGTCCCACTGCCGGGCCGACTCGCCCGTGCCGCGCTGGAAACGGATGGAAACCTCGCCGCGCGAAACGGAAAGCAGACCCATGAGGTCTTCGTAGTTGCGAATGACGCGGCCATTGAAGGCGACAATCTCGTCTCCGTCCTGCGGGCGGTCGTCGCCCAGGCTTTCCGGAAAGCGTGAGGCTTCGGCCTCAGTGATGACCACGCGGTGCTTGGCGCGGATGCCGGGCAACATGAGGCCGAACACGGCGTCTTCGTCGAGCGGGATCTTGATGTCGCGGGTGACGCCCTTGCCTTCCTCCCTGCGCTCGACGGTGACTTCGATGAAGTCTCCCCCGTCAAAGACGCCGGAGTAGATGACATCTTCAAAGTCATCGACGGGACGGCCATTGACGTGGGTGATGTGGTCGCCGACGCGCACCTCATTGGATACCCAGGCCGCCGTCTGCGGCTGCACCAGACCCACCGTGGGCTCGATGAACGTCACGCCAATCTGGAAGGCCAGCACGAAGAAGATAATGGCCGTGATCGCGTTCATCGTCACGCCGCCCAGAAGCACCAGCGTTTTCTGCCAGTATTTCTTGTTGCGGTAGTCGCCGGGGTCGTTCTGGGCCGCATCGTCCAGCTTGCCGGGCGTGTCCGTCTGGCCCTGCATCTGCACGTAGCCGCCAAAGGGTATCCAGCCCAGCCGGTACTCCGTGTCGCCGAACTTCCTGCGGACGATGTTGAAGGCCTTGCCACCAAACCAGGGGAAGGGAAAGCCGATGGAGAATGCGTGAACCCGGATGCCTACCCACTTGGCCGCCAGAAAATGGCCCATCTCGTGGATGAAGATGACAAAGCCAAAGCCCAGCAACACCTGAAGAATGTAGATCAGTGTCATAGCCCGCCATGGTAGCGGATTTGGACACCGCGGGTAGGGGATTAGCCCGTCAGGACGGGCGGCTTTCCACGGCAATCAGCCCGGCGCCGGACTCCGCCTCGATCCACTGCTGCACGGCCTCCTGCAGCGAGGCCAGGTCCAGAAGCAGCCGCAGGGGCCGGGGGCCGGGCCACTGGCTGCTCAGGCTTTGCGCGATGCGCCCCTCGCGCAGAACCGCCAGCAGCGCGTGACCTTGGTGGGCTTCACGCAGCACGGATGGCAACTCGGCCCTGGGCAGCAGATGCCACTGGCTCTGCGCGGCCAGAACAGGATGGGCCTGGCTCAGGACGGCGCAAAGGTCTTCGGCCACGGCGGGGCCGCCCGGCACCAGCCAATGGAGCGGCTGGCCCGCCTCGATGGGGCACAGGGCGCGGGTCAGCGCACGGGCGAAGGCCTCGCTGCGCCCGAACAGCGGCAGCAGGCGCGAACCGGGCAGGGCTGAAAGGGCGGGCAAGAGGTCGTGCTGGTAGTGATAGCCCGCGCCCAGCAGCAGGGGCGCCACGGATATCTCGGCGCCGTAGTAGCGCGCGGCCAGAGCCAGCAACTGCTCCCGCGCCGTAGCGTTGCGGTCACTCAATAGAAGAAACTCGAGGGAGCGCCCAGAAGACTGCAGAAAGCCAAAGTCGCTCTGCGCCCGTTCGGGGTCGCCGGGGCTGCCGTGCAGGGCGAGCACGAGCAGGCGGCTCATGGTTGCGCCTTCTCTGCGGGCCGCGTGAAGCGGTGCGGCGCATCCAGCGCGCCCGCCACGCGGGCGCCCCGGGCGCGCAGGGCATCGGCCTGCGGGCCCGTCGTATCGGCCAGGCGCACGACTTGCCCGTCCAGCTCACGGGCGGCAAAGGCGGCCTCGCGGCTGACCCCGACCATGATCAGGGCGGGCGTCCACTCTTCCGGCTCGGCCAGCAGATAGCGCAGCCCCGCCAGGGTCGTTTCGGCGATGACTTCCGTGGCCGTCCCTCCCCGGGCGACCACTACCACCGGTTCCGTCTCCGGGCGGCCGCCCGCCACCAACTCACGGGCAATGGCCGCGGCCTTGTGTACGCCCATGAAAATCTCGATAGGGCCCGGGAACGCGGCCCAGCGACGGAACTCCTCGAGCGGTGTGGTGGCCGCGCTGACCACCGCAAACCCGTGGTTGCGGCCGCGACGTGTCAGGGCAACGCCCGCCTCGCCGCTGACTCCGTTGATGGAGCTGACGCCGGGGATCACGCGCCAGGCCACGCCCGCGGCATGCAGGGCGTCAATCTCCTCCGTGCCTCGCCCGAAGATGAAGGGGTCGCCGCCCTTGAGCCGCACGACGCGTTTGCCCAACGACCCTTCACGCACCAGGATGGAATTGATGGATTCCTGGGCCACCTGCTCGCCGAAGGGGTGTTTGCCCACGGCGATCAACTCGGCGTCAGGTCTGGCCCACTTGAGCAGGTCCGGGTGCACCAGATGATCGTAAACAATGACATCCGCCTGCCCGATGGCGCGCCGGCCCCCCAGAGTCAATAGGTCGGGATTGCCCGGGCCCGCCCCCACCAGGGTTACGGCCGCGGCCGCCTCGCCATGATGGCGGCTTTCGGACTCACTTGATGGCCGGCTTGCCGCCAGCGCGTCGCGCAGCGCCTTGGCGCGCCGGGGATCGCCGTCATCGGTGGCCACGGCCAAAGTGGCGCCTTCAAGTCTCGCGGTTGCGGGGGTACTGAAGTTGCGACCGCTTTCAGGGTCCGCGCCGTTGACCAGGCGGCCTTCGCGGCGCAACTGCTGCACGATGGCCCAGTTGAGGTCAGCATCGTCGGTGGCCGCAAAGGTGAGAGCCGCCGGCCGGTCCAGGTCGCGGATGTCAAAGGCCCGCTCGACCAGGTCAATGCTTCCGATGCCCGCCAGTTCGCGCAGACGCCGGGAGGCCACAAGAGCCACGACGCGGATCTTCGCCCCCGTGGCCAGCAGGCCCTCCACCTTGCGCGTGGCTATGCGCCCGCCGCCGACGACCAGCACCGGTTGATCCGAGAGATCCAGCGAAATCAGGTACGGCTGTCCCATGGCTTTGCCTTTCCGCAGTCCCCAACGCCTAAACCCCAACCCCTGCTTCACCCGCCTTGGCCAGTTTGCTCGTGTCTTCCCGCGGAGCCTTCTCGACGCGCTGCGTCCACTTCGTGTGCAGGCCGCACTCAGTCTTGCCGCTGCCCGCCCAGCGCCCGTCGCGCTCGCCGCCGCGCGCCGGCTGCGTGCAGGGCTCGCAGCCCACGCTGCGATAGCCCTGTCCCTCCAGGGGATGCTGCGGAATCCCGTAGGCGTAAAGGTGGGCGTCAATCAGCTCGCGCGTGAGGTTCGCCAGGGGCGAGATCTTGGCCAGGCCGTCTTGCTCGATCTCGAACAGGGGCGTCTGTGCCCGCATCCCGCCCTGCTCGCGGCGCAAGGCCGATATCCAGGCGCGCTTGCCCCTGCGCAGACCCGCCAGCACTTCCACCTTGCGCAGGGCGCAGCAGCGGTCAGCGTCGTGGCGCCACAACTCCGGTCCGTGGCGCCGGGCAAACTCCTGCTCGTCCAGCCCCTGGCTGACCGTCACGATGTTCAAGCCGTGCTCGCGGATCAGCACGTCGCGATAGGCCAGCGTCTGGGGGAAGTGCTTGCCCGTGTCGATGAAGAAAATCGGGTGGCGTGGCGCCAGTTCGGAGAGCCATCTCCCCAGCAACACGCCACCCGCATTCAGCGCTGAAGTGACGAGCAGATCGTCGCCATACTGCTTCAGCGCCCAAGCCAGAATCTCGCGGGGCGAGAGCGAACCCGTGAGCGCCTGCGGGGTCAGGGCAGGCTCCCCGGAAGCCAGACCCGCCTCCCAGTGCCCATACTCGAGTTTCACGCGAGAGCGCAGCACGCGCGCAAAGGACGCTACGCCCACGCGGTCGAGCACCTCGCGGAAACTCTCGCCTTCGCCGGACAGTTCGGCGTAGAGCGTGGCCGCCGCCTTGCTGACCTCAATGACTTCGTCGGGGCTCAGGAAACGCGCCACCTGCTCGCCCAGGCGCGTGCCGCCCAGCAGGCGGCCGCCCAGCAGTAAATCAAAGCCCTGCCGCTTGCTTCCTTCCACCACCCCGACCTGGCCCCTGAATCCCAACTCCTGGATGTGCGGCTGCGTGCAGGCGTTGGGGCAGCCCGAAAGGCCGATGCGAAGCTGTTTGGCCCAGGCCGGCAGGGGCGCGGCTTCCAGCGCGTCTGCCAGCTCATGGGAGAATTCACGGGTCTCCAGGTAGGCCTTGCGGCACTGGGCGCTGCCGGGGCAGGCCACGAGGTCGCGCGGCCCGTTGACCCCCTCGGGCGACAGCCCGAGGCGGGCCAGTTCCGACTGCAACGCCCCCAGCGCCGCCGCCGGCACATCGGCCAGGGCCATGTTCTGCCGCGTGCCCAGCAGCAGGGCCCCGGCGCCCGCCTGCCGCGCCGCGGCAATCACCAGACGCGCCAGATCGGAGCCGATGTCTCCCGCCACCAGGGGCAGGCTGACTCTGAAACGGCCATCCGTCTGGGGATGAACGCCGGGCACGAGCGCCCTGGGCCCGCCCCGGGGCAGCGGCCCCCGCTCGGGGCGTAGGTTGACGGTCGCCGGCGCCTGCCAGCGCTCGAGAATCAGTTCGCGCACTCGCTCAGGCCCCAGCCTGCCGACCACAAACTTGAAGCGCGCCTGAGCGCGGTTCTTGCGCTCGCCGTGATCATGGAACACGCCCAGCGCGGCTTCGATCAGCCCCGCCAGCACGGAAATGTCGGCGGGGACGCGGCTGAAGAAGAGGTCCGCCAGACGGGGCTCGCGGCCAAGGCCGCCGCCCACATACACGGCCAGAGTGGAGGGCCCGTCTTCGTGACGCTCTTCAAGGAACCCCAGGTCGTTGATGGCATGGAGGGGCTCGAAGTCATCGGCGGAGAAGAAGCCGATCTTGAACTTGCGCGGCAAGGTCTCGAAGGCCGTGTTGCCCGCAAAGCGCCGGGAGAGCTTCTCGGCGATGCTCTGAAGGTCGAGGGCGCGGCCTGTGGTGTCAAACACCAGGGCTTCGCTGCCCACTACGATGTTGCGCACGGTGTCGCCGCAGGAGCCCCGGGTCGTCAGGCCGATGGTCTCGACGGCCTCCACGAGCGGCACGACGGCCCCGTGCGAGACGCCGTGATACTCGATGTTCTCGCGCGTATCGACGTGCCATTCGCCATCGGCGTAGAGATCGGCGAACTCGGCCAGGCGTTCGGCCTGGTCCAGGGTCAGGCGACCGCCGGGAATGCGCACCCGCACCATGTACTGGCCCGGGGCCTTCTCGGGATAAAGGCCGTCTACAGTCACCTCGCCGTTGCTGCGCCGGACGAGGTGCCTGGCGTAGTCTTCCTTGCCGGAGAATCTTGTCTCGTAGTCCATGTGCCTTGCGCCTCAGATCAGCTCAAACCCCAGGGAAACAGCTCCTCCGCCGCAGCCTTCTGCGCCCCCGGCAGGGCCTGGGGCACGACGTCCACGGGCCCCCCCAGCAACCACGGCCGCTTCGCGCCGGCAGCCTCGAACTTGCCGCCGCGCGCCAGGCGCTCGGCATGTTCGCGGCGGGGGTAAATGGCCTGAACTTCCAGGCGGCCGATCAGGCGGCCCGCCAGATCCGTGAGGGCCACGAGTTGGCCCCGGGTGATGTCGCCGCGCTGCTGCTGCGTAATGGCGAGCGTGACGGGGGCCTGCAGGGGGGTACCGTCACGCAGCCTTCCGTCGAGCAGCACACTGAGGTAATCGGCCTCGGAGGGAAAGCCGGTCAGGGGAGCGAACTCGCCCAGGGCCAGCCGGATGACGTCCTGAATGCCGGCGTCCGTCAGGGGCAGGGCGATGACCTGGCGGGCACTGACGGCCCAGGCTTCGGCCTCGGCCGGAGGAAGGATGCGCGGCGTGAAAGCCGCGGCGGTTTCGGTAAGAGTCGGCATGTTGATTTCGTTGGGTCAGGGTCCGCAAAGAGGAGAGGACGCGCCAAGTCAGGCCCGTCCGACGGCGAGGGCCGCTTCAGCGGCGACAAACCCCTTTTCAACAAGGAAGTTCCAGATGCGGTCGGCGCCCTGCACTTCGTTTTCGACGTCGGTGTCGATGACGAGTTCGGGGCTCAGGGGTTCTTCGTAGGGGTCGCTCACGCCGGTGAAGGCCTTGACCTCCCCCTTGAGCGCCTTTTCGTAGAGACCCTTGACGTCGCGCTTGACGACGGTCTCCAGCCTGGCCTTGACGTAAACCTCGATGAAGCCCGGGCCGATGCTCTTGCGGACTTCGTCGCGCACGGCGCGGTAAGGCGAAATCGCGGCCGTGATGACGGGAACACCGTTGCGCGATAGCAGCTTGGCCACAAAGCCGATGCGGCGGATGTTGGTGTCGCGGTCTTCCTTGGAGAAGCCCAGGCCCTTGGACAGGTTGGTGCGCACGACGTCGCCGTCGAGGACTTCGTGGGCGATGCGCAGCGCCGCCAGTCGTTCAGCGATGAGGTTGGCCAGCGTGGTCTTGCCCGCGCCGGAGAGCCCCGTGAACCAGAGTGTGAATCCCTTGTCTGCCATGTTCGTGTCCTTTGTGTCGGGTCCGAAAAGAAAGAAGCCACCGTTTCCGGTGGCTTCGTGAGGTTTGGTTGGGGTTGCCTAGACCAAGACGCCGCACGAACCACCGCTGGGGGTCCACATGCAGCACATCTTCTTGGTCTTGTTGCTCATGGGGCGCCAAGATAGCGCTGAACCAAAGGCGCGCAAGACAATTTCCGAGAAAACTTGGCTTCAGGAGGCAAGACGTCTTAATGGTTCATGCAACTGCTTATTACTCCGTTACTTATGCCTGCCATTACACCCTACTAATTCCATAGACTATTGATTGCGTGTGGGGCGAAGCGGCGGCACCCGCCGCATCCCTCCCGCGCCGGACTCTTGACGCGTCAAGATTTCGCCCCCCGCATAGCCTCCACCAGCGGCGCGACGCCCGCCATCACCTGCCCGAACTGCTCGTAGGTCAGGCTCTGCTTGCCGTCCGAAAACGCCTTGTCCGGGCAGGGGTGCACCTCGATGATCGCCCCGTCGGCCCCCGCCGCGATGCCCGCCAGCGTCAGCGGCTTGATCAGATCACGCCTGCCCGCCGCATGGCTGGGGTCAATGATGATCGGAAGGTGCGAAAGCTGTTTGCACAGCGGAACGGCGGAAATGTCCAGCGTGTTGCGCGTCTCCGTTTCAAAGGTCCGGATGCCGCGCTCGCACAGAATCACGTTGGGGTTGCCGCTGTTGATGATGTATTCGGCGGCCAGAAGCAGCTCTTCAATCGTGGCGCTGAGCCCCCGCTTGAGCATCACGGGCTTGCCCGCGCCGCCGAGCTCCTTGAGCAGATCAAAGTTCTGCATGTTGCGCGCCCCCACCTGCAGCACATCAATGTAGCGCACCATGATCTCGATCTGCCGCACATTCATGACCTCGCTGACCGTCGCAAGCCCATGGGCCTTGCCCGCCCGCTGCATGAACTTCAGCCCCTCCTCCCCCATGCCCTGGAACGAGTAGGGACTCGAGCGCGGCTTGAATGCCCCGCCGCGCAGACCGGTGGCGCCGAGCGCCTTCACGCGCGCGGCGACGTCCTGAATCTGCTGCTCGCTCTCGATGGCGCAGGGCCCGGCAACCACGGCAAAGCCGCCGCCGCCCAGCGTCAGGGGGCCGGCTCGCACCACGGTGTCCTCGGGGTGATAGTCGCGGGAAACGCGCTTGAAGGGGCTTTGCGTTTCCACGAACTGCGCCACGCCGGGCATCTGCGCGACGGGGGCCAGTTCGAGACCCTTCCTGCCGCCCACGATGCCGATGATCGTGGCGTCTTCGTTCTTGCTGACGGTGGGCGTGACGCCGAGGTCCTCCAGCCGCGCGATCACGGCGGTGATTTCGCGCAGCGATGCAGCAGGTTTCATGGCGATGATCATGGTTTTCTCCAGAGCGGCTCTTCATCCACAGACGGGCGCAGATTCACGTTCATCGTTGCCCGGAAATCCCCTTCGCGCATCGGCGGCTCCACAGCGCCCGGCAGGCCGCACTTCAACGGCCTGCTATCCGCAGGCCGCGCGCAATTGAGTCAGTAACTCCCGCTCCCTGCCTTCGTCGATGGCATTCACCAGCGCACTGCCGACAATGAAGCCGTCGGCGTATTCGCGCAGTTGTCTGATGTGTGCGGCTTTGCTGATGCCAAAGCCCACGCACAGCGGATTGTCGGTCAGTGCCCGCGTCTTCCGGATGTAGGCAAGCGTCTCAGCCGCAAACTCGCCCCGCGCGCCCGTCGTGCCCGCAACGCTGATCAGATAGATGAAGCCCTGGGCGGCCGCCGCAATCTGCCGCGCGCGGCTTTCACTCGTGGTGGGAGCGATCATGCTGACGAGAGACAGGCCCGCGGCCTGGCATTGCGCTCGAAGTTCGCCGGCTTCTTCAAAGGGCAGGTCCGGCACGATCAGGCCCGCAACGCGGTGATCGCGGCAGCGCGCGACAAAATCCCTGGCGGCCAGCACCTGGTTGTACGTGATCATGAAAACCAGCGGCGGTCCATCCTTCGGAAAGTGCTCGCGCAACTCCGCGAAGGTCCGATCGAGCGTGACACCGGCTGAAAGCGCCTTGCTCGAAGCCGCCTGAATCGTGGGACCGTCGGCCAGGGGGTCTGAGAAGGGAATGCCGATTTCGAGCACGTCGGCGTGCGCGGCCGTCGTGCGCAGAACTTCGCGAAAGCGTTCGCGCGTGGGGTAGCCCGCCACGAGGAAAGGGATCAGGGCCTTGCGCCCGGTCATGCCAAGGGCGGCAAAGCGGGCATCGAGTTCAGCGGGCATGGTGCCCCCCTTCGAGGGCAGCCTGGCCCTTGGTACGCGCCATGATGGATGGAAGGTCTTTGTCGCCGCGCCCGCTCAGGTTCACGATGACGCGCCGGCCCGGGTTTTCCCCCAGGTAGCGCCGGGCGAAGGCCAGGGCGTGGCTGCTTTCAAGGGCGGGCAGAATGCCCTCCACGCGCGACAGTTCGTGGAAGGCCGAAAGCGCCGTTTCATCGGTTTCGATGGCGTAGGTGACGCGCCCGCTGTCCTTGAGGGCGCTGTGCTGCGGTCCCACGCCCGGATAATCGAGGCCCGGCGCAATCGAATGCGTGCCCGTGATCTGGCCGTCGGCGTCCTGCAGCACGTAGCTCATTGCGCCGTGCAGCACGCCCGGGCGGCCATGGGCCAGGGTGCAGGAGCCATGCTCCGGCGAATCCCCGCCGGCCTCGACGCCGAACAGGGCAACGGGGTCGTCAAGGAACGGAGCAAAGATGCCGATGGCGTTGGAGCCGCCGCCCACGCAGGCAATCACGGCATCGGGCAGGCGGCCCTCCCGGCGCGTGAACTGCTCGCGCGCTTCAATGCCGATCACGCTCTGCAGCTCGCGCACGATCGTGGGGTAGGGGTGCGGTCCCACGGCGCTGCCCAGCAGGTAGTAGGTTTCGTCCGGGCCGGAAACCCAGTCGCGGATGGCCTCGTTGATCGCCACCTTCAGGTTTCGTGTGCCGCCTTCGCAGGAAAACACTTCCGCGCCCAGCAGCTTCATGCGCTCCACGTTGGGTCTCTGGCGCTCGCAATCCAACGCTCCCATATAGACGCGGCATTGCAGACCCAGGCGCGCGCAGGCGGCGGCCGTGGCCACCCCGTGCTGGCCCGCCCCGGTTTCGGCCACGATGCGGCGCTTGCCCATGCGCCTGGCCAGCAGCGCCTGGCCTACGGCGTTGTTGATCTTGTGGGCGCCCGTGTGGGTCAGGTCTTCGCGCTTGAGGAACAACTGCCCGCCCCAGTCACGGCCGAGCCGCAGCGCGGCATAGAGCGGCGTAGGCCGCCCCACGAAGTCGGCCAGTGTTGAGGCCAGTTCCGTCCTGAACGTGTTGTCCTTCCAGGCCGCCTCAAAGGCGGCCTCCAGCTCAATCAGGCTGGTCATCAGCGTCTCGGGCACATAGCGCCCGCCATAGGCCCCGAATCGGCCCGAGCGTTCTGCTGTCACCGTCATGCCTGCCTCGCTCTCTCGATGAACTCGACCATCAGCGCCGCATCCTTGACGCCGCGCCGCACCTCCACGCCACTTGACACGTCAACACCCCAGGGCCGGGCCGCCGCGATGGCCGCCGCAACGTTGGCAGGGCACAGGCCCCCGGCCAGAATCAGGCGCTCGCCCGCCCCGGCGACCTCGCCGTAGTTCCAGGAAGTGCCGCTGCCCGCGCCCTGGGGCGCATCGACAATGAAGCGCCGCCCCTTCAGCCCCCGGGCGCCGTAGGCCAGGATGAAGCGGGCCGGAATCGCGGGGACCAGCTCCACCCCGAAGTCGAAGTCGGGGAACATGCCGTCATCACAATGGATCTGCAGCGCATCGACGGGCACTTCCGCCAGCAGCGCCCGGATTTCGTCCACATTCATGCCGCGCACCACGGCAAAGACCTCCACCCTGCGGGGCAGCGCGCCCCGTATCTCCTGCGCCCTCGCAATGCTCACGCGCCGCGGCGACTCGGCAAACACCAGTCCGATGGCGTCGGCGCCGGCCTCGCAGGCCGCCCTGGCCGTGGGCACATCCTGAACTCCGCAGATTTTGATCCAGAGGGACATGGCTGTTTCCGTGGCTCCTGAACTTGGGGCAATGCCGCGCCCCTCAGGGGCCTTTGGCCTGCAGCTCGTGGATGGTTGCGCCCCGCATCAGGGCGCTGCCGATCAGCGCGGCGTCATAGCCCAGGGCCGCCACCCGGGCGAACTGTGCGGGCGTGGCAATGCCGCTTTCCGCCACCGCCTGGGCCGTCTGGGGGATGAGCGGGCGCAGCTTCTCGAAGCGCTCGAAATCGACACTCAGGTCGCGGAGGTTGCGGCAATTGACCCCCACTAGGCGAGCCCCGCACTCGCCGGCGCGTTTCAGGTCCGGTTCGTCAAAGGCCTCCACCAGCGCAAACAGCCCGGCGTCGTCCGCCGCGGCCAGCATGGAGGCCAGCTGGCGGCCGGGCAAAATCGCGGCGATCAGCAGCACGCCGTCAGCGCCCAGCGCGCGCGACTCCAGAATCTGCTCCGGCGTCACGAGAAAGTCCTTCCGTATCAGCGGCAGGCCCGCACAGGCGGCCCCAAGGTCCTCGTCGCGGCCCAGAAACTCGCCGGGCTCCGTCAGGACTGAAATCGCGCGGGCGCCCCCGGCGGCGTAGGCCCTCGCCTGCGCCGCGACATCCACCTCGGCGTTGAGCGTGCCGGCCGAGGGCGCGCGGCGCTTGATCTCCGCAATGACTTCCAGCCGTCTTGGGCGCAGGGCAAGCGGCCTTGGCGCGGGCCGGTGGGAGGCCTGGTGCACAAGCTTTGCCTGAGCCGGGAGCGCCGCCGCGCGCTTTCGCGAGTGATCGGCCAGGGTCTGCAGGAAGTCAGCCACGGCGCAACTCCCGCAGCAGGGCCAGGGCCGCCCCGCTGTCAAGCACGCGCTGCGCCAGGCCTGCGGCGTCGCGGGGCTGCCCGGCCACCCCCGTCATCAGAAACACCAGCGCCGCGTTGAGCACAATGACGTCGCGGCGCGGCCCTTTCTCGCCCGAAAACAGCGCCTCGATCATGGCCGCGTTTTCGGCCGCCGTGCCGCCGCGCAGGTCCTCAAGGCGGCAGGCGTCGAGGCCGAAATCCGCCGCGTCCATGACCATCTGCGTCAGGCCGTCGTGCTTCACGTCGATGAGCGTGAAGGGCGCCACGGGCGTGGCCTCATCAAGGCCGGGCTCGCCATGCACCACAAACGCGCGCTGCGTGCCCAGCAGCCTCAGGGCTTCCGCCACGGGTGCCAGCTTTTCCTGCGTCGCCACGCCCACGAGCTGCATCGGCGGGCGAGCCGGATTGGCCAGGGGACCGATCAGGTTGAAAACGGTGCGCACGCCCAGTTGCCGGCGCAGGGGCGCCAGGCGCTTGAGGGCCGGATGGTAACCGGGCGCGAACAGGAACACGAAGCGCGAGCGCGCGACGCTGCCTGGCGCGGCAAAGGCAATGCCGAGAGCTTCCATCACGTCGGCGCTGCCGCTCTTGCTTGTCACGCTGCGGTTGCCGTGCTTGACGACGTTCAGTCCCTGCGCCGCGCATAGAAGAGCCGTGGCCGTGGAGATGTTGAAGGTGCCGGCGCCGTCGCCGCCGGTGCCGCAGGTGTCAATGCAGGGCTGCGGCGCCCGGCAGGGCAGGGCGAGCCGGAGCAGGGCGCGGGTAAAGCCGGCAAGTTCGGCCGCCGTTTCACCGCGTGTGCGCAGGGAAGCCAGGGTCGCGGCGACCAGGGGCTCGGGCGTTTCGTCGCTGAGCATGGCAGCCATGAGCTGTTCAGCTTCGCGCTGATCCAGGGCCTGACGGTTGAGGATTCTCTCGAGTGTGGCTTGCATGGTCGCTCCGGCGGGGCAGGTTGGTATGGCCCCATTCAGGTCCATGACGCCACGAAGTTGCCGAGCATGGCAGCGCCGCCCTCGGTCAGGATGCTCTCGGGATGAAACTGCACGCCTTCGAGGGGCAGGTGCCGGTGGCGTATGCCCATGATTTCGCCGTCGCGCGTGTAACTGGCGATTTCGAACTCGCGGGGGAGGCTTTGCTCCTCCACGATCAGCGAGTGGTAGCGGCCCACCGTGAGCGGCGCCTGCAGCCCGGCGTAGATGCCCCGGGCGTCATGGTAAAGCTTGCTCTGCTTGCCGTGCATCGGCCGCGGTGCGCGCACGACGCGGCCGCCGAAGGCCTGCGCCAGCGCCTGATGGCCCAGGCACACGCCCAGCATGGGCTTCACGCGGGCATACTCACGGATGATGCTCAGGCACTGCCCTGCCTCATCGGGATTGCCCGGTCCGGGACTGAAGACCACGGCCTGCGCCAGCGCCACATCCTGGGCGGAGACCTGGTCGTTGAGCCGCACCGTGACCTCGGCCCCGGTCTGGCTCAGCATCTGGTAGAGGTTGAAGGTGAACGAGTCGTAGTTATCGATGAGAAGCAGGTTCATGGGAGTACTCGGCCTTAGTGAATGTCGTGTTCCGTCTTTCCCGGATTGCGGCTTGCGGGGCATGGGGGCGCGCCGCGGGTCGCCGGTGATGGGGCCGCCCCTTCGAGCGGCGCGCCGCCTCACAACTCCGTCGCCGCGAACTCCAGTGCTCGCAGCAGCCCCGCCGCCTTGTTGCGGATCTCCTGGTATTCATCGGCCGCGCGCGAATCCGCCACGATCCCCGCGCCCGCCTGCACCCGATAGCGGCCCTGGTGCATCACGATGGTGCGGATGCAGATGGCCTGGTCCATGTCCCCCAGCGCCGAGAAATAGCCCACGCTGCCGGCGTAAAAGCCCCGCCCGCGCGGCTCCAGATCGTCGATGATCTGGCAGGCCCGGACTTTGGGCGCGCCTGAAACCGTGCCGGCGGGAAAGGCGCTGCGGAACACCTCCGGCGTCGTGGCCGTTTCAGACCGGCGGCCCGTCACCGTACTGACCAGATGCATCACGTGGCTGTAGCGCTCGATGGAGCGCAGGCCCGCAACCCTGACCGAGCCCACGGCGGCCACACGGCCCACATCGTTTCGCGCCAGATCCACCAGCATGTTGTGCTCGGCGTTCTCTTTTTCGTCCTGCACCAGTTCTTCGGCCAGGCGCCCGTCCTCGGCGGCGTCGCGACCGCGTGGTCGCGTGCCGGCGATGGGGCGGATGAGAATCTCGCCGTTCTCCAGGCGCACCAGGGCCTCGGGCGAAGAGCCGATGACCTGATAGTCCCCGAAATCCAGGAAGTAGAGATAGGGAGAAGGGTTGAGGTGCCGCAGCGCGCGATAGACCTGATAGGGGTGCAAAGTCGTCCGGCCCTCGAAGGCCAGCGACAGCACGACCTGAAACACGTCGCCGGCCGCGATGTGCTCCTTGGCCCGCGCCACCAGGGCCGCGAACTCCTGCTCTGACATGGAGGCCTGGGGCGGCTCGTAGCGGCCGCGCGGCAGCGCCGCAAAGCCGGCCCTGCCGCCCAGGTCCACCAGAGACTTGACCTCGGCCAGGAGCTTCTGCGCGGCAACCTCTCCTTCGCGGTGACTGACTTCGATGCGCTGGCGCACGTGGTCAAAGGTCAGAACCGCGCGAGGCACCATGAAGGCCGCCCGAGGCAGCTCTGAGGGGCGCGGCTTGCGCCTTGTGGGCAGAAGCTCGTGGACCGCGTCGTAGCCGATGACGCCGACGAGGCCGTTGCACAGGCGGTGGGCGGCGTCGGTCCCCGATGGCAGGGCCGCCAGCTCGCGCGAGATCAGGTCCTGCAGGGGCTCCTGGCCCTGGTGTTCGATGCGCCGCACGGGATCAAGGCCGATGAAGGAGTAGCGGCCCAACTGCTCGCCCTGGGCCACGCTTTCAAGAAGGAAGGCGGGCTTGAGCGAGGCCAGCTTGAGGAAGAGTGACGTCGGCGTTTCGAGGTCGGCAAGGATGGAGGGCATGTTTGTTTCCAAGGTCGGTGAAGGGGGCGGGTGGCCGGCCTGGAAAACAAAAACCACCCGCGTAAACGGGTGGTCGCTGTGCGCTGAAGACTCGAAAAGCTACGCGGCGTGCCACCCCTTGAGGGAGCACCACCACCAGCGATTCTGTCCTGCGCGGATGATCATGGCCATACTAGTACGCGATCGGGGGGCAACTGCCCAGCAAAAAACCGGCGGTGCAGTGAATTTAAAGCTTGGGGTGAACTCGTTTGAAGCTTCAAGCAGTGCGGGCCGCCTCGTCAACGATAGTAGACAATGCAGCCGATCAGGATCACGAGGTTGACGGTCCCGATCACGTTGGCCCAGATCAGCACCTTGTCGCGGCGCAGCACGCCGTAAATCAGCCAGCACAGGATGCAGAACAGCGCAAACGAAAAGCCTGAAAGGCTCACGCTGCCCGAACTCCTGAGCTGAAGTATCTCGATGGCCTGAATCAGCGGAACGAAGTTGCCGCCAACGCCGGGAATGAACATGAAGCGCGAGAACCAGCGTGAAAAGGGCGTGGGATGTTCAACGCTCACGGCGCTGGCCGTGTCCGGGGGGGCCGCTTGAGCGGGCGAAGTCATGGCGCTTTGCCTAGAAGGAGAGGTAGATGCCCGCGCGAATGCGCAGGCTCTGGCCCGCGGCGCGGCCGGGCTCGCGGCGGCTGGCGCGGCCAAAGCCGAACAGCTCGTAGTCCTCGCGCTCGGAGACCGTGAACAGGCCAAACAGCACCACGTTGGGAAAGACAGCCACGGACAGGGAGAATTCGTAGCCCTTGATGTTGGTGTTCAGGGCCTCGTCATTGAACTCGGGGATCAGCGCGTCAGCCTCGACGTAGAAGTAGCGGAACGCCAGGCGGAAGTCCCACTGCTCGCGCAGCGACGGCATTCCCCAGCTCAGGCCCGCCTCAAAGGCCTGGTCATTCTTCTCGCCGCGCCCGATGACCTGCGTTGAGGCAAAGAAATTCAGCACGCCATGGAACCAGGCGCGCAGGCTGGCGCGCGACCGGCGCAGAAACAGAACCTCGAAGTAAACCTCGCCAAGCAGGAACTCGCTGCGCACCCTGCCCGAGGCGTCCAGCACGTTGGTCGTGCGCTGCAGAAGTCCCGTGCCGATACTCTGGGAGATGGCCTGCTCGCCGTCAAAATAGTGCACGCCCAGGGCCGTGCGGAACTCCAGTTCGCTGGTGACTTCCGGGGCGATGCCACCCTCCATGGCGCTTTGCGGCAGCTCAAAGGGGGCCACGTCGATGCGTAACTGGGCGCCGAAGTAAACCGGTGTACCCGCGCCGGAGGCCGAGGGCAGGCCCAGGTTGTTCTGCGCCAGGTAACTCTGGATGCCCACAGTCTCCAGGCGCGGCAGCCAGCGGCGCGCGCTGCCCGCGAACAGGCGCTCAAAGGCCACGCTCTCGCACAGCCCCTGAAAGTTGTAGTCGGCGTCAAAGAGCAGCTCTCCGCCGGCATAAGGTGAGGGAAAGCGCCCCGCCGTGATCTGGAGCGTTCGCTGCAGCGTGTACTCCACGAGGAAACGGTCCGCGGCCAGCAGTTGCGGCGCACCAAAGCCGGGAAACGGCAGCCAGGCCAGCGTGGGCACGGGCTTTCCCTTCTCGTCCTGCGTGAAGGTGGTCATGCGCAGGTTGTAGCGGATGCGCTGGCCGCGGGCCTCGTAAGCCGTGCCGTAGGCCCCAAGGTGCAGGCGGAACTCGGGCCGGTTGATGGTTTCCGTCTGGCTCTCGAACAGGGCGTGATAGCGCAGGCCGATGTCGCCGTACACCTGGATCAGATTCTGCAGGCGCAGGGCTTCGTCGCCGGCCTTGGCGTCGCGCTCATCCAGCCGCGCCCGCAGGGAACGCAACTCGGCCTCGAGCTGTTCGAGGCGGGACTGCACCGGGTCCACGGGCTTGTCCGCGTTCTGGGCCCCCAGACCTGCCGCCATCAGGAAAGCCGCTGTCAGTAGGATAAGCCGCATCAGACGCGCGTGGCCATCATGTACCAGACCCAGATGAACAGGCCGGTCAAGAACAGCGTCACGCCTCCGATGCCTACGAGAGTCTGCCACAGCGGCCCCTGGGTCAACTCCAGCCCGATATCCTGGCGCGGGATATTAGCCGACTCGCGGGCACTCTGCACACGGGTAGATCGGCGGATGGCCTCCGTCCGCACGCGTTCCAGTTCCTCGGCCAGGGCGCTGGCCGCCAGCCTGGCCGAAGTGCGGCGGGACAGGGGCTCTTCCTCGACGATGGCCCGGCCCGAAGCCGTGCGGCGGCGCGAAGCGCGCTCGTCCCGCTCATGAACGGCCTGCCGCAGCGAAGATGCCGCGGCCACCAGCTCATCCAGCGAGAGGCCCTCGTAGGGGTCTTTGTCCGGCAGCGGCTCGTCGCCCAGGCCCGAGGCGAACTCCTCATCGAGCAGGCTCGAACGCAGCACGTCCTTGCGCGAGGGCCGCCTTGACTGTTCGCGCGCGCGCCGGCGCTCTTCCAGCTCTTCGCGGCTGATCTCCCCCGTCACGCGCTTGAGCGCGGCCGACGTTGAATTCAGGATTTCGTCCAGGCTGCGCGCCGCGCCCCCCAGCCGCTGCTCAATGCGCGTCAGCACATCGGCGCCGTCGGGCTCGCCCGATGGCGCCCGGGCCATGTCGGGCTCGGCCACGGGCCTGGCATGGCCGTTGCCGTCGCGCTGGCTCAGGGCCTTGCGCAGGGTCAGGCCCTGAGGCTCGGCGGGCACCTCCCGCAACACGGCTGAGGCCTTGCTTTCAGTGCTCTGGGCCGCGCTGATGGCCTTGCTGGCCTCGAGCAACTCTTCGGCCAGCCTCAAGTCGTGGATCGTGGCCGAGGCGATTTCCTCCAGGGGCGGCAACCCCGCCGCAGCCGACGGAGCCTCCGCCGCTTCCGGCATGGGCGGGGGCACTGCCGCTCGTTCGCTCCTTGCAGGCGCGGGCGCGGCCTCGACGCGGGCCTGGCGCGTCGAAGTCGGGGTCTGGCGCAACTTGAGCAGCACGCCCTCGGCTTCGTCAATGAGTTTGCGCGTTTCATCGCGCTCCTGACGCATGCGGCGCGTCAGGGCGTCGGTGATCTTCCTGACCGGCGTTTCCGCGCTCTCTTCAGGCTCGACCGGAGGCGGCAGCTTGTCCGTGTCCTTGGCCTCCTCCTGCTTGACCTTCTCCGTGATTTTCTCGCTGGGCTTGGCCGGGGCCCGCGCGGAAACCAGCTCGGGCACGATGCGCGTGCCGGAGTCGGGACGGGGCACGACAAAGTCCGTCTCCACCTCCCGCGCCTTCGGCAAAGGCGCGGCGGGCCGCGGTTCGGATTCCGTCTCCGACGAAGTCCGGTCAAGGGCCGTGTCCGAGCCCGTCGTGCTGCCCGAGGAAACTGCAGCCTCATCGGGGTCGCTGTCGTCGGCCAGGGGCACGGGCTTGGGGGCAGGCTTGAACGTGGCCACGCCGATGAGGTCGGAGACGAAGAATTTCTGCGTATCGCGCCTGGCGGCGTCGGCTTCGGGCGCCACCAGCAGGGGTTCGCCCGCGCGCGCGGGCGGCTTTTCGATCTTGTCGGTGCCCTCGGGCACGGGCAGGTCAGCGGGGCGCAGATCGGCCAGGCGGAAGCGGTCCGTGTCCTTGCGGTCGGCCGCTTCGCTCTCCTCGGCTGCCGGCAACTCAGGAGCTTCATCCGTGTCGGAATGCACGGGAGCGATTTCGTCGCGCAGGAATGCGCGGGTCTGCTCGTCGTGCTCATCCTGAACGGCCTGAGGCACAGGGGGCGCCGGCGCCGGTGGCTCGATGTCGGCAGGCTCCAGGGACTCTCCCAGCACGGGCAACTCGTCCTGTCCCGCGTCGTTCTCCAGGGGCACGAGGTCGGCCTGCGCAATGGGCCTGCCCGGCACCGGAATCTTTGTGGTGGTGGTGCCCGGCGGCAGGGCCGGCACGGGCCGGGGGCTGCCGTCCAGCAGGTCGCGCAGGGCCTGGGTCTGGTTGTAGAAGTTCACGGTGTCGCGCATCACACCGCCCTGAGGGGCCTTGGCCGCCGCCGAATTGGGGTCCACCTTGGTGGTGATCTTCTCGGGGTCGTCCGCGCTCTTGACGACCGAAGTCTCCTCCTCCACCGCCGGTTCCCCCATGTCCTCGGGAGCCAGCTTCAACTTGCCGGTCTCAAGCTTGTCCGTTTCAGGGGAAAGCTCCTGCTCCCGCTTCACCTCCCTGGGCGTGAGGATGCGCGTTTCAGCCTCCGGCCTCACTGTCGGCGGCGCGGCTTCAGGCTCGGGCAGCCGCGTATCAAACACGGTGTCCGCCGCCGAAACTTCCTCGGCTTCGGGTGCGAGCGCAAAGCCGGGCTCCGTGGCATCCAGCGACAGGGGCGCGGCCTCGGGCTCAGGGGCCAGGGCGCTTTCCGGCTCCGCCCGCAGGGTGTCATCGTGGACGGTGTCCGAGGAGCTGACCGGCGCGACATCGATGGCTGTTTCGTTGCCCGGGGTGGGGGCGTCGTCGGGGGCGGCCTCCAGCGGGGCCGGGGTCAGCTCCTGTTCGGGCTGGCGCAGGATCTCATCGCCGAAGACGTCCGTTTCGGCCTCCGGGGCGGGGGCCAGCTCTCCGGCCGGGGGCCTGGCGTGACCGTTGCCCTCGTGGCCGTTGTTCATCACGTGCGCGGCGGGATAGGCCTCCGTGTCCGTGCCGGAAGCCGCGGCGAGATTCAGGGAGGTGTCGCCGCTGCCCGGCGTCTTGCCTTCCTCGACATCATTGAGCTGTCGCGCGCCAATCAGGAAACGTACCAGGGGCGCCAGGGCGTCGTGCTGCTCGCCGGCGAAATGGCCGCTGAGGTCGGCCTTCCTGGCCTTGCCAATGTCCCTGGCCATAGAACCACTCGCGCGCCACGGCGCGATCCAAGCCAAAATCCCAGTATAGCTGATTGCGGCCTGCCGCGCGCCCCTTATGGCGGGTCCGATAATCTCACGGGCGCCGGATCATTCGTCCGCCGCGGTCCATGGCGGCCTTGCCCTCCACCGCATAGACGGCCGGCTCGCCGGGGCCGGGACGATCCGCCGCCAGGGCCAGCGTGGGCAGGGGGCGCTCGTCGTGGGCCGCCCAGCCCAGAGCCGCCGAGGCCGCCGCCGGGTCCACCCAGTCTCCGGGCCGCAAATTCAGGTCCTGCGGCGCCGGCCAGCGGCCCTGGCGCGCCTCAAACTCGAGCGCCGCCTTGACCACGCGCCGCAACGCCTCTTCCCGGGCAGCCGCCAGCCGCTCAGAACGCGAAGAAACGGCGGGCTCAGCCACCCGCCAGCGGCCGCCGCGCCGGATGGCCTTGAGGTCCACGAGGCTTCCGTCGTCAAAGAGGGCAGCAAACTCGAGCAGGGCGCCCTCGCTTGCCGTGGCCGGCCAGGGCGCCGCTTCAAGGGCCTCTTTGGCCGGCCCCCGGCATTGGCCCCTCAGCAGCGTCAGATCGGTGCCCTCGACCTCCGCGGCCGGGGGGAACTTTTCATCGGCGAAAAGTTCGCTCGCGGCGCCTTCGAACATGCCGCAGCGCAGCACGCAGGGGCGCCGGGAAATCTCGGCGTGATAACGCACCAGCCAGGCCCGCGGCCAGGCCCTGCCGCCCTTGAGCTCAAGCGCATCCAGCAGGTTCAGGGGCGGGTCCACCTCCCGGAAGTAGCGCCGGCCGCCCGCGAAGCTCTCGCTCAGGCGCGAGGGGGCATCGAGCAGGGCCGCCATCAGGGCATCGTCGGAAAAGCCCAGGGCGGCGGCCAGCGCGGCTTCGTCGTGCCGCGCCAGCGCCATACGGCAGGCCGCCAGGTCGTACTCCCGCCAGCGCGCCCCCATGGCCACAAGCCAGGCGGCGGGGTCCAGCTCGGACATGGCAAGTTGTGCGCGCGGGGCCAGCCCTGAAGACTTGCCCAGGGACGCGCGATAGCGCCCCAGGTCGCCCTGCAGCAGGGCCGCTTGGGCGAACTCCAGGCTGCCCGGCGGAGGAGGAGGGGGCTGCGACGGCGGAGAACAGGCCGCCAGAAGCACAAAAACAAGAACAGAGGACCGGCTCTTCCAAGCCTGTCCTCTGTTGAGTCCGGCGTTCATGTCAGGCCGTCTTGGTCTTGCCGGCAGCCGTGGCGAACTTGCGCAGGCGGCCCTTGATGCGGTTGGCGCGACCCCGCGGAATCACGCCGTTCTTGGCGGCCCGGTCCAGGCGGCTGTCAATCGTGGGAAGCTGCTTGGCGGCGTCTTCGCCCTTGATGACCGTCTCGCGGTACTTGCGCACGGCGGTCTTGATTTCGCTCTTGATCACGCGGTTGTGGGCGCGGCGCTTGAGGGACTGACGATGACGCTTGAGAGCCTGCTTGCTGTGAGCCATGTATTCCTCTGCCATTACTGTTCGGGCCGCAAAGGATAGAAAGGGACAACTTGTTGGCAAGTGGGAGAGCAACGTTCGCGCCAGGCCCGGACCCTCAGGAACTCTGGCGCGTCCAAAGCGACCTCATGACGATGGCCCAGGCCGCCAAGGCACCCAGCAGGGGAACGCCCAGCATCTGCATCAGTTCCATGAGGTCGTGCCCCGTGAAAACCGGACCGCAGGACAGGAACAGAATCAGGCCCGCGGCGAAGTAGGCCCGGCGCAGGCGCCCTTCCTTGATGGCCAGGGCCGCCAGAGGGGCAAAGAGCAGCGAAACGTGTACCAGCGAGTAGCCCCAGCACAACAGGTTGCCCAGCAGGGCTGGAAGCAGGGCCAGGCCGAAGGCCGCGCAACGCCCATACAGGTCGCGCCGCAACCTGCAAGCCGCCCAAAGGGCAAGCCCGAACAGGACCAGGGGGGGAATCACCGCCATCCAGCGCACCAGCGCCAGGTCCAGGGCCACAAGCAGGGCCCCCTGGCCCGGCAGCCACTCGTCGCTCCAGTGAATGGCCACGGTCGGGGCGCCTTCCACAAAGAGCCGCTGCGTCACGGCATAAAATGAACTGTTGGAAATGGCCGTGGAGCCCACATTCATGACGTCCTGCTTGCCCGCGCGGCTGAGGGCCTGATCCACGACAAAGGCCCGGGCCGCTTCGTGGTTCAGGGCCACGCCCTCAGCCGGGCCCAAAGCCGCCACAAACCAGACCAGGGGCAGGAAATAGAGCGCCGCCGCCGCCAGAACCATGGCCAGGGCCGCCTTGAAGCGCCGCTGCACCAGCAGCACCGCAAGCAGCACCACGGGTATCACCTTGAGCTGGGCCGCCAGGCCCAGCCAGGCGCCACCGGCCCATGGGCGATCCCGCTCGAGGCAGAGCAGCCCCGCCGCGACACAGGCGAGCACCGTCAGGTTGGCGTTGCCCCAGGCAATGTCCAGCATGAGGGGACCGCAGGCGCAGGCCGCAAGCGCAAAGGCGAAATCCCGGGCGTGGGCCAACTTGCGGATTTCAAACAGGCGAAACAGGCACCAACCGGCGGCCAGGGCGCAGGCACAGAGCACCAGCCGCCAGAGCACCAGCGTGACGGGCCGATCAAAGAATGTAAGGGGAGCAAACAGCGCGGCAAAAGCGGGCGGGTAGGTGTAGCTGCCAATCACGTTGTAGCCGTCGGAGGGCGGCGCATAGAGGTCGCTGGTTCCCGCCCGCATGCGCTGGGCGGCTTCAATATAGACGTGGGTGTCATCGGGCGTGGCGGCCAGCGCCCTGGGCCAGCCTGCAAGCAATCCGACGACGGCCAGGGCCAGGGCCGCCAGGGCCAGCCAACGTCCCCAAAGCATCCAGGCAGGTGGGCGCGTCATGGCTGTCTCCCGGCCCGCCACAGCCAGACAGCCCCCATGCCATAGCCGGCCAGCAGCGCCACGGTGGGAACACCCCAGATGCAGGCCTGCTCCAGCACGCCATAGCCGGGCACCCGATAAAGCAGCAGCGGCAGGCTCACCCCCGCAATCAGCACCACGGCCAACGGGCCTGACCGCCTGGCATCCAGCGCGGCCAGGGCGCACAGGGGCAGGGCCAGCAGCACCAGGTGGTAAGGCCAGCACAGGGGATTACCCAGGTGCACCGCCATGAGGGCCAGGGACGCCGCCAACGAGCGTTGGGGCGCGCTCTCACGCCGCAGCCAGGCCAGCGCCAGCGCCACGCCCAGCATCAGGACCGCGACCAGGCGTGCCAGCCAAAGGGTCAACGCTGGGGGCAGACCCGCAAGCAGCGGGCCGGTGTAACCGGGGCGCTGAAAGGCCGTCAGGGCCGCGCCTTCCGTGAACAGGCGCCCAAGCCAGGCGCTCAGGGATACATTGGGCGAGGCCGTTCCCCCGGCGTAGGCGATGTCGCCCGAGGCGCCGGGCAGGGCCACGACATTGACCCACTCGAACGACAGCGCGAAGTTCTGGCCCAGGGCCTCCGCCAGGCCAACGTCGGGCGCCCACCAGAGCAGCGGCAGCAGCCACAAAGCCAGCGCACCCCCCAGCATGCCCCAGACAGCGCGGGGCCTTCCCTGAAGCAGAAAGACCAGCAGCAGCACGGCGGGCAGAACCTTGATCATGGCTGCCGCGCCCACCAGCATTCCCCCGAGAAAGACGCGCCGCCCTTCCACCAGGGCCAGCCCGGCCACGACCAGCAGCAGAATCAGGAGATTCACGTTGCCCCAGTCGAGGTCGATGTAGGCCGCGGCAATTGTCGCCAGAAGGCAAAGCCCCCAGGCGCGCATGCGCTCCTGGGCGGGCAGCCCGCAGGCGGCAGGCAGAAGCCAGAGGGCCGCCGCCAGCATCGGCAGGTGCAGCCAGACCCAGATGTGGAGGCCCGCGGGGTAACGGTAGGGTCGCTCGACGATGCGCTGCTCGGGCGAGGCCGGGGGGCGGCCATCGACGAACGTGAGCGGCGCAAACAGCGCGGCAAAGGCCGGCGGGTAAATGTAGCGCCCCACGCGATTCTCGAGGCCGGGATTGCCATAGAGATCATCGCCGCCCGCCCGCATGCGCAGGCCCGCCTCCCAGTAAACCGTGGCGTCGTCGGGCGCGGCCGCAATCGAGGCCGGCACCCCCGCGCTGGCCGCCAGCAACAGCAGAAAGCAAAGGCCGATGGCGGCGGGCCACAGCCGCTCATGCCGCTTCAGGGGTGGTGGGCTTTGTTCCATGGCCTCGCCAGAAGGTATAGAAGCATACACCCCAGGCGAAGATTGCGCCCGCCGTGGGCAGGCCCCAGATCTGAAGGGGCTCCAGCTCGGGAATCAGCGTGACGTGGCAGAACAGGACCATGACCGCCACAGTGGTCACGGCCCGGCGGAGATGTTTCTCGTCCCGCAGGCCCAGGGCCGCCAGGGGCGCGACCAGCAGCGCCAGCACCGCGAAATGGTGCGGCCAGCACAACAGATTGCCCAGCGTGGCCGCCGTCAGCGCCAGGCCGCAGGCGGCGGTAAAACCCTCCTCGCCTTGGCGGACAAAGGCCAGCAGCAGGGCCAGCAGGTACATGAGCGCCGCCAGGGCAAATCCGCCCCACCTGGCCTCGGGTCCCGGGGCCAGGTAGAGCAGGGGGCCGCGCTGCGAAGTCAGATTGGAGGCCTGAACGTCATTGAAATAGCGCTGGGCAACGGCCGAGAGCGCGTTGTTGGGGGCGCGCGGGCCGCCGACATCCGTCGCCTGCTGTTTCTTCACCCGGGGCCCCGCCACCTCGGCCAGATATTGACGTGTCAAGTCTGCGTTGCGTTCGAGCGCGGCGCCGGCCCCCAGGGCCGGCCATGTCCAGACCAGGGGCGAAAACCAGATCAGTCCAAGCCCCAGCGCCATGGCCAGCGCAGCCTTGAAGCGCCGCTGCAGCAGCAGCACCGCCAGCAGCACGCCGGGAATGATCTTCAGGTGGGCCGCCAGGGCCAGCCACAGCCCGCCGCGCCAGGATCGGCCTTCCACGACACTCCACAGGCCCAGGCTCACGCAGGCCATGACCAGGAAGTTGACCTGACCCTCGCGGATGTTTTCCCAGGCCGCGCCGAACACCGCCAGCAGCACCAGCAGCGCGAAATCGGCCCGCTGTCCGCGCGGCACGCGGCACAGGCCGAGCAAGGCCCGGAGTGTCAGGCCGATGGCGGCAAGCTGCATCAGACCCCAGACGCCGTAGCCCAGCCAGCGCGGCAGCAGCGTCAGGGGCGCGAAGAACACGGCAAAGGCCGGCGGGTAAATGAACCGGCCGACATCGTTGGCGGGGTCGGTGGGTTCTTTGTAAAGGTCGGCGGCGCCGGCGCGCATGCGCTCGCCCGCCTCCCAGTAAACGGCAATGTCGAGCGACACGGCCTGCCAGTAGTGCTGCATGACCACGACAAAGACGGCCAGCACGCCGCCCAGCGTCACAAGCGTGGCAAGGCGCACCTGGGCAAAGTGGCCTTTCATGGGCTAGCCCAGGGGCACCGGCGGCATTTCAGAGATGCGCTCGGCCCACCAGGCCAGATGCGCTTCAGCATCGTCGTGGGACGCGCGGTCCCTGGCCGCCGCTTCCCGTGCCACCCCCGTGAGCTGGAGCAGACCCTCAAGGCAGAGGTCAAAGAGCCCTTCGTCGCCGGGTCCCGTGAACAGCAGGGTTTCGTTGGCCGCCTGGTCGGCGCGAAGCCGCTTGGCCACGTCGTGCAAAGCGCTGGCCGCGTCCCGATGGCCCAGCAGGGTCAGGCTGTTCACCATGGCGCTGCGCACGAGATAGTCCGTCTCGATCACGCGGCCGGCGGCGTCGCGGTCATAGGCCAGGCGCGAGGTCAGGTTCCGAAGGGCCTTCCTGCGCCGGCTGTCCGCAACGCCGCTGTAGCGCAGCTTGCCGATGCCGATGGCGGCCTCCATGCGCACCATGCGGTTCTCGTCGGCGTAGGGGCCCAGGAGGGCCTCAAGCAGGGCGTCAAGGTCGTCGGCCTCGCCCACCTTGCCCAGTTCCTGGGCGGCCGTGGCGCGAAAGTGGGGGTCGGGGTCCCGCGGCTTGCCCGCCTCGCCCAGCATGATCCGCTTGAGCTGCCGGCGCCGCGCAGGCATGTCGGCTGCGTTGGTGGCTTCCACGTCGCGGCGCAGGTGGTCGCGCCGCTCCGATGCCAGGTTGTGGCAGCCGGCGCAGGCCAGGCACAGCAGGATGATCCCCAGCTTTTTCATCGGAGCGGCGATTGTGGGCTGCCCGCGCCAAAGGTCAAGGACGAAGGCGCCGCGCCTTTGCTAGGATCGCCTGCCCCAGTTGGAGCCGCCATGCGCAAACTCGTGCTGCTGCCCGCCCTGCTCTGCCTGCTTATGCTGAACCCGGCCAGGGCCCAGGAGGCCGAAGCCTCGGGCGCGGAAACCCGCGCCTATGACCTGACGGGCCTGACCTGGTCGGAGTTTGCCTCAAGCGCCGAAGCCGGCAAACCCCAGGATTGGCTGGCGCCCGATCGCCTGTTCGAGAACAGCGAGGGCGCCAACGAGCAGGAACTGCACTGGCGGCTGCGCAACTGCACGGGCGGCGCTCGCTGCTTTGGCGACATCGAGGACCTCACAAACGCCGTGCTGTCCCTTTGCGCGGACGGTCAGGAGGCCTCCTACAGCACGGACGTCACCGGCGGCCCCAGAATCCGGCTGACCTGCAGCGCCGAGATTCACCGGCGCTTTGCCTGGGTTCTGGAGGCCCTGCAGGCCGCCGCGAAGACCGAAGTCCGCCTCACGGCCGTGCTGCTGCCTGCCGCGCCCGGCGCCGAAATCCGCCTGGAAGAGCCCGAGGCCGTCAAGCTGGCCGCAGCGGGCACGCTGCTGGGCGCCACGTCGGGCGCCCTGGGCGAGGTCCTGGCCCTCCAGCAACTTGAGGTCTGCGAGTTTGCCCAGGGGCTCGAACCCGACAGCCCCGAGCGCACCGGCCAGACTTCGCCCCGCATGGCGAGGCTCGCCGCCGGCCGCGAACTCCTGGCCGGCGCATTGCTGCTGCCCGACGGACGGGTCTGGGTCCACGGCTGGAGCGGGCGGCAGAACCTCAAGGCGCCACGCAAGGACGTGCCGGGGGCGGCCCTGGTGGATTTACCGGTGACAACCTGGAGCTACGTGCCGTTCTCGGGCCTCGTGGCCAACGGCGGCGCCCTGGTCGTGGATGAGGGCGCCCAGCGCCTGATGGTTCGGGTACAGATCAAGGGCAGCCTGCCCAACCGGACCCTGGAATGCGGGCCCACCCTGACCCTGGGCCTGGTCAACGTTTCCGGCGCCCTGCTGGGGCTCACGCCGCCCGCGCCCTGGCTTTGCGGCGCCGCCAGCGACACCGCGCATCTGCGCCTGGGACAAAGCAGCCACCAGGCCTACGAAAGCCTCGTCCACGGCTGCGCTTCCACGGCGGCCTGCCGCACCCTGGCCGAGCGCGTGGGGGCGCTGGCCGGCGGCGCCGTGAGCAGCATCGTGGCCCTGGGCCCCTGGCTGGGCATCATGTTCACGCAGCCCGGCGAAACGGAGGCGCCGGGCCGTGAGTTTGAAGCCGCCCGCCGGGAAATCACGGCGGCCCTGGCCGCCATCAATGCGGGGCCCGCCGCCCTGGGCTTTCGCGTTCGCGCCTGGCGCTCGAAGAACCCGGGAGCCTCGGTGTTGGGCGGCAGGCCTCAGGCCGCCGACCTGTCAGCCCTGGGAACTCCCCTGCTGGATCGCTGCGTGGCCATGACCGGCCATCAGACCTGCGATGTGCTTGACCTGGAACTGATGTCCAGAGTCGCCGCCTTTCAGCCCGCCACGGCCGATGCCGGCGCAACGCTGGACACCGCCGTCGTGGCCTTCGGCACCCAGTTCCGGCTGTGCGCGCGCCCGCACCAGGACCAGGCCCTGGCCACCCTGCGCCTGGCATGGGCCGAGGGCGAGCGAAAGCCCCTGCGCAGCGAGGGCGTCGAGACCTTCACGCGCCAATTGGCCCAGGCCGAACTCTCGGCAGACCTCGACGTCGGGGCGATGGCCTGTTGCGTGGTGCCGGCCCCCGGCGGCGAAGGCCACCTGATCGTCAGCCTTCAGCGCACCCGCTGAACCAGCCGCGCAGCCTGGGTGAATTGATGGAACCGGCAAGGGCTTTCCTGCGTCGTTTCACCATCAGGCCGCAGCGTGCGGCTTCCCCAACGGGAGAGCGCCTTGAAGCCCCATCGATTCGTGCTGATGCTTTCGGCGGCCAACCTCCTGCTGCTGATCTTTGCGGCCACCGTGGTGCAGGGCGCCCTGGCCGCGCCGTCTCCCGTGGCTGCGCAGCCGGAGTTCAAGCCAGGGCGGGAGAACTGGCAAAGCGCGACCGATGCCGCCCTGCGCCCCCAGTGGGACTTCGGGCGCGTTTCTCCCCTCAAACGGCCCAAGCCCGAAGTCGAAGGGCCCAAAGACCCGCCGCCGCGCGAATACACGGAGGCGGAATTGCGCGCCGAACTCGAAGAATTCCTGGCGCGCGAGCTTGCCGTCGTGCGCATCGTGTTCGCCCCGCAAAGCCCCGAGCAGAGCTTTGCCACGGTTCGTGCAGGCGGGGCCGAACTCTACGTGATGGCGTTTTCGGATTTCTACACGGGCCAGCGCGAGGCCAAAACGCGGAACCTGCCCGCCTGGCTCAAGGAAGTCACGATCGGCGAAATCACGGCCGACAGCGTCACGGTCAACGCCCCCAGCCGGCGCAACCCCGACCTGCGCTTTGATGTGCGCCTCAAGCTGCAGGCAGGTGCCTCGCTGAAGGTTTCATCGGGCCGTTGACCCCGTCAGCGGCCCCACTCGGTGCTCTGGGGCCTGGCGCGCACGGTGCAGTAAACCTCCACGGTGTTGCCCATGGGGTCCAGCACCGTGTAACCCCAGTAACTGTCCTGCCGCCATGTAGGCGTAGCGGTCTGGGCCTTGACCCCGGCATCGCGCAGGCGCCGGTATACGGCGCCGAATTCCTCTTCCGGCACCTCCACCGACCAGGCGGCCATGGCCCGGGGCCCCCCGCCGTCGCCGGGAATGAACGAGAATTCCTCTTGAACCGGCAGGGCGCTGTCGCCGCGAAAGAACATGAACTCCAGGCCCTCGCTCTGGAAGGTGACCCAGCCGTACTTTTCGTGGTCGGCAAAGGCCCCGACCTTCAGGCCCAGCAGGTTGCCGTAGAATTCGCGCACGGCCTTGACGTCATTGCACTGGATGTAGATGAAGCGCAGGTTGACCTTCAGGGCCGCCCTGGGCTGCTGTGGCAGATTTTCACCCATGTCGCCCTCTTGTGAATCCAGCACGGAGTTCGATCCGCAGCCGGCCAGCAACAGCATCAGTGGCAGCATCCAGCGCATGGCAACCTCCCTGCGCAGTCTAGCTTTTCTCAAGCGAAGGCAGCCGGATTGTCGAACATCCCATGCAGGCTGCCGGAAATGCCGTCGATTTCGGCCTTTCCGGCGGCCCGCCAGGACCGCGCCTTGGGCGCGGAGACTTTCATCGGGAGTGGGCATGGCCGGTAAAACGCTCAGTGCGGGTAACTCGCAGGTCTCGCTGCCGCGCATTTCGGCGATCTTCAGGCGCGAGGTCGTTCAGGAATGCTGCGCCCTGAGCCTGCTGCTGGCCGTCGCGTTCTGCCTGCTGGCGATTATCAGCTACGACCCGGCGGATGTGGCCGGCAACGTCTACCCCGCCAACGAGTCCGTCAAGAATCTCGGGGGCAAGTTCGGCGCCATTCTGGTGGAGACGGGCTACCGCTTCCTGGGCGTGGGCACCTACCTGCTGGTGGCCCTGCTGGGCATCTACGCCACGCTGGTGTTCTTCCGCCGCAAGGCCGCCGACTGGCCCCTGCGCCTGCTGGGCACGGTGCTGCTCGTGTTCACCTTCGCCGCCCTGTTCGGCGGCAGCTACAGCGAAAGCGGGCTGATGCCCTCACGCGGCGGCGTGGTGGGCGCCAGCGTGTTTTCCCTGCTGGATGCCAACTTCGGCATGACGGGCACCTACCTGGTGCTGGGCTTTGTCGCCGTCTTGAGCTTCCTGCTGGCCACGGACGTTCTGTTCTACCCCATCGTGAGGGATCTGCTCAATCCGCTGGGCAATGACAGCGCCATGTCTTCGCCCGTGGCCGAGCCGCTGGACATCGTTTTCACCCCTGAAACCGAAGACGACGAGCAAGAGGCTCCCCGCGGCAACTGGCTGACGCGCCTGCTCCGGCGCGAAGAAGCGCCGGCCCCCCAGGATGCTCCCGTCGCGGTACTGGCCCAGCCGGAGTCGCCCCAGGCGCCCGCCTCGGTGGCAACGGAACCGCAGTCCGAGACCGCCGCCGAAGATGAAGCTCCCGCGCCGCGCAGGCGCGGGCCGCGCCGCCAGGCCGTGTCCGAGGGCGGCGACGAAGCCGAGACCCCGCCAGAGCCGAGCTTTGAAGAGGCCCTGGCCGCCTACAAGCCCCCGACGGTGGACCTGCTCCAGGCCTCCAGGAAGGCCGACGCCGCCAATCACCGCGACGAGCAGACCCGCTGCATGGAAATCATCCGCCAGACATTCCAGCACTTCAAGCTCGACGTGCGCATCATCGGCTGCACCCGCGGCCCGACCGTCACCACCTACGAACTGGCCCTGCCGCCGGACGTCCTGGTGACCAAGATCGAGCGTTACAAGACCAACCTCGCCGTCAACCTTCGCGTGCCCATGGTCCGCATCGACACCTCCACGGGGCGCGGCACCATCGCCCTGGAGGTGCCCAACGCCAAACGCGACATGGTGGGCTTCCGCGACATCCTGGAGTCCCCGGAGTTTGAGAAGGCGCGCAAGTCCATGGAACTGCCCATGGCCTTTGGCAAGGACAGCATCGGCCAGGTCATCGTCCGCGACCTCGCCAGCATGCCCCACGTCATCGTCGGCGGCGCCACCGGCCAGGGCAAGAGCGTGCTGGAAAACGTCATGCTCGGCTCCCTGCTGTTTGCCCGCAGCCCCAAGGATGTGCGCCTGATCCTCGTCGATCCCAAGCAGGTCGAGTTCATGCCCTACGCCCACACCCCGCACCTGATCGCGCCGGTGATCGATGAAAGCCGCCGCGCCGTGGGCGTGTTCGAGTGGGTCGTCAACGAAATGGAGCGCCGCTACACCCTGCTCAAGCACGCCGGCGTCAAGAAGATCACGGAGTTCAACGACCTGAGCAGAAAGACGCGCCGCGAAAAGCTGGAAGCCGCCGGCCAGAGCCCCGCCGACGCCGACGAGAACCTGCCCTACATCGTGGTCATGGTGGACGAACTCGCCGACCTGATGATCGTCTGCTCCGACAGCAAACTCGACGAGATGATCAACCGCATCGCCGCCAAGGCTCGCGCCGCCGGCATCCACCTGATCCTCGTCACCCAGTCGCCGCGCTCCGACGTGCTCAGCGGCATGATCAAGGCCAACATCCCTTCCCGCGTCTCCCTGCGTGTCAACACCGGCACGGACAGCCGCGTCGTGCTGGACCAGAACGGCGCCGAAGACCTGCTCGGCAAGGGCGACCTGCTCATGGTGCTGCCCGGCGAGCCCAAGGCCGTGCGCGTCCAGAGCGCCTACATGACCGACAGCGAACTGACCGCCCTGCTCGATCACATGCGCGGGCAGATCAAGCCCCGCTATGTCATCGACCCCAGCAAGCTGCGCGCGGCCCAGAGCGAAGACATGCCTGAAGGCGTCGATGGCTCCGCCCCCCTCGACGACAAATTCGTCGCCGCCGTCGATGCCGTCGTGTCCTCCGGGCGCGGCTCCGCCCAGTTCCTGCGCAGCGCCCTGCGCATTGGCTACAACGCCGCCACGACCCTCGTGTTCCAGATGGAGCAGGCCGGCATTCTGGGCCCCGCACGGGGCAGCAAGGAACGGGAGATTCTCATCACCGCCGAGGAGTGGGAAGCCCGCAAGGCCTCGGGCAACCTCGGTGGCACCCAGGCGCCGCAATAGGGCACGCCAGGAGCTGTATCGGAGCCGGTCCGCAGAGCCGACGCGATGCTCACCGCGAGCCAGAGCCTGTAGACCACGTCCCTTTGCCCTCGAACGATTGGCCACGACAACGTGGCATCGGCGTCCCGCCGATGTGGGCTGGCGAAGACACCCGCGCCATAGCCCGCGACGTGGCATCGGCGTCCCGCCGATGTGCGCAAGCGAAGACACCCGCGCCACCGCCCGCGCCATAGCCCGCGCCATAGCCCGCGACGTGGCAT
>QEVF01000053.1 GCA_003576915.1 Planctomycetota bacterium | reverse complement strand
CTCAGAAAGGCCGCACCAGTCACTGAACTACATGAGCCCGGAACAGTTCCGGGCCCAACAACAGGAACAGGTGGCTTGATTTCGGGGGAGCACTACAGCCAACGACAAATGGAGCGGTCAGGGAGGACGGGTTTACTCGACGGCCATCAACCTGCTCACGCTGCAGACCCCGTGGCGCTACTCGCGCTAGCAGGCCGTTGAAACACGGGCTGCTCACGCAAGCCAGGGAAGGCCTGCGCAACTCAAGCGGCTGAAAAGACGCAGAAAGGGAGGTCGGGCCAGATCCACTTTGGCCCGAGCGGGTTGAATGAGTGGCCGGATGCCACTCTTTCAGCAGCCTGTTAGGGCGGATCGGCAGCCCGCTGATGAGGGCGCCACGGGCTTTGCCGCGCAGCCTGAGTCGCCCCATACCGGCCTGCCTGATAAAATCGCGCCATGAAACTCACCCACTTCGCATGGCTCAACGCGTTGCTGCATCTCGTGGGGCTGATGTTCGCGTGGCTGATGCGAGAAGGCACGATGCTCAACACCCTGCCCGGCCGCATGGCGTGGCTGGCCCAGGACCCCGTCATCTGGAAGCTCGGGTGGATCTGCTGGATGCTGGCAGCGCTCTGTGTCGGCGGCCTGTTCGCGGGGCTCTGGGGCGCCCTGGGCAAGCCGCCGCGCCTGCTCTGGGCCGTGGCGCTGGCCTGTGCCGGGGCCGCTGCCGACATTTTTTCGGAGCTCATCTACATCAGCGTTCTGCCGCCTCTGGCGCGCGCCGCCAACCGCGAGTCCTTCCTGGCCTTTGAGGCGGCGGCATTCTCTGGCGGCTGTGTGCTGGCCAACGGATTCTACACGCTGGGCCTGTGGCTCTGCGCTCTGGAACTCCGCGCGCAGCAACGCGCGAACCTGGCGCTTGACGCCGCCGCGGCCGTGACGGTTTGCTGCGGCGCAGCCATGTCCGTCGCCGGCCTGCTCATGAACGCCGAGATGCTGCAGATCTTTACCGGTCCCACGATTCTGGGCTTTTGCGCCTGGGGTGTGCTGGCGGCCCGCCGCGTGACGCCATGATTGTCATCTTCGGCGGCTACGGCGTGTTCGGCTCTCTCGTGGCAGGCGGCCTTCACGAGGGCGGCTTCGAGGTCACCCTGGCCGGCCGCAACGGGCGTTTGGCCCACCGCGCAGCACGGCTCCTGGGCCCGAAGGCGCGGGCCGCAACCGCTGACGTCACCGACTTCGCATCCTGCTGCGCCGTGCTGCAGGGCGCCAAAGTGGCCGTCAGTTGTTCAGGCCCCTTCCGCGCGGAGGACACCCAGCTTCTGGAGGCATGCCTGGAAAGCGGTGTTCACTACGTGGATATTGCCGACGCCCGCATCTGGGGCCGCCGTGTCTATGACTTCGACCGACGCTTTGCCGAGCGCGGGCTTACGCTGGCTTGGGGCTGCTCTTCATTTCCCGGGATCTCGGGCGCCCTGGCCTGCGTTCTGGCTGAGGGAGCCGCGGAGCCGCCCGATCGCGTGCGCTGTTCCCTTTTCATCGGCAATCACAACCCCAAGGGCTATGCCGCCATCCGCAGCGCCGTTTCCATGATCGGCGCGCCCATTGAAGCGCCCCAGGGTCGCCTCACCGGCTTTGGCGGCTTTGAGCGCGTGGAGCTGCCGCAGCCCTTTGGTCCCCGCCGACTCCTCAACGCGCAAGCGCCGGATTACGACGTTATGCCGCGCTTGCTGGGCACGGGCCACGTGACGGTGAAGGCCGGTTTTGAGCTGGCTGTGAGCAACCTGCTGTTTCGCTGCATGGCGGCCTGCGGACCCGTCTGGGGTCGCGTTGCGGCGCGTTTTCTTTGGTTGGCGGGCAAGCCCCTGGGCTTCATGGGGCGCAGCGGCGGCGCCATTTCCGTTGAGCTGTTCTATCCGGACCACATTCGCCGCGGCTGCGCCTTCGGTGAACGGGGCGCCCAGAAGCTCGCGGCGTGGCCGGCAGTGCTTGCAGCGCGGGGCCTTTGCGGCGGGGAGGTCAAGCGCGGCTGTGTGATGGCGTTCGAGGCCCTGGGCGCGCGCGAGCTGCTCATGGGTCTTCAGCAAGCGGGCTTTGAGGTGCGGCTGTAGTTCTGTGGCGCGGGCAGCCTTGCCTGCGGACATCGGCAAGATGCCGGTGCCACGTAGCAGCCTTGCCTGCTCCCATCGGCAAGATGCCGATGCCACGTAGCAGCCTTGCCTGCTCCCATCGGCAAGATGCCGATGCCACGTAGCAGCCTTGCCTGCGGACATCGGCAAGATGCCGATGCCACTTGCGTGTGATGAAAATCCAGCGCACAAGATTCGTGCCCGCAAGGCTTTGCGGCGCTCGCCCGGTTT
>QEVF01000016.1 GCA_003576915.1 Planctomycetota bacterium | reverse complement strand
CGGCACATCCTTGGGTATTTCGCCTGCCATGATTCCACCTCCCGGCACCATTGAAGGCGCTCTTAAGGGTGGCTTCAATCCCCAGGGGAGCGGTATACATCGTCTGCCCCAGGGCAAGGCGCTGCTGAAGCTGTGGACGAAGAGCCTGCGGCAGCGCTTGCCGTGGCCGCACTTCCTCTGGCACGTGGTGACTCGTTTGCTGCCGTTTTGAGCCCGCGGGGTGAGTAAGACCTCGCGTGCAGGGGCAAGGGCCCAGAACGCCCAGAGGCGTACGGCCCTTGTCCGGAATCGGTCCCTCTTCAGCGGCCCTGAACTGGCAACCCCGTGTCCGGCGCTTGGTTACTTGATTGCCTTTTCAGGGAGCGAAACCCACAATTACAGGGCTTCCGGACATGCGGCATGACAATTGCACCGGGTTTGCCCGTGCCCTTTTGCGGGACCATTCCTTCCTGGAGGTACCATGCGCAGACTGCGTTGGCTGCCCCTGCTGTTTACCCCCCTGCTACTATCCGGTTGTCCCTTTGTTGAACTGCCCGAGCCGTTGCCGCTGGGTCCGGGCACGGTCCAATTCAACAACACGGATGTCACCCTCGCCGCCGGCATGGCCGAGCTTCAGCCAGCCCCCGTGGACACCCTTTCGTCTTCAGTCAACCTGGGCCGCCTGAATGTCAGCGGTCTGCAGCGCGTCTACGAACTCGAGACACCGGCCAATACGGACTTCTCGTTCACAGTCGTCGCACGCGGCGGCGGCAACATCGGCGCGACGCGGCTTTCCCTGGCTCATGCAGCCTCGAACGGGCTCACCCCCCAGGCCGGCGTGGAGACGATCGCAGCCGAGGGCATGGTGCTTGAGGGCGCCGGCATGAGCAACCGGGGCGACTGGCTGGATGTCACCGGCGATGGCTTTGCCCGTGTCACGGTGCGCGGCAACATTTCCGCGGATCAGGTGCTGGTGGTGCAGGTTCCCCGCAACAACACGACGATTGACATCGGCGTGCGCATCCGCATCGGCAATCCCAGCGCCATCAATCTGGTGGGGGGCGGCGCATCGAGCGCACGGCCCGGCATGGTCAGCCAGACGATTTATTCGAGCGATTCGTGGCAGTTCGGCCTTCCCTCGCTGGCAGTGTCCGGCGACCGCGTCAGTGTGGCGGCCTACGACGGCGATCCCACGCAGCAGTCCTACACCAGCCGTCGCCGCCAGTGGCTGCAGCACGACTCGGCCACGGGCGCGGTGACCGGCGGTAACGCCACCTGCAACTCCGGTGACACGGGATTCTGGCGCGACCAGGAGATCGCGGCGCAGGGCAACGTGCTGGCCGTGGCCTATACAGGCGACGGCAATGTCCGCATGGATATCAGCCTTGACCGCGGCGCCACTTTCCCCATCCAGCAGGTGGTGACGAACGGCAGCTTCTTCGGCCAGCGCCTGGTGCAGGCGGCCATCGGCAACGACTACAAGCTTGGCTGTCTGTACTGGCAATCCAGCGGGTCCATCAACAGCCCCACTAGCCAGCTCGTGCTCGTCGAAGCCACGCCCACGGCCTTTGACGCCAACAACACGCCGACGGGCTACAGTTTTGCGGCGCCCGTTACAGTGCACAACGTGGGCCGCGACGTCACTCCCCTGCTGATGCACATGGCCTACAGCAGCGGCGGCGATCTGGCCGTGGGGTACGGCTATACGTCCATCACGCCCAGCACGGGCTGGACAGTGATCAGCAGCAGCAAGTTCCGCTGCGCCGTGCGCCGCTCGGGGCAAAGCAACTTCACGGACGTCGAACTGGACCGTGAAGACAACGTCGTACCCTGCGACCCGCACGTCAGCGTGCTCGGAAGCGGCCCCACGATGGAGATCTTCTACACCTACGAGAAGTCCGACGGTATTCACGTCCGCTACAGCAGCAACGCGGGCGCCAGCTTCACCACCGCCGCATTCATTCCCAGTCCCGGCGCCAACATGCCCTCGATTCATGCGCGCATGCAAGGCGGGCAAAAGCGCGTGGACCTGCTCTACATCGCTCCGACGGCCTGGGGCAATGAGGTGCATAACGTTCATTGGGACAACTTCGTGCCGGGCGGGCCTTCACCCGCGCTGTACCGCGTGACCCAGGCCACCGCCGTAGCCGGTTCCACACCTCCCTACCCCGGCATGCCGGCGGGCTACACCATCACCAGCGCCGCCTGGTTCGGATATGACGCAGTCATCAAGGGCGACGATGTTGTTGTGGTGGTTCATGAAGTGACCTGCGACAGCTACGAGTACTACTTCATGCAGGGCGCGCCGGGCGGGACCGTGGCCTTTGCGGGCAGCGGTGCGCCGCCGCCTCCCACCGTCCTGTTGCCGGGCATGACGGGAAGCGTGGCCGCACCCAACGCAGCCCATCGCAACCAGTTGAAGATCCTTACGCTGGATTGACCATGCTTCGTACCGGCGGGGCGGGCCTGGCCCGCCCCGTCTGCGTTTTTGATCAGGGCAGGCGCAGGACTTCGTCCCGTGCCACCAGGGGCGTCAAGGCCACGCCCATGCCGCCGCAGGCGTTCAACGTGGAAGTCGTGTCGTCCAGGTCGGTGCGGTGGCTGATGGCGATGTGGCGGTCCTGCGGGAAGCCCATGATGCCTGCCCAGTTGTAGTCGATTCGGAAACGGTCATGCCCCACGATGGTGCAGGCCAGGGCAAGCAGGTATTGCCGCACCTCATCGGTGGGGGTCAGTTCTGTGGTCTGCTCCTGCGCCTTGAAGCGGTGGCGGCCGCCGCCCAGCAGCAGGCGGCCATCGACGAACTTGAAGTAGTCATAACCGTCATGCAGAAAGCCCAGGTGATGGGAGGTTGCAGCCTGAACCGGCGAAGTTACCAGCACCTGCCCGCGCCCGGGGACAATCTGCGAGCGGCTCACCAGTTCGGAGTCGAAGGCATTGACGCAAAGCCAGGCCCGCCCGTAGGCCAGTTCCTGTAAACCAGCCGGGGCGGGCAGCGCGAGAACAGCCTTGCCGCCACTAAGGGCCTGGGCGCGCACGCCATAGGCGAACCTCACGCCGGCGGCCCGGGCCGCGGCGCGCAGCCGCGCAAGCAACTGCATGGGGTTGACGCCACGGTCGGAGGGGCTGAAAAAGACTTCGCGTTCGCTACCGCCCAGGCACGCGCTCCTCGTCTCAAAGGCCGGCGCTTCGCCGCGGGCAGCAAGCGCGCCATTGACGCGGCGGGCCAGGGCGCGCTTGGGATCGGTGATTTCGTCGTAGTCAGCGCTGCCGCAGGGGTCCGTAGGCAGGTCGGGGAACTCAGTCAGCGTGAGGGCCAACCCGGCGCGCCGCTTCAGAAACTGGGCGAAAAGCGCATCAAAGCCGCACTCCGCTTCGTCGGCCAGCATTTCGGAAACGTGGCCGGCGGTGAGGAAACCCGCGTTGCGCGTGCTGGCGCCATAGCCAGTGAGGTCGCGCTCGACGACCAGCGTACGCTGCGCCCAGGCAGGCTTGAGCTTCGATATCCAGTAGGCCAGCCAGGAGCCGAGAAACCCCGCGCCGACAATCAGCAGGTCCGTGTGGCGCGGCAGGTCACGCGGGGGCTGGTGCGGAGGCGCGCCGATTTCCCAGTAGCTGGCCAGGCGGGCGGTCATGATCGTTTGTCGAAGTCAGTCCAGTCGGTGCGCAGGCGCGGCTGGCCGGCGCCCATGACGGTTTCGGGTCCGAAGCGGCCGGACTCGATCCAAAGGTCAAAGCCCGAGACGCGTTCGGCGCTGACCTTGCAGCGCTGGCCTTCCTTGAGGTACGTGGCGTAGTTGGGACGATTGAGCAACTGGCCCTCGATCAGACCCTGGGAAAATCCCTTGACCTCGAACCACATGTGCTCGTTGTTGGCCTTGGGAGGCGTTTGCCCGCTCTGCAGAGAGCTGGAGTAGTCGCTGCGGGCTTCGTCGGCCGGAATGGCCAGCTTGACGAGCAGTTTACGGCGTTGAGGGTTGGCCGAGGCGTGCGCCAGGGCGGCCTCCGGAAAGCGCAGTCTTGCCAGGGCGGCCTGGCGGTTTGATTCGCGATTGCTGAACCACACGATGGCGTGGTCCTGCATTTTGTGGAGCAGACCTGCCGGGGCGAGGGAGTTCAGGTTGGCCGCCTTTTTCGGGGGCCATGGCGCATCGGCGTCAAGGATGGCAAGCCGCCACCCCGAATGGGACTCATCGTGATCTCCAGCGCCGCCGCCCAGGGAGGCCGGAAACGGCCGCAGGGTCTCCATCACCGGGCGTAACTGTGCCACGAGTTCATCGCCGAACGCCATTTCCGCGCCCTCGACGGGAATCTCTTCCTCCACGAGGCGGGCCGCCACCGCGCTGATGATGCCGTGCCCCGGCCCGGCGTGGTCGTCTTTCAGGCCGAACATCTCGAGGTCGGGCGCGTTGTAAGCGCGCAGGCCATGGGTGTGCGCCCAGCAGGTACCGTCGTCATTGGCGATGAAGTGGATGGTGTAAAGGTCGTTGGGGCCGGGCGCCACGGGGCAGCGTGCCAGTTCGCGCAGGACCGTGGCGCTGCGCACGCGTGTGGAGAGGTCGTCGGCCACGGCGCAGGCCTCGTCGCCGCCCGCCGCATCGGCCACGCGCAGCAGCAGGTGCAGGAAGTCGCAGGCCGCCTCGGCCTGGATGCTCTCGACTCCGATGATCCAGCGGGACTTCTGCGCCCGCTCCAGTTCCTCGCGACTTCCCCAGAGAACCTCCGTGGTGCGCCAGGGAGCAAATTGCCGGTCGCGGTCGGCGACAAACACGCGTACGGGCACTTCGCGTCGGCCCAGCTTCCAGGCAGCACTCCAGATCAGGCCCTTGGCCTCCAAGGCGTCCGCCGGGGCAGGCTCGAGACCGGCGGCCTTGAGCCGCACCTCAACTTCAAAGCGCTGCGGCGGGTGGGGCGCGTCGATGAAGACCAGCTGCATCAGCGGATGGATGTCGCCGTCGGGCTTCTGCGCTTGCGACGTCGGTTTGGGCATGATCACTTGGCCTTGGCGACTTCCGTCAGGGCGCGGGTGAGCTCCCAGACGTGTTCGCTGGTGATGGTGAGCGGCGGTAACAGGCGGATCTGGTCTTTGGGTCCGCTGGCGCCGACAATGACTCCGCGCTTGAGCAGGGCCTCGATCACGGGCTTGGCTTCGCGATCGAGGTCGATGCCCAGCAGCAGCCCCTTGCCCTTGACGGCGCGCACGATGGAGATGCCGCCGAGGCGGTCACGCAGTTCCTGTTCCAGTTCGCGGGCGCGATCGTGGAGCTTGTCGCGGGCAATGATGTTCAGTGTGGCCCTCAATGCGGCCATCGCCAGGGGGCCGCCGCCGAAGGTGCTGCCGTGCTCCCCGGGCGCCGGGGCGCCGCGAATGGCCTCGCTCAGGATGACGACGCCGCAGGGAACGCCCCCGGCCACGGCCTTGGCCGTGGTGCAGATATCGGGCTCAACGCCCCAGTGCAGGCCGGCCATCATGGCGCCTGTGCGGCCAAAGGCCGTCTGCACTTCGTCGAAGATCAGGGCTGCGCCGCTGCCTGAACAGAGTTCGCGCACCTGGTCGTAGTAGCGGCGGGAAGCCACCCGCACACCACCTGTACTCTGGACGGGCTCGATGATGACGGCCGCCACGTCCTGAGACATGGCGCGCTCAAGCAGGTCGTAGTCGCCAAAGGGCACGAATTCCGTCAGCTTGTCGAGGTTGTCCGGAAAGGTGCTGCGCAGTTTTTCGCTGCCGGTGACCGAGAGGCTGCCGATGGTGCGCCCGTGAAATCCCGTGGTGGTGGCGATCACTCTCGAGCGGCCCGTGGCGCGGCGCGCAATCTTGAGGGCGGTTTCGTTGGCCTCCGTGCCGCTGTTGCAGAAGAACACGCCGCGCGAGTGGGGGTAGGCCTGCTGGCAGACGATGCGGCCGGCGTCGGCGCGGGTGTCGTTGTAGGCGACGTTGGAATAGAAGATCAATTTGCCGGCCTGTTCGCTGATGGCCTTGACCACTTCGGGGTGGCAGTGGCCGACGCTGGCGACAGCGTGGCCGCCGTACATGTCGAGGTACTTGTTGCCCGCGTCATCCCAGATGTACACGCCCTCGCCACGCACCACGGTAATCGGCAGCTTTTCATAGGTGCCGATCAGCCAGGTATCTTCCATTTCCCGCCAGTTGGTACCGGTCTCCGCCTTTGCCATCGCCTTGTCCCGTTATGCCTGTGCCTTGATTGCCGTTCTGCGGCCTGACTGCCCCGCGACTTCCGACGCCGCCTGATGGCGGCGCGTGGCTTCGGGCAGGCCCTCGATCATGTCGCTGGCAATCATGCCAATTTCGCCCATGCGGTCGCGCGTCAAATCTCCCGCCAGGCCATGCAGGTAGACGCCCAGCACGGCCGCTTCCCAGGCACCAAAACCCTGGGCGCGCATGGCGGCAATCACGCCCGCCAGCACGTCGCCTGTGCCTGCCTTGGCCATGCCGGGATTGCCCGTCGTGTTCACGTAAATCCGCTCGCCATCGCTGACCACGGTGCGGTGGCCCTTGAGCACGGCCACCACCCCGTACTTCTGGGCAAAGCTGCCGGCCACGCTCTTGCGCGCGCCTTCGTCGCGCTGAAGATCCAAGGGCCCCTGGGTGGCGGAGCCGAGAAGGCGCTGCATCTCGCCGGGGTGAGGTGTCAGCACGGGTTTGTCGGCCGACTTCCTGAGTTTGAGCAGGACTTCGCCGGGGTCCTTGGCAATGGCAGTGATGGCGTCAGCGTCAATGACCAGTTTCTGCTCCACCTGCGGCAGCAGGGTGCGGATGGCCTGCACGGTCTGCGGGTTGGTGGAGAGCCCGGGCCCGATCAACAGCACGTCATAGCCCTTGAGCGCCTCGAGGATTTTGGCGGGCGCCATGGCGCTGATGGTGCCCTCCTCCGTTTCGGGCAGGGCCGCGGTCATGATGTTGGGGTCACGCCCGGCCAGCACGGCTGCAAGCCGCCAGGGCATTCCCACGCGCACAAGGCCCGCGCCGCTGCGCAAGGCCGCGCGCGAACAGAGAACGGCTGCGCCCACCATGCCCGCCGATCCGGCCACGCAGAACACGCGCCCCGCGTCGCCCTTGTGCATCCAGGGGTCGCGCTTTTTCAGGCGGGGCACATCTGCGACTTCCTTCGGTTGTGTCTTTGCCAAGGCTTTACCCGCGAGGTCAAGCGGCGCAGGATAACAGGGGCGGGGCCCCCGCAACAGGACTTCAGGCCAGGCGCAGCGGCCTGTCGAAGTCCTGCGCATCGAGCCTGCGCGCGGCCAGCACTTCGGCCAGATCGTGCGCGTTGTCCGCCAGCAGCGGATCTACCTCGATCTGCGGCGGCCGAGTCTGCGTCACGGCCAGGCCGCCGGCGGCCAGGGCCTGGCGCCAGTATCCGTCAAGGGCCTGGCGCACGCCCTCGGGGCCGAAGGGTCCGTCAGGATTTTTCAGCGGCAGAAACTGCTCTTCGCGCGGGACCTCCAGGGCGACGACGTGGCGCGCCAGGGGCAGCGTGTCAAAGATAAAGCGCTCAAAGCGGTACACGTTGGGCACGTGGGGCGTGACCGTTTCGCCGCGGGCATCGAGCACGGGCACCTTCTTATGGGCCGCATGCAGGGGCAGGCGCGCGGATGAAGTGGCCAGGCGCGCCAGAAAGGCCACGGAAAACGCGTGCACGGCAATGGAGCCCGCCCAGTACACGAGGCCGCGCTCGTCGCGCTGCTTCGACTGCGCCTCGGAGAACTCGCTGTACTCGACGATCTGGGGCACCCCGCGGTCAAGGCAGAACACGCCCACACGCTCGGACTCATCGAGCCTGCGCACGACCTTGAGCGAGACGTCGGCTTGACGCGTCAGGTGAAGGCCGAGAAACGCCACATCGGCCACGGGCACCTGGGCGTTGTCCACCTGGAAGTAGCTCAGGGTGGAAATGCCCTCGCGCTGAAGCCGCTCCATGGCGCCGCACTGCATCAGGGCCTGAAGCACTCCGCCGTGGCCGTCGGGCCCGAGAAACAGCGAATGCGGCGACTCGAGCACCAGCCTGCCATCCGCATCGAGCGAGGGGAGCTCGCCCTGGGCAAAAAAGTGCACGCCGCCTTCGTCCAGTCCAAAGCAGCGGTGCTCGGCGAAGAACTCCCGTGTCGGGCCCTCGTTCTGCCGCGAGACCATGACATAGAGAGTGGGCGTTTTGCCGTACCGCGCGCCCACGCGCCTCAGTTTGCGCGCGAAGATTTCGAACAGCGTCATGCGGCTCAGGGGCAGAAGCGGATAGCAGCCCTTGGGGCCGGGAAACCCGAGGCGCGTGCCCTGCCCGCCCGCCACCAGCAGGCAGGCGACCTTTCCAAGGCGCAGGGCCTCCGCGCCGGCAGCCCTTGCCTGTTCAGCTTCGTCGCCAAGGCGGTAGGGAAAGCGGCGTTCGGCCAGTTCCACGACGGGCGCGGGCGAGAGTTCGCGGGGCTTTTGTGAGCGCAGCAAGTCAATGGCCTGCTTCATTTCCGCAAGGCTTGACAGGTCAAGGGACGAAATCTGGGCCGCCAGGGCAAAGCGCTGCTCCTCACTGAGCCGGGGCCAGAACGCCAGCAGATGGGTCTGGCCGGCAGGCTCCAGTCGCGCTTTCAGCGCCTCGAATGTGGGCATGAGCGTCATGGCTGCATCAAAGGGCGTCCCGGCACAAAAGGCAAGGCCGAGCCCCGGGGGCCCGGCCTTGCTCATGAAGAATCAGAGGGCTGTGGCCCGCGCGGGCCGCGGCTCACTGGCCTTCCTTGAACTCGATGATTTCCATGGTGCCCTGGGCCGTCTCCACCTTCATGCTCAGGCCCGTCTTCTTTGCAGTCCAGGTTTTGGTGCGCGAACCGTCGTACTCGCCCTCCAGCCAGGTGCACTCCACGCCGTTGAGGGTTTCCTCGCCCTTGGCGATTTCCTTCCACTTCGGATCGGGGTCGCCTGAGGCAGGGGGCGCCTTGAACTCCACTTCAGATTCGGCGGGATTGGCAAATTCGTCCTCCGCCTTCAATTTGGACAGGGTCCGGATCTTGGCCTTGGAGCCTTCAACGGAGATCACTTCAGTCCTGGTCCACATCTCCATGCCCATGTTCACCCGCGTGATCCAGTAAGCGCCGGGTCTGTACAGGGCCTTCCACTGCGCCTCCGCGTCAGGTTTGGTGTCCGCGGGCTTCTCGCCGGTGCCGTCGGCGGGCTTTTCGCCGGTGCCGTCGGCGGGCTTCTCGCCGGTGCCGTCCAGCGGCGCGCCTTCGGGGTTTTCCGTGACACCGGGCTTCACACTACCCTTGCCGGTCTTCCATGGCGGAAGGCCCATCTGGCCGCGCAACCAGTTGGCCCACTGCTCGACCTTGTCGTAGAGCACCTGGCCCCGTTCGTGGTTTCGCAGTTCGCGCAATTGCGGCACGGCGTTCTGGGCCTCGGGTATGACAGGCACCACGAGCGCGGCGACGACGATCAGCAGGAGCAGCATGAAAACCAGCAACGTGCGGCTCTTGCTTTTCTTCCTGGGCTCTTCGGCAGCGGGCGCGGCAGGGGCGGCCTTGGCCGGAGCCGCTTTGGCGGACTTTGCAGCTTCCGGTGCCTTGCCCTTGGCGGGCTTGACAGGCGCTGCCGGCTCCTCGTCCGCCGGCAGGTCAAGGGCGGGCTCGGGCGCCGCGGCGGGCGCAGGAGCCTTGGCCGAGACGGGTGCCTGGCGCTTGGATGTCGTGCCCTTGGCGGGCCTGGCGGCTTCGAGGGCGTTGATTTCGCTGGAGACGCCGCGGCGCAGGGGGTGTACAGGTTCACCCTTGGGCTTGACGGTTGGAACGTCGTCCAGCTCCCGCGCCGGCGGGCCGCCGGCTTCGGCGAAGTCCTCGGCGATCTTCTTGCCGGGCGGAACTTTGCGTGCGGGCGCCGCCGGGGGCGCCACGGGCTCCGGCGCGGCTTCGGGTTCGGGCGCCTGGGCGAAGGGTTCTTCGGACTCCGCAAAGGGCTCGGCCATGGCCGGCTCGGCTTCGGGCTCCGGCGCCATTTCGGGCGCGGCGCGACCGGGGCTGAACCCGGCAGGGGGCGGGCTGTAAAGCGTGGCGCCCAGATCACCGCCCTGAGGCTCGTCGCCAAAACCGGGCGCGGCCGGGGCGGCATCTTCGCCGAAGCTGTCAAAGCCCTCGGCCTGCGGCTGAACTTCGGGCTCCGCCGGCTGGTACTGGGGCGGCGGCGGGCTGTACATGGTGGCGTCGAGAGGCGCTGCTCCCCCGTCATCGAAGGTGGGCGCGGCGGGCTCTTCACCCCAGTTGGCGCCCGGCTCGGGTTCGGCGCCCAGTGCGGCTGTGCCGGAGAACATATGGCCGCCCTGGTCGAATCCCTCGGCCTGGGGCGCGATTTCGCCAAAGCCCTGTTGGGCCGGCGCTTCACCGAACTGGTCAAAGCCGCCCGCCTCAAGGGTCGGAAGGGCCTCAGCCTCGGGGGCCTGAATGCCCTGGTACTCGGCTGCCAGAGACTCCAGCTTCGGCGATGAATCCATGCGCTCGAGTTCCGGCGCAGCATCGGCGAAGGGCTCGGGCTCCATCTCCGGTTCCATCATCGGTTCGGCGAACTGAGGCTCCGGCTTTCGCGCGGGGGCGGGCTGCGGCCGCGCCGGGGGCGCCTGACGCGGCGCTGCGCCGGCGATGGCATCGTTCTTCTGGCGTACGGCGGCCTTGGCTTTTTCGCGTTCCTGGCGGATGCGTTCTTGCATGTCCGGCGGAGGCGGACTGTAAATCGTGGCGTCCGGGTTGGCGTCGCGGGTGCCGGAAACGTCGGGCAGGGCCTCATCGCCCATGAAGTTCTCGGCGCTGATGGACTGCACCGGTCGGGCCTGCTGCCGCTGTTGCACCGCCGCCTTCTGGATCGTGCTCGTCTTCTTCTTGACGACCTTGATGTTCAGGTCGCGGTCGAGCTGGTCGAGTTGATCCGGCGTAAGGAGCTTCGACTTCTCCAGAATCATGCGCACGCTGACCTTCTTGCCCTGATCGGCGAGCTGGCGCTGCTTGGCGAGTACCTGCTGCAGGCGCTGCGGCGTGATAAAGCCCCGCGAAACCGCCTGTTGTCCGTATTTGAGGTTGAGCATGAAGGGAACCCGATGGTCCACCGGCTGGCGCTAAGGCGCCGCGCGGAGCAAGTGCCTGCGACTGCACTTCAGGCGGCCGACGTGAACGCCGCCCCTGACTGGGCGCCGGCGCAATCCTTGCAGCCGGCGCAACACGTTTCAAAATACCTACTTCGAATGATACCCAGTGGATGATGTTACAGGCATGACCCAGCGGCAAGCAAAAAGGGTGAAGCCTCTGGCCCGCGTTCAGGGGCATGGCTTCCGTGACAAACCACGCGTAGACTGATCCTGCGTTCCTGTGCCGTGCCTTCCGGGTGGGAGTTGCCATGAGGATCCAACCTGCAAAATCGCCGGCCAGAGCTGCCGTAATCCTTGTCCCCAAGCGGCTCATGGCAGACGCCTCTGCACTGCACAGCGCCCGCTTTTTCGCGGCCGGGGGCTATGCCTGCGAAGTTCTGGAGCTTTCCCGTTCGCCCAGACGCCTTCTTGACCTGAGCTCGACGGAGATTCTCGACGCTGCCGCGAAGGTGCGGGGAGCCGCGCGCAGGCTCAAGCGCGAAGAGGGCGTAGCGCGCGTTGGGGTCGTCGGCGCCTGGGTAGGAGGCACCCTGGCCCTTCTGGCGTCCGATTGCGAGGCTGACGCCTGCGCCGTGGTGTGCCCCTACGTGCGGCTGCCCTTGGGCACAGGCTCGGAGGTGCCCGAGCCCCTCGACGTTGCTGCCAGGGCGAAAATGCCCATTTTGGCCGTGTTTGGCGAACTGGACGCCGAGGTGCCACTGGAGGACGTGCGCGCGCTGGAGCGTGTGCTCAGCGACAGCCAGCGCGAGGACCAGACCTACACCTATCCCGGCGTGGGTCATGCGTTTTTCGACAACGAGCAAGGCAATCGCGAGTATCGCGAGGCTGCAGAGCGTGACCTCTGGCAGCGCATCGAGAAGTTCTTCGAAGGCTCCATGGGCTGACCTCGACCTCTTCAACTCTTGCGCGAGGCGCTGCCGGGTCGCGGGCTGCAAACAGCAAAGCACCAAGGCGCCTGGGCGCCGAGTTTCGCACAGAAGAGCCGCCTGGAACGCATGCCGGGCCTCATTCACTTTGGCCCGACCGCGCCAAAAAAAGTGGCCGGATGCAACTGTTTCAAAGACCTGCCAGGTCTCAGCGGGCCGGGCAATTGCGCCCGACGCGTCGCAGGAGCAACTCTTCAGGCTTGGTCCCGGCGCGCTCGACTGTGGCCGCCAGGAACACGCCGTTGGTCGTCAGCGTCAGCGCCGACAACTCGAACTCCGTTACCGCCGGGCGGTTGTTGCCGCTGAACACCAGGCTGAGCAGGGCCGACTTGCCCTTGGCGCTGGCGCGACCCTCGAACAGGATCCAGTTGCTCTGGCCGCGCCCGAGGGGCGTGTCGGCGGCATACACGAGGGGCGTCTCCAGGTTCAGCATCGCCCGGGCGCTGCCGTCTTCGTAAAGGACCATCCTCAGGCGGCGCCCGGTCCGTGCAAAATGCGCCTTGATGGCCTCATTGAGACCCTGGGCGAACTCGTCGCCCATGGCCGCTCCCAGCTCCAGGGCGCTTTGCGTGGGAGGAGAGGCACCCCCCCAAGGTCCTTCATAGACGCCGACAACCCCCGGCCCGCCCGTGCGGAACCAGCGCGTGGAAATGCCGGCCCGGCGAACGCCTGCGGCCAGCACCGCCTCGCTGCCCTGACCCTGGCGGGCCAGGCGGCGGAAGTGGTCCAGGGCGGCCTCCACGAGGTCCCGTTCACTCGTGCGTCCATCGAACGCGGCGGCCAGCAGGACGGCGTCGCCCCAGGCAATCAGAGCGCGTTGTTCGACGCTCAGGTCTTTGGCTTCACGAAGGTTCTGGGCCTTGGCCCAGACGCCGGAATCGACGCCCAATTCCAGCAGGGATTCAACGAGTTGCGCCAGGTCGTAGTGCCCGCCGGCCATGCGTGTGGAATCCCGCAGGTCAAATTCCCAGAAGGCGCGCTGGAACAGCTCATCAGCTCCCTTTTTCCTGGCGTTCATGGCCGCCAGATCCGCGAGCAGTTCCCGCGCACCATTGCTCTGGCGGTCGAGGGCGCCCGCGATGCAGCGCGCGTTGAAGTTCCGGCTGTAAAACCAGGCGGCAGTCTGGCTTGGAGTCAGCTCCCGCTTGTCGAGCATCTTGCCCAGGGCCGTGACGACACTCTGGGCGCGGAGCTTGCGGCTTTCCAGCACCTTGCGCAGGGCCGCAACGTCTTCGGCCCGCGCCAGTTCGCCCTTGCAGTCAAGGAGTGTGTCAAGGGCCTTGACTTCGTCGCTGAGCAACTGGGCCTGAACGAAGGCGCACATCTCATCCATGGACGCGTCTTCGAACAGGCGCTCGACGACATCCGAGGGGTCCAGGCGGCTGTCAGCCAGAGATTCCAGAAGCGCGGCTTTGCCCTCATCAAAGCCCACGGGGGAGTTCGGAAACGATGGCGGCAGGTCCTGGGCACGAATGCACAGGCCGAAGAGGGCGAGAGCCACCAGCGCTGAAAGGCTTCGCAGCATGCGGCCAGTGTAGCCTCAGGCGCGCCGGGGCGAGAGAGGCGGCGGCCTTGAATTTCTGCAAGGTCATGCCTTGGCGTGAATGCGGTGCAGCGTGGAGGTCTCGGTCACTCCGCCGATGACAACCTGAATGGAAGTGCCCGCGATCACCACGACAACGTCATTGCGCCCGCTGAGCATGTCCGCCAGGCGCAGGCAGAAATTCGGGTCGAATGCGACAAGTTCCAGGGCTTCGAGCCGTCGCACTTCGCCGCGACAGCGTTCCAGGAGGTCGTCAATCTCGCGGCGCTGTTGTTTGACGACAGCGAAGCGGCTCGTGTAGTAGCGGAAGGTGATCTTGTCGAGCTTGCGGACGGTTACTTGCCCGCACTCGACCCATAGTTCAGGACGGTAGTCATCGGCGCGGATGAGCAGGTCCGGCTTGTACTCGTCTTCAAAGCTGGGCTCGACCACGAGGCGGGGGTCAAAGTACAGGGCAAAAGCGAGTAGCTTGAGGACAACATGGACCAGGCCCTCGCCCTCGCGCTGCTCAAACACGAGCTTGCGCTCAGCGAACAGGTCGCGATCGAAGTCGTTTACGGAGAGGTCGACGGTCAGGCGCATGGAGACCGCAAAACAAAAGTGGGCCGGTGAACCGGCCCACTTCGAGGAATGCACAGATGCTTAGGCGCCGGCGGGCTTGAAGCCGTCCTTGGCGACGATCATGACGTGGGGATCCTTGCCCGCGCCGATCTGCGAGAAACCGAGCCAGCCGAGATAGATGCCGAACAGCCAGCCGAAGAAGCAGTAGTAGCCGATGAACGAGATGATGGCGATGATCCAGCAGGCCTTGACCTGGGCCTTGTACCACTCGCTCTGGTCCTGGCCTTCCTTCTTGATCACGTAGCCGAAGAGAATCGGGCCCCAGATCGAGAAAATGCCGGAAACGATCCACATCAGCTTGGCGTTCTCCGCGATGTCCTTCGAAACGCCGAGCGATTCAAGTGTCTTTTGTTCAACAGCAGCCGGTGCGTCAGCCATGGATTCCCCCTCGTTAGTACGCGAGTTTTGTTAGTTGTAAATGACCCAACCCGTAGTGCGCGCGAATGATAGACGCGGCAAACATTTATTCCAGCAAGTTTTGCAAAAAAAGTGCCTTTCGCCCCGAGATGCCGTGATGGCGGCCTTTCAGCGGCGTGACAGGCCCCTGAAACTTGAGCCCGGCCACGCTACGGTCCACGGCTACTTCAACTTGTCGGCCAGATCGGTCTTTTCCCAGGGGAACGATTCGTGACCAAAGTGACCATTCTTCGCCGTCGCGCGGTAGATCGGGCGAAGCAGGTTCAGCCGCTCAATGATGGCCTTGGGCTTGAAGCTCACGTGCTTGCGCAGCAACTCCGCGATCTTGGCGTCCGAGACCTTGCCCGTGCCGAACGTTTCAACGTTGATGCTCACCGGCTCGGCCACGCCAATGGCGTAGGCGACCTGAATCTGGCACTTCGAGGCCAGGCCCGCCTTTACCACGTTCTTGGCCGCGTAACGCGCGAAGTAAGCCGCGCTGCGGTCTACCTTGCTGGGGTCCTTGCCGCTGAACGCACCGCCGCCGTGGGGCGCGGCACCGCCGTAAGTGTCGACGATGATCTTGCGGCCTGTGAGGCCCGAGTCCCCGTGGGGGCCGCCGATGACGAAGCTGCCCGTGGGGTTGACGTGGTAGATGGTCTGTTTGTCCAGCAGGTTGGCGGGGATTACCGGCTTGATGATCTGCTCGATGACCTGCTCTTTGATCTGCGCCTGGGAGATGCCGGGGTCATGCTGGGTGGAAAGCACCAGGGTGTGAACGCGGGCGATCTTTCCGCCTTCGTACTCCACCGTAACCTGGCTCTTGCAGTCAGGGCGCAACCACTTGAGGGTGCCATCCTTGCGCAGCTTGGCCTGGCGGGCCGTCAGGCGATGCGCGAAGGAAATGGCGGCGGGCATCAACTCCGGTGTTTCGTCGCATGCATAGCCAAACATCATGCCCTGGTCGCCGGCGCCCTGCTCATGGCCGGCCTTTTCATCCACGCCCATGGCGATGTCGGGCGACTGGCCGTGGACGGCCACCATGACACCGCAGGACTCCGCATCGAGGCCGTACTCGGCCTTGGTGTAGCCGATCTCGCGGGCTGCCTCGCGGGCAATGTCGCCGATGGTCGCCAGCACCTCTTTGGCCGTGGTGGTGATCTCACCGATGACGATGATCAGGCCCGTGGTCGTGGCCGTTTCGCAGGCCACGCGAGCCTTGGGATCCTTGGCCAGAATTGCGTCAAGAACCGCGTCTGAAACCTGGTCGCAAATCTTGTCCGGGTGTCCCTCGCCCACGGATTCACTGGTGAACAAAAAGCGCTCTGCCATCTGCAAGCTCCAAGGAGTGCCCGAAGCGGGCGATCAGGGCGCCCCTTATAGTATCTTTGCAGGGGCGGACAACTGAGCGCAGCCCGCTCAGGCGGCCAGAAAGTCGCTGAACAAACCTTGAAACACAAACCAAACTGCCGCGCCGATGGCCGCGCCCGCCAGCGTGTCACCCACCCAGTGAGCACCGAAATATACCCTTGCGAACATGCAGGCCGGCGCAATCAGCAAAAGCAGATGACGAACCCAGCCTTCCAGTGGCGCGTTCAGCCAGAGCATCGTCGCGATCATGGCGGCCTGGGCGCTGTCTCCGGAGGGGAACGACGGATTCCTTACCAGCGTCCGGATGGCGACCCTGCGCGGCGCCTCCAGTGGTTGAGGGCGCTGCCGCGCTGCCCAGTGCTTGAGCGGATCCGTGATGGCCAGTGTGGCCAGGCAGGCCGCCAGCCCCACCAGTGTGAACTTCCAGCCCAGAAGCACCCCAACCAGTGAAAGGGTGACCGGCATGAAGTAGCTTCCAAACATCATGCCGGGGACTGCCAGAAGGTAGTCCAGCAGCCCCAGCGAAAGGGCATGAATGGGTCGAGAGGCCTGTCGGTCCAGCTCCCGCATGGCGATGTTGTACGAATCAGCGGGCGACTGTCGCCAGGCCGTGTACATTTTCCCCATGGCACCAAGACCCTCCAGGGGCGAAGTAAACACGAGGCTGGCCGCAGGGCTGCTGCTTTGTCTTGCGGCGGCGGCCGTGGGCTGGCTCCTGGTCCAGGGCTATTTTCCGTTTCGCCTGCGCTCTGACGGCATCTACTCCGGCGCTCCCGCCAACAACGCGGGCGGGCAAGTCAGTGTGGCCAGGCCGCGCCTTGACTTGCCGCCTCCTACTGAACTGCGACGGGGATTTGTGCGGGTGTTGCGGGTGGTGGACGGTGACACGCTCATCATCTCCGGCGAAAGCGGTGAGGAGCGGGTCCGGTTCATCGGCGTGGATTGCGACGAAGTGAGTCAGGATCACTTTGATCCTTCCAGCGCCGGCTGGAGACAGGCGCTCTGGCTTTACGAACGGCTCAAGCCAGACGCCCAGGTGCGCCTGAGCTTTGATAAGGAACGCGTTGACCGCTACGGTCGCACCCTGGCCTATGTTCACCTTCCCGGCGGCGAGATGATCAACGAGTTGTTGCTGATGGAGGGCCATGCCAGGGCCATGGCCGTGGCTCCGAACACCCGCTACTCCAGGCAATTCAGCGCGCTGGAACAAAAGGCGCGGCAGGCAGGCAAGGGCCGCTGGGCTCAATGATCTGGCGGGCACTGGTGACAGGGCCTGCTAGCGCAGCTTGGGTTTCTTGCGCTTGCCCTCGCCCTTCTTCTTCTGGGGTTTCTGCCGGAAGCCGGGGCGCGGCATCAGTTCTTCAGCATCGACCACCGTGCCGTCTTCCGTCAGGGCGGGCTTGCCTCCGGCCTTCTGGATGACATTGGCCTGCTGCATCTGGGCGAGAATGTCCTGCCAGCTTTCGCCGGACGCCACACGGTAGTGCCACTCGCGCAGATGGCGCTTTAGATCCTTCCATAGAAATACGGTTACGACAAACGCGATCACCGGCGCCGCCGCGCGCCAGAGGATGGCCTGGTCTGTCTGGTCGGGCGGGAATTCAAGGGAGTAGGCCAGGGTCATGGAGAAGAGCGTAACCATGGCATAGGCGATATTGCCGATCATGCCCTCGCGCAGAAACCCGACGGCAAACATGGCGATGATGGTGACGGGAATCGTGATCAGCAGTCCCAGCCAGGGCCCGATGGCCACATGGACACCGAGCAGTTCGAGCAGCAGAGGCAGGCCGGCGACGATCAGAAGCGCCGGCGTGTAGATGAACCAGTAGAATTTGCGGGCCTGCGGCGGAAAGGGCCGCTGGGCTTTCTCCGTCTGCAATTCGTCTTCGCGCACGAACGTGGCGCTTGCTTTCGGACCGCCCTTAGGCAGGCCGCCAGTGTAGGGATTCACGCTTGGATACTCTCGTCTTCATGCCCTTGAACTCGCGCTCCACCAGCCTGGCCAGCCTGGGCCAGTGATGGCGCTCGAGCGAAAAATGTTCAGCCTCGATCAATGCCATGTCCGCATGTCGCGCCATGGCACCGTGATGGTGCTTCAACTCGGCCGTAAGGTACACGTCGGCGCCGGCGCTGCTGGCATCGCCGACGAAATCACTTCCGGCTCCGCTGCAGAGTGCCACTTTGCGCAAGGACTTGTCGGCGTCGCCCAGCACGCGAGTCACGAAGATCCCGGCGTCCTGAACGCGGCGGCAGAACTCCGCCAGACTCAGGGCTTTTTTCAGGCTGCCGATGCGGGCAAGCCCGGTGCGCGGCTCTTTGTTGTGCAGCGGATAGAGGTCGTAGGCAACCTCTTCGTAGGGGTGTGCCTGTTTCATGGCCTCGACGACGCGGCCCGAAATCTCGCGGCGCAGGATGACCTCGAGGCGCATTTCCGCGGCCTCCTCCAGGCGGCCCGGCTTGCCGACGGTGGGGTGGGTCTTGCCCTCGAGCCCGCGGAAGGTGCCAACGCCCTGGGAGGCGAAACTGCAGTCCACGTAATCGGTGATGGCCCCGGCGCCGGCTTGCCACATGGCTTGGCGGACTTTGGCCAGACTTTCGGCCGGCACGAAGGTCACCAATTTGTAGAGGCGGTCGCGCCCGGAATCCACCAGGGGGCGGACCTTGGCGAGGCCGAGGAGTTCGCAAAGCGTGTCATTGAGACCGCCCTCGGCGCTGTCGAGGTTGGTGTGCAGCGCCACACAACTGACGTCGTTCTTGAAGAGGCGGGCCAGCAGCTCGCCCTGGGCCTCCGTGGTGCGGATGCGCCTGATAGGGCGGAAAATGGGCGGGTGGTGCGTCACAATGACATTGCAACCCTCGTCGATGGCTTCCTCCATGACTTCCGGCAGGAGGTCCAGGGCGAAGAGAACACCGGACACTTCGGCGCGGGGGTTGCCCGCAATGAGCCCCACGTTGTCCCACTCTTCCGCGAGCGCGAAAGGGTACAGGCGGTCAAAGAAATCAGTAAGCTGGCTCACGCGCATGGGGCGCAGAGGATAGCAAGGGCACCTGAGAGTTTCCCTAGCAGGCCGCTGAAATACGGCCTGCGGCGCAAGCCGGGGATGGCTTGCGCATTTCAGGGGCTGAGAAGCCGCTGGAAGTGGAGGTCGGGCCGGGTTGACTTGGGCCCGACCGGGTCGAAAAGTGCCAGTTGCCGCCTTTTCAGCCCCCCGCTGGCGGGCCGCCACGAGTTTGCGCAAGCTGATGCAGGCCGGCGCAACTGGCGCAGCCTTCTGCGGGGTATCTTGGAGAAAGCCTTGAACCGGATACCATTCGTGCTGCTCGCATTCGTCTGCCTATGGGGCTGCAGCGGGCAAGGCGCCGGCAGCCCCAACGCGCCGGCTAAAGCTCCGGCGCCCGTGACGGAGGTTCGGGTGTTTGCCGCAGCAAGCCTCAGCGACGTAGTTGCGGACTGGAAGGAAGACTTCGAACGCGACGGGCCCTACCGTGTGAAAGCGAGCTTCGGAGCCACCAGCGATCTGGCTCGCCAGGTGCTGGAAGGCGCGCCCTGTGACCTCTTCATTGCCGCCAGCGCAGACTGGACGGCCAAACTGCAGCAGGCCAACGCCCTCGATGGACTGCCGGCCGTGGTGGCCCGCAATCGTCTGGTGTGCATTGCTCCCAAGGACGGCGTGGCGGACGCCCGGAGCGCCCAAGACCTGCGCAAGAGCGGTTTTCTCAGGATCGCCATTGCCGGTGAAAACGTCCCCGCCGGAAAGTACGCCCGGGAGGCCCTCAAGCATGCGGGGGTGCTTGATCACGTCAAAGGCCGATTCGTCGGCCAGAAGGATGTCCGAGCGGTGCTGCGCGCCGTGGCGGCCGCGGAGTGCGAGGCCGGGTTTGTCTATGCCAGCGACGCCAGGGCCGACCCCGCCGTGCGCGAGATGTTCACGTTTGCCCTGGGCAGCCATTCGCCCATCGAATACCCCGCCGCTCTCTGCAAAGGGGGCCGCAGCCTTGAAGGCGCACGCCGATTGCTCGAGCACATTCTCAGTGCTTCGGGGCAGGAACGCCTGAGCAAGAGAGGCTTTCTCCCGGGGGACGCACCCTGATGACGCCCGCTGAACTTGAAATCGTCTGGTTGACCCTGCGGGTGGGGGTCCTGAGCGTTGCCATGTCACTCGTGCCGGGCGTGCTGCTGGGCTGGTTGCTCGCCCGTTGGAACTCTCCCCTTCGAGCCCTGGTGCAGGGCTTGATCATGCTGCCGCTGGTGCTGCCGCCGGTGGTCACCGGCTACCTGCTCCTCAAGGTTTTCGGAGTGCGAGGTCCCGTGGGCATGGCCTTTGACGCAATGTTCGGGGAGCGCATCGCGTTCACCACGGCCGCCTGCGTGATTGCGGCATCGGTTGTGGGTTTTCCATTGATGGTGGAAAGCATCCGCCTGTCCATTCTTGGTGTCGATCGACGCCTCGAGCAGGTCTCACGCAGCCTGGGCCGGGGCCGCCTGGGCACCTTTGCGCGGGTTACGCTGCCTCTGGCTTTGCCGGGCATTGTAGGCGGCAGCGTGCTCTCCTTTGCCCGCTCACTGGGGGAGTTCGGCGCCACCATCATTCTGGCCGGAGACATTGAGGGTGAAACCCGCACCATACCCATTGCCGTGTACGGCGCCCTCAACTCCGTGGATGGCGAGGCCGCAGCGTTGAGGCTGGTGTTGGTGAGTATCGCGGTTTCGCTGATGTCGCTGCTGGCGGCCTTCGCCGTCATGCGGCGCCAGAGGAGCCAGATGGCTTAGCGGGAGAAGGCCCGCAGCGTCGCACTTGCAGCCCCTGCCCCCGAAGCGGGGGGAACCATGTCCATCGTCGAACTCCAGATTCGTCACGATTTCGGGCGCTTTGCGCTGGACGTCAAGGCTTCCAGCGAAGGGCCCGTGCTCGGCATTTTCGGCCCCTCCGGCTCGGGCAAGAGCACCATTCTCAATGCCATCGCCGGGTTCATGCACCCGCAGCATGCCCACCTCAGCATCCGGACGCGTACCGTCTGCCGCACTCCCGGAGGTACGGTCGTGCCGCCCCACCGCCGCGAAGTGGGCTACGTCACGCAGGACGCATTGCTGTTTCCCCATCTCGGTGTACGGGGCAATCTGGCTTTCTCCCCGCGCTGCCTCGGGCTCGATTCCCTTGGCGGCAAGCGCATCCTTGAGGTCCTGCGCCTGGGGCCGCTGCTTGAGCGCCCGGTTCAGGAGCTCTCCGGCGGTGAGAAACAGCGCGTGGCCCTGGGGCGGGCGCTGTTGTCCCAACCGCAACTCCTGCTGTTGGATGAGCCCATGAGCGCCCTGGATGCGCGCCTTGCGCGCGAGGTTCTGGCGCTGTTGCTGGAAATCAAGCGAACATTGCAGATACCGATGCTGCTCGTTTCCCACGAGGAGAGCGAAATGGCCGCCTTGGCCGACGACTGCATCCTCCTTGAAAACGGACGCGTCGTGGCCCAGGGCCCGCCCCTTCAGATTCTTGCGCGGCCCGGGCGACTTGGCGGCTTTGACAACATCTTGCGCCTCGAGGTGGCCCGTCATGAGGCCGAGCGCGGCATCACCTGGCTCGCGCTGCCCGGGCAACAGCAATTGGCGATGCCCCTGGCGACGGCTGCTGTGGGGCAGGCCGTGAGCGTGGGTATTCACGCCGACGAAATCATCCTCTGCCGGCAGCGACCCGATGGCTTGTCGGCGCGCAACGCCGTTCGTTGCCTGGTGGACTCGGTGTCGGAGGCCGGAACGGACAGTCTGGTTCGACTGAAGGTGGGAGAGGTTCGGCTGTTCGTTCACGTGACGCACGCCGCCGTGGAAGAGCTGGGTCTGAAGCCCGAGGGCGACGTGGTTGCAATCATCAAGTCAAACAGCGTGGTCCGCCTCCAGGTGTGAATTCAGTGCAATTTAACTGTTCTTTCTTTTCTCTGCGTATTTTAATCCATGCGGCGTAATGTGACTCCAAGGACGGCAGTGCGGTCACGGCGTTTGAGGCGGCGCCGCAGCATGGCTGAGAATCGCATCGTACAGGCCGACAACCTGGAACTGCTCCGGTCACTTTCAGGCCAATCCGTGGCCCTGATTTACATTGATCCGCCGTTCAACACCGGCCGGGTGCAGGCGCGTTCAAGGCTCAAGACTGTGCGGGACGATGCCAACCCCGATCGCCGGGGTTTCAAGGGCCAGGGTTACCGCACACAGAAGATGGGCGAGCAGTCCTTCAGTGACCGATTTGAGAACTTCTCAGACTTCATACGGGTCAGACTCGAAGAGGCGTACCGGGTGCTGCACCCCAGGGGGTCGCTGTTCTTCCACATCAACTATCGGGAAGTGCACTACTGCAAAGTGGAGCTGGACCGCATCTTCGGGCGCGAGAGCTTCATCAATGAAATCATCTGGGCCTATGACTACGGCGCCCGATCGCGCTCACGCTGGCCGGCCAAGCACGACAACATTCTTTGGTACGCCAAGGACCCCGAGCACTACACGTTCAATTTCGACGCCATGGATCGCATTCCCTACCTGGCGCCTTCGCTGGTGGGGGCCGAAAAGGCCAAGCGCGGCAAGACGCCCACGGATGTCTGGTGGCAGACCATCGTGAGTCCCACGGGCAAGGAGAAGACCGGCTATCCAACCCAAAAACCCCTGCCGATCCTGGAGCGCATCGTGCGGGTGCACAGCAATCCCGGCGATACCGTGCTGGACTTCTTTGCAGGAAGCGGAACGACCGGAGAAGCCGCCGCCAGGCTGGGGCGGAAGTTCATTCTCTGCGACAACAACCCTCAGGCCATTGAAGTCATGAAGAAACGGCTTGCCTTTGCCAGGCCGACTTTCGGCTGACTTCACGCTGCCAGCGGAATGCCTTCCTTCACGGCTTTCAGGGACATGACGTCAGCCAGGTAGGGGTCGTTCATGTAAACGTCTGTAAGGCGGGGCTTGCGGCGGAACCAGTTCCAGAAGGCCAGTTTGCGCCCGAACTTCCAGGCCAGCGAGCGGCAGATGGCGCCGAACTTCTCGAATCCGCCCATCTCGCGCAGGGGCTTGTGCAGCATGCCCAGGCGCGTCAGGCGAAGTTCTGTCACGGCGATGATCTTGTCGAGGTACTGGGGCAACTGACTCATGACGGGGTGGTTCATGTCCACGCGCCGGGCAATCCACTTTTCGAAGCGCTTGATGGCCCAGAGCGAAAGCAGGTGCAGGCCCAGCAGACGCTTGCGCCACCTGGGGTCGCGCTCGAGCAGCTTTTTCGTTTGTTCCTCGCCGAATTCGATATGGCCTTCCTCCTGGCGCGCGGCGAAGTCGAGCTTCTTGACCATCTTCTCGTCGTCGAGCGTGGCCAGCAGCGCGTAGAAGATCATGGCTACAAAGCCCTCTCCCTGCGCCATTTCCAGCGCGCAGTGCTCTTCCCATGTCGAGCTTTCCGTGCTGAGCAGCTTCACGACGCGATGAACCTTCACCGGCCGCGCGCCCAGCCAGCGGAAGAACTCCTTGAACGCATCGACGTGCTGCAACTCCTCGATGCACTGGCGCGCGAGAAACTTGGCGCTGTCCATGTCCGGAGCCTGCAGAATCCAGTGGCCGATCTGGATGCCGGTGAACTCGCCATAAAGAAACTGGCTTGCGATCCAGGCCAGGAGGTCGCGGTCTTTCTCGCGGTCAAACTTCGCACCCTTGAAGTCAAAGGCCATCTCTTCTCGCGTCAAAAGCATGCACGGCTCCCGAAAATTCATACTTCAAGGAATCGATTGTCGAATGGCGGACCTTGCTTGTCGATTGGGTAATCGAATTGGTGAGCTTGAGCGCCAGGCTGCCCCGGCACCCAACCCCTGATGCCGCTCTCTGCCGGTCACAGGCGCCCAAAGGCGCGGCTTGGCCATGCTGGGCAGGTGCCTCTCAAGCTACTCCCAGACCACCTTGCTCGCGCCGCTGACGCCTGCTGGCGCCTTCTTCAGTTCAGCAAACTTCGCTGCCTCCGCCACCCCCGGCGCCTTCCTGAAACCCTCCGTGACCAGAATTTCGCTGGCAGATGCCGCGTCTTCGCCCAGTTTGCTCGCGCCGTTGACCTCGGCGCCATAGACATCTTGTTCGCCAATGCGAAGCATGCGGCCGTAGCCCAGGCCCACGCAGAGCAGGACCTGCTCTTCGGGTACACGCGTCTTGTTGTATTCGCGCGCAGTGCGCTGCATGGCCACGGCGCAATTCAGGGCGCTGGCGGGCTTGCGGAAGAGAACCATCATGCTGTCGCCCTCAACCTTCAGCAGCACGCCCTCGTGTTCCTCGATGTGCGGAGTGAAGATGCGAAGACTTTCGTAGATCACTTGAAGAAAGTGGGTGATGCCGAATTTCGCCACGCCTCGCGAAAACCCGCTCAAGTCCGTGAACATCACGGCCCAGTCTTCGCCGAAGAGGTCCCAGATTTTGGCGTCGATGGACTCCTTGTCGCCTCCGTTGGCGCGGGCGGCCACCAGTTTCTGAAGGCGTTCGGCGGCCGCGCTGTAGGTAACGGATCGGCTGCTCGGCAGCAGGACGTGGTGCAGCATGAGAAGCTCCGCTCAGGGGCAGGCCAGCAGGGTACATCGCGCCCGGCAATGAAGGCAAAGCCATCCGCCCGGCGCCCTACAGTGCATAGGACTCCACCAGCCAGACGCCGGGGCGCGGGTACACTTCAAAGTCATTGAACAGGGCCGGCACCAGCAGGGTATCCGCCGGACGCAATTCATTGGTGTGAATCTCCCCCTGGCCGTGGACGATCAGCTCGCAGGCTCCTTCTAGGCAGGTGAAGACGGTAAACCCCGGCCACTCCTTCACATGACGGGCCGCCCTGGACAAACGCAGCGATTGCACCCCAAAGGGTGAGCCGATGCAGCGCGCATCTCCCGAACAGGAACTCTGATCTCCGCAGAACCGCGCGAACTCCGGGGCCTGAAGGGTTTGCACGCCTTCATCGCGGGACGCGCGCACTGCCTCGGCGGGCCGGAGCGTGAAGTCGCAGGCCTTGAACGCATCTTCAACCTGCAGTTCTCGCGCCTGACGGCCCAGCTCGGGCCAGTCGAAAAAGCGCAGGGTGACGCCGCAGTTCTGCTGGATTTCGAGCAGCGCCAGCCCGCCCCCCAATGCGTGGATCATGCCGGCGGGATTGAGCAGCCAGTCGCCTCTTTGAACCTCTCGCGCATTCATTGTTTCCTGGGGCATCCCGGCCTTGAGGGCCCGCTCAAAGTGCCCACGATCCAATCCCGGCTTCAGACCCTGATAGATCACCGCGCCCGGCGCGGCATCGAGAATCAGCCAGCCTTCAGTTTTGCCCCGTGAAACCAGACGGCCGCCCGGGTCGAAGGCATCCTGTGGATGGACCTGAATGGACAGCGGCTGGGCGGTATCAATGAACTTCAGGGCCAGGGGAAAATCCAGCAGGCTGCCGCTCTGCGTTCCGAGTATGGCCTGTCGCTGCCCTGCGAGGAGCTGGCGCAGGGTCCGGCCGCGCTCGGCGCCGCTGCGCACGGGGGGTGAAGCCCCGGGCAGGTCCGCCAGTTCGATGGATTCGCCTGTGCCCGGCGGAAAGTCTGCGGCGAGAGCGGGAAAGAGTTCGGGCAGGCGATGGCCTGCCCAGGGCTTGGGGAGGGCGAGGCGTTCAAAGAGGTAGGGGACAACGGAAGCCATGGGCTGCAACCAGTACGATGTCAGCGGCCGGAAGTGAACGGCAAAGGAGGGAGTTTATCTGCGGGAGTGCAGGCTGTGACTTCGCCTTCCTTATCCCATTGTGGCGGTTCGCCTTTCGCATTAGACTCAAATCGATTACAACGAACGCGTTACAAAAAAAGGGAGCCGCCATGGCAGGCCAACGCCGTCCTACCCAGCCCACCAATCCGATGCTTCGCCAGCCCAGCGGCCGCCAGGCCCCCGCGCCCGCCCCGGAGCTTGATGCTCCCGCCATTGAGGCCGAAGAGGGTTCAAGTCCGGCGTTCCAGGCCCCGCCCATGGGCCAGAACACCATGGTCATCCAGCAGAACGTGCAGCGCAAGTTCAATCAGGCGGTGCAGGCCGATGCCGGCGGAGGCGAGGCTTTCTACGGCGCTTCGCTGCTCAACCAGCTTCTGGAAATTGCGGAGTCGGAAGGCGCTTCGGACCTTCACCTCACGGCGGGCGCTCCGCCGGTGCTGCGCATCAACGGCAAACTCGTGCCGGTCGAGGCCAAATTGCTGACGCCCGACGACACCGAGGCGGGCCTGCGCCAGATTTTGACGGACCGTGAAATGGAGCGCTTCTACGAACACCGCGCCCTTGACTGCACCCACACTACGCCCGACGGCAAGAACCGCTTCCGTGTCAGCGCCTATGTGCAGCGCGGCGCTATTACCGTGGTGTTCCGCCGCATTCCCAACCAGGTCATGAATTTCCATCAGCTGGGTCTGCCGCAGGCGGCGGGCAAGCTGCACACGCTCAAGGACGGGTTGATTCTCTGCGTGGGTCCGACGGGCTGCGGCAAGTCTACGACGCTGGCCACGATCATCGACCAGATCAACGAGAACTTCAATTACAACATCATCACGATTGAGGACCCCATTGAGTACGTGCATCGCCACAAGCGCTCGCTGGTGAACCAGCGCGAGCTTTACAGCGACACGAACAGCTTTGCCGAGGCGCTGCACTTTGCCCTGCGTGAAGACCCCAACGTCATCATGGTGGGCGAAATGCGCGACATCGAGTCTCTGCGCACGGCGCTGACGGCGGCGGAGACGGGCCACCTGGTGCTTTCCACGCTGCACGCCATCGACACCGTGAACACCATTGACCGCATCTGCGCGATGTTTCCCAGTACGGAGCAGGAGTACATTCGCATGCAGTTGTCCATGGTGCTGCGCGCCGTCATTGCCCAGCGCCTGCTGCCAACGCGCGCGGGCGACAAGCGCGTGATGGTGGCCGAGTTGCTGATGGTGACCACGGCCGTCGCCAACTCCATCCGCCTGGGTCAGCCTGCGCTGGTGTATCAGGCGCTGGAAACGGGCGCCCAGCACGGCATGGTGGCCATGGACAAGTCGCTCATCGACCTGGCCCGCAAGGGCGTCATCGACCCCGACGTGGCCATCCGCCAGGCGCGCTCCCAGAAGAAGGTGGCCGAGCAGCTCGGGCGCGCGGGCATGGTGCAGTGAACAGGAACTCTCGCGCCCTCGCCGTCACTTTCAGGCGGGGCGCGAGGTGTCATTCGAGAAACCATGATCAACCTAGACCAGAACGCTACGACTCCCGTTGCCGACGAAGTGCTTGCTGAACTGGTGCGCTGTACCCGCGAGTACGACGGCAATTCCTCCAGCGGTCACTCCATCGGCGTAAAGGCCGGCAGCTTCCTCGATGAGTGCCGCAAGCGCGTGGCCAGGGCGCTCAACGCCCATATGCCCTCCGAGATCGTGTTCACCTCCGGCGGCACCGAGAGCGACAACACGGCCGTAGAAGGCATCGCCTATGCCATGCAGCAGGCAGGGCGGGGCAATCACCTGATCACGAGCGCCATTGAACACCGTGCGGTTCTTGCTCCCTGCGAGTTCCTCACCAGGCATGGCTTTGAGCTGACGATTCTGCCGGTCAATGAAGTGGGCTGCGTTCGCATTCAAGACGTGCAGAAGGCCCTGCGTCCGACCACAATTCTGATTTCGGTCATGCTGGCCAACAACGAGATCGGGACGATTCAGCCCATCACTGAAATCTCCCGGCTGGCCCGCGCCCGGGGCATCTGCGTTCATACCGATGCGGTGCAGGCCGTGGGCAAGCTGCCCGTGGATGTTCAGGCCCTGGGCGTCCATGCCCTTTCGCTCTCGGCCCACAAATTCTACGGACCCAAGGGCGTGGGGGTGCTGTACCTGCAGCAGGGCACGCCGTTTACGCCCTTCATGCTGGGCGGCACGCACGAACACAACCATCGTGCGGGCACCGTCGCCGTTCCGCAGATTGGCGCTCTTACCAAGGCGCTGGAATATGCTGAAGGCAAACGCCGCAAGCACGGCGCTGAACTGCGGCGCCTTCGTGACCTGCTGATCGCGCTGGTTCTTGAGAAGGTCCCGGGCAGCCACGTAAACGGCGACGTCAAGCATTGCACGCCCAATACGGCGAGCATCCGCTTTGACGGGCTTTATGGCGGCCATCTGCTGCGAAAGCTCGACACTCTGGGCGTTTTGGCAAGCGCGGGTTCAGCCTGCATGTGGGAGCGCACCAAGCCCAGCCATGTGCTCACGGCGCTTGGCCTCACGGATGAACAGGGCGGCGGCACCTTGCGCTTCTCGCTCGGCTATGACAACACCGAGGCCGAAATCCGGGAAGTAGCCGACATTCTGGCCCGCGTGGTTCCGGAAATGCGCCGCAACCCCCCGGCCGAGGTGTCTCCCCCTCTGGCCCGCGCCACCCATTGACACGCCGTCTATACCGCCTGAAACGGCTGGGGCCCGGCGTCCCTGCCGTTGGACGGGGTGCGTCCCGCAGGTCCTCAGTGCGCCCGGCGATGAGTTACTGGGTGAGAATCTTCTCCCGGCGCTGGGCCTGCTCCTGGCGGTACTTTTCGCGCATGGCCACAGCTTCAGCGCGCCGCTTGGCATCGGGGTCTTCGAGGTACTTCACGCGGTGGTGGTACATGGCGGCCAGGCTCTTGACGAGGGAGTCTTCGACCTTGGCCAGCTCCTGGCGCGTGATGTCGCATTCGTCAAACTGGCCGTCGAGTAGCTTGGCTGTAATGGTCTCCCGCACCATGTTGCGCAGGTCGTCGGGGTGTTGCAGGCCGCCCGCGAAGCGGCTGCGGGCCGTGGCTTCCACATGGTCGGCAATGGCGCTGATGGCCGCTTCCTTGGTTTGCGGCTTGGGACCGGGATAGCGGAACTGGGACTCCAGGATGGTCTCGCCCTCCTTGGCCTGCTGTTTGGCTTTGTAATAGAAGTACTTCACCGTGCTGGTGCCGTGATGACCCGTGATGAAGTCTTCAATGGCCGATGGCAGCTTGTGTTTGCGTGCAATCAGAATGCCGTCGGACACATGGCTGATGATGATCATCGCGCTCATCATGGGGCTCAGCCGGTCATGGAGCAGCTTGGACTCCGGCTCGTTCTCCGTGAAGTATTCAGGTCGAACCATCTTGCCCAGGTCATGGAACATGACTCCGACCTCCGCCAGCAGGCCGTTGCCGCCGATGGCCTCCACGGCGCGCTTGGTGAAGTTGGCCACGTTGCGCGTGTGCTGGTACGTGCCGGGCGCCCGCTCCTGCATCATCTGCAGCAGCGGGTGCTCACGCTCCAGCAGCTCGATCAGGCGCAGATCCGTCGTGATGTTGAACAGGCGCTCCAGCACGGGCAGCACGAAAGTCGCCAGAACGCCCAGCACCATGCCTCGCGCCAGCGACACGCCGATCCAGGAGGCCAGTTCAATCCAGTTGGCGGCGTGCCAGGCGCCGGCCAGGTAAAGGGCCGTAATAAGCGCGCTCTGCGCGGCACCCCCCGCCAGCCCCACCATGGCCAGCTTGTACCGTGAGCGCAGGTTGTTGGTGAACAGCACGGCCGTGAGCGAACCCACAAGCAACACCAGCACCGGAAGGGGGTCAAAGCGCTCCGCGCGCAGGGCGACCAGGGTCACGGCAACGGCGGCAAAAAGCGTCGCGTCCATGGCGAAGCGCTGGTCAAACACCACGGCGTAGACGATGCCGAACAACATCAAGGGAACGAACCACTCAAAGCGCAGCAGGCCCAGTTCAGAGTTCCGGGCCAGTTGGGCGCCCGCAACGCAAATCAGCAGGGATGCCCCGAACAGAATCTGTTTGCGGCCATCCTGCAGGAAGGCGGGGCGGAACCGCAGCACATAGAACAGGTACATGGCCGCGAAGCAGGCGATCAGCAGGGCGTTGCCGCCCACAACGGCGGGTGTCAGCCCCGTGTACGGGACAAGCAGGACGGCGAGCATCAGCAGCGCGAAGGTTCCGACTACGGCCAGGCGCACACTCCAGACCGACCAGTCGATTCTGCGCTGGGCGCGCTCGGTTTCCCCGAGGCGCTGTTCAATGAGCTCCAGGCGCTGGTCCACGATGTCTTGAGCGGCCATTGTCTCCCTCGCGGGCGCCCATAGGGCCCGCCATGCCCTCTGCGGCATGGTTCCATAGCATCCAATCGTATCGGATACGTCAAGGCTTGGCTGAAGCGGTCGCCCTTGATTTCGCTAACGTTTGGCGCCATGGGGCGTTACACTCCCTGTTCCGCACCCCACAGAGGCAACCCCAGACGGGCCTTGTATGTTTCGATGGACCAACCTTGCTGTCTGCTTTCTTGCTCTAAGTCTTTTTGGCTCTGCCCTTTGCGCTGAGAATATTGATTACTTCCCGCGCCTGCGCTCGATTCAGGACCTGGTCGAGCGTGCCTCCGGCAGCAAGTACAAGGACAAGACCACATTGCTGGGCAACGAGCTGTTTTCGTTCGGCGCCAGCGCAGGCTACACCAGCGATTACTACTGGCGTGGCTTCCAGCTCTTCAACGAAGACTTGCTGGCCTACGCCGACGGTTACGTCAACATCTACGGATTCGAGGCCAGCGTCTGGACGATGTACAACTTCAATCGTTCGAATCTCCGCCCAACGGAAACGGATTACCGCTTCCGCTACCAGTTCGAGATTGAGGGGACGATCATCTCGCTGGGCTACACGTGGTATGACTTTGCGGGATCGGACGGATCCCTGGGCAAGCCCAATCAGGGATTTGGAAAGAACGCCCCCAAGGAATTCCCGGATGATCGCTTTCCCAGTTCCATCCACGAGGCCCAGTTGAGTCTCAGCTACTTCCCTTCGGTGCTGCAGGCCGGAGGTGTGAACCTGCTTTTTACGGTCAACGTGTTTCAGCGCCTGGACGACGAGGGCACGCGCATCGAGAGCAGTGTCACCGTCTTTGTTGACAGCCCCCAATTCACGATTTTCGGCGATTACTTCTCGATTACCACCACGACCACCTATCAGCACCGCTACCTGACGAATCGTTCCTACTTTCAGGGTCAGACCACGCACGGGCGGCTGGTCTACAACCTGGACAAATACCGCATTGCTCCGATTTTCTTCGTGATTGAGGGCATCTACTACACGGGGTTCAACAAGGAACTGGTGGACGGTTTCTACTTCGGGGGAAGCATTAACATCCGTTTCTAGGGGGCTGCGGCCGGAACTCGAAGGGCTTTGCCTTCCGCGTCTGTTGAAGGCTCAAGCCTCCATTCGCCGCGCCTGTCATGCAGAGGGGCAGCTCTCGCCAACATGGCTTCAGCGACGTCGCGAACCAGTGCCTTCTCCGCCGTCCGGCTCTTCGTGATCGGTGTGTTCTCCCGCACGATCCGGCGAGGATTTTTCCGGCTGGTGCTGCTCTTTTTTCTGCTGTTCTTCCTCGCCCCCATGGTGGCTGTCAACGTCCTTGCCAATCGCGGCACGGGCAACTGGCTGCTGGAGCAGGCCGTCGGGGAGGTTTTCAACACCGACCTGGCCACAGTCTCCTGGGATCAGCCCCTGACGGAAGTGACCGGCCCCGGTCTTTCTCTCATGGGTACGGTGACCTACCACAACATCGTGGTCAGGCGGCGCCTGCCCCTGTCCCCCGCGGGCACGCGATTTGACTACGCCCTCGTCGAGTTGCCGGAGCTGGTAGTCCGCTATGACCTCAAACGACTACCGAGCCTGCCCATCACCCGCGTTGAAGTACCCAAGCCCGCTTCCCTCTACTTCAATACGCAGGGTGGGCGCTGGCTGGACGCCGACCTCTTCAAGCCCGGCGGCGGCGAAGACACCGGTTTTCCCCGGCTTCCCCAGTTCATCCTGCGCAAGGCCCAGGTTCGCGTCCGCGCTGATTCGGTACTGCGCCCGCCCGAAGACCTGCCGGCCGACGTCGCGGGCGGACCGCGCGACTGGTACAACTTCTTCGTCAACGACCTTTCCCTGCTTCCCAGCCGCGTCAATCCGGACATTTTTGAGCTGTCGGGTCGTGCCTCGGGCGTTCCCTTTGGCAGCTTCGATCTTGCCGGCAGTGTGGCCCGGGACGGCAGCCGCGTTGAGGTGCTGTTTGCGCAGCGCGGGCTCAAGCTGGACAGCAACCTGGTCTCGGCCCTGAGCATCGAGGTCCGGCGCATCTACGACCAGTTCCAGATTGAGGGGGTGGCGGACATCGGCTGCCGCCTCGTGATACCCGAAAAGAAGGCCCTCGACTTCAAGGCTGACATCGACATTTACCAGGGGCGCCTATGCTTTGTGGGTTTCCCCCTTCAGGTGACGCCCGCCACGGCGCGCCTCCATGTGCACAACAACCGCGTCGTCATCGAGGCCATTCGCGGGCGTCGCGACAGCGCTTCCGTCCTGGTTACCGGAGAGGTCAGCAACATCGGCAGCGTGGGCGAGAACCTCCAGATCAGCGTGGACATCCGCGATCTTCTCGTCGACGAGCGCTTCAGGTTGGGCCTGCTGGAGGCGCGGCTGCAACCGGGCAACGAGAATCCCGAAACGGGGATGCCGTGGCCGGCAGAGGTATGGTCGCCGGCCCTGATTCCGCCGCGCGCGGGCTGGGAAAGCGACGCCGACTGGCGGCGCCGCCAGGGCTATCCGGAATGGCCCGGCCAGGACATGACGGCCGGGGGCGTGGTCTATCCGAATCTGGATGCCGTGCTCCCATTTGTGGCGCGCGGCTTTGTGCCCACGGGCTACTGCAACTTCCGCCTGGATACGCGTGAAACGTGGAAGGGCGGCTACGAACCCATCAAGCTCCCCGATGGCCGCACGACGCAAAAGCGCATTACGGATCGCGATCAGAAGTGGTGGGTGTATGTGAGGGACGCTTCGGCCTGTTACTTCGGTTTGCCCGAACAGAATGAAGGGGGATTCCCCATTCCGATCTATCGCGGATTTGGAGTGGTCGAGGGCACCGTCAAGTCTGGCACGCCCAGCGTGTTTCTGGTGCGCGGCTACAACGCCGACGAACTGGCGCGCATCCCCGAGGCCGAGGAGCGTGGCATGCGACCCTCATCATTCCTGTCGACTGAACGTTCCAAGCCCGGTCAAAGGGTGAACCTGCGCGCCACTTACCGCGACCCTGAAATGGGCCCGCCGGACCTCGTGCTCAACATCAACAGCGAAGGCATTGACGTCGATGATGCCTTCAAGGACGCGCTGCCGGGCAATATCCGGGAGATCGTCGAGACGTTCCAGCCCCGGGGCCGGGCTGACGTGGAGTCCGCCGAGGTGAAGATCATCCCGGCCCTGGACAAGATCGACTATCAGTTCACGATCAAGGCCAAGGGTGTGGTGGCGCGCTATCAGTTCGAGGGTGCCTCGCGCCCCGTGGAGCTGTCCGAGATTCAGGGCAACCTGCGCATCAACAACATCACCGGCGTGGTGGAGGTTTCAAGTGTGCGTGGGCGCCTGGCCGGAAGCCAGGTGTACCTCGATGTCACCTATCGCGACGGGGAGAAGAATCCCGCCATCACATTTTCCGCGGGGGCCGAGGACTTCGCCATTGTGCCGGTGATTGCCGATATGCTGCCGCCGCAGCTTTCGCAGGTATTCGCGGACTTCGAGCCCGCAGGCAACATCCTGCTGCGGGTGGCGGGAACGCGGGATGTGCCGGGCGAAGCCAATCGCATCGGCACGGAGGTTTCGTTTCGCGGCGGTTCCGCTCGCTACGTGAAGTTTCCTTACCCTCTGACCTCCATGAGCGGCCGCGTCTTTGCCGAGGTCACGGACGACCGGGTCGTCGTTTCCCTGCAGGATCTGGGCGGCACGGGCAGCAGCAAGGAGAGTTCGATCCGTGTGGGCGGGCACGTTCAGGTGCCGCTGGCGCAGGAAGGGGCCGAAGCCGGCAAAGTGCGTTATGACCTGCGCATACGGGCTTCGCGCGTCAACATTGACGACGCCTTGCTTGAGGCCCTGATCGAGTTGTTTCGGGAAAAAGGCCAGACCGAGAAGCCCGCCCTGGTGCGCTTCATCGAGGATCTGAACATCACCGGCACCATAGGCGTCGACGCCCGGCTGGCCGTCAACGAGCAGGGTGAAAACGTTTGGGGCGTGGAGCTGTCGCTTGAAGGCTGCGCGATGAACTACACGAAGTTTCCATACCCCGTCAGCGACCTTACCGGCAGGGTCATCATTGACGGCACGGACCTCGAATTCCTGGGTGTCCAGGGCCGCGCGGAAGGTCAGGGCAAGGTAATGCTGTCCGAGGCATCCTACGCCGATGATCAGGGCTGGCGCGTTGCCCTCAGCGCCCGAAGCGTGCCCTTCACCGCCACCCTGCGCAATGCACTGCCCCAGGCGCTCATGGCGCGCTTTGACGCGGCCAGACCTGACGGCGTGTTCGACATTGACATCGCGTTGCAGGGCAAGGACGAGGCCTTCTCCTTCCAGTGCGCCATGGACCTCCATGACACCAACCTCGACCTGGGGCTGCACTTTGACAAGGTCAATGCCCGGGTGGACTTTTCAGGTCTGTTGCACGGAGACAAGCGCCGCGCCAACGGGAGCCTGCGGGTGGACAGCCTTCTTTGGAAGGATGCGCGCTTCAACGACCTGACCACCAGCGTGCAGTTCGTGAACGACCGCCTTGTGCTGCCCAACCTCCGCGGGCTCTTCTATGGAGGCAGCGTGGAGGGTTCACTGAGCGTCACGGAGGGCGGTTATGAGGGCCAGGTGCAGGTGCGTGGTGCGGACCTGGGCGAACTCGGGCGCACGGCCTTTCCCAAGGCGGGCGAACTCCAGGGCGCCATTGACGGCGAAATCGTCTTCTACAGCCAGCCGGACCGCAACGGGCAGATCGGCCGCGGTCGCGTGGACGTCGCGGCCTTCGATGTCACTTCGTCCGACCCCAGGCGCCGCGAGGCAAAGCTCGCCGAAGTGCCCCTGTTCAGCCAGATCTTTGCGACCACCAAGAACCCCCAGAACTTCGACGAGGGCCATGTCTTCTTCTGGCTGGGGCCTGACCGTCTCACCATCCGCGAAATGGATTTCGTCAGTGATGCCGCGCGCGTTGAGGTGTTCGGGGGCGATGACGAGAACTACATCATTTACGACACGGCCGAAATGCGCATGAAGCTGTTTTTCACCATTGCGCCGCGGGCGCCGACCATTCCCGGCATCCAGCAGATTTTCGACCTGCTCAAGCAGATTCTGTTTCCCCTGTATGTAACCGGGACGCTGAATTCGCCCAAGGTCGAGCCGTTCAGCCTCGAGCAGAAGGACCTGGATTCCCAGCGTGACCAGTTCCCACGGCCGCCGCGGGAGAACTGACATGCGTCGCCCAGACCCTCAGGCCCATCGCGTAAGGCGCGCCCAGCGCGGCCCGGGCGAAGTCCGCATCACGGCAGGTGAGTTCCGCTCGCGCGCCCTGATGTGCCCCGCGACAGGGCTGGTGCGGCCCATGCTCAACAAGGTGCGCCAGGCCATGTTCAACGTCCTGGCCGATGATGTGAAGGACGCGGTGATCTGGGACTGCTTTGCAGGCTCGGGCCTTCTGGGCTTTGAGGCGCTATCGCGCGGCGCCGCCCATTGTGTGTTTGTCGAGAGCGATCCGCGGCACATTCAGATCATTGAGGCCAACGCTCGTGCGCTGGGCGTCCGAGCCCGCTGCACGGTGCTGCGAGCGGACCTGTTCTCGCTTGTCAACAGCGCTCGCTCGGTGCTGGAGCATGCGCCCGCGGGCATCGTGTTTCTGGATCCGCCTCACGCCATGATTGCCGACCCCGAGGCCGGGCCATTCTGGCCCTGGCTCGAAAACCTGCACCTCACACCGCTGGTGAACGGGTATACCCTGCTCTTGCTGGGGCATCACGGCCAGCTTGAGTTCCCCGCTGAGGTTGGAGCCTGGCGCAGGGCTGATTCCCGACGCTACGGAAATGCCGCGTTCACCATTCTCGTGCGCCAGGATCACCCGGACGAAGAGGAAGGCTAAGCGCCCGTGTGGAAATCCGCGTTCGAGGTCACGCGGCCCCTGTCCAAGTGGGGGCTCTGAATTCACAATTCATCGCTCATGTCTCTTCCTTCCCTGATCGGTATGACGCCGGACCAGCTCCGCGACACGGTCGTCGCCCTGGGCCAGAAACCGTTCGTGGCCAAACAGCTGGCGCAGTGGCTCTACGGGAAGCGGGAAACCGAACCCGCCCGTATGACCAATCTGCCGCGCGGACTGCGCGACAAGCTGGCGGCGCACCCCCTGCTTACCAGCACGGTCATCGCCGCTGAAGACAGTGGCGAAGGCACCACCAAGCTGGCCGTGCGCCTGCACGACGGCACCATCATCGAATGTGTGCTTATGGAGGAAGAGGGCGATGACGGCGCCATGCGCCTCACTGCCTGCATCTCCACCCAGGCCGGCTGCGCCATGGGATGCCGCTTCTGCGCTTCGGGCGTGCTGGGCCTCAAACGGCACCTTTCGCCGGGCGAAATTCTTGAGCAGTTCTACCACATCGACCAGGTACTCAAACGCAAGGGCCTTCCCTGGCTGACCAACGTCGTGGTCATGGGCATGGGCGAGCCGCTGCACAACTTTGACCACCTGATGCAGGCCCTGAGAATTCTCAACGCCGACTGGGGTTTTGGCCTTGGCGCGCGCCGCATCACGGTGTCGACGGTCGGGCTCCCGGACAAGATCCGTGAGCTGGCCAGACAGGGGTTTCAGTTCAACCTCGCAATTTCACTGCACGCGACCAGCGACGAGCAGCGAACCAGACTCATCCCCACGAACGTCTCCACCGGTCTGAAAAACATCATCGACGCTGCGGCAGAGTATTTCCGCGAGACGCGCCGGGAGGTCACGTTCGAGTACACGCTGGTGGGGGGCGAGAACGACACCGCCGCGGATGCCGGCCGCCTGGCCGCGCTGCTGCATGACTTCCCGCGGGCTAACGTCAACCTCATACCCATGAATCCCGTGGAGGGCAGCGGCTTGAAGGCGCCCGGCACGGAATCCGTGGAAGAGTTCAGCCGAGTCCTGCGCGAGGCCGGCGTCAATGTGCATGTGAGGCGCAAGCGAGGGCGCAGCGTCCAGGCCGCTTGCGGGCAGTTGCGCCTGCGCCTTCAGCCGCAGGCATGATCATGGAGCGTTGGAAGGCGGCCGGCAGGCCTGGTGACGGTCCTGTCAGCAGCAAGAACCTGAAACTCATCCCATGGCCAAAGTCTCCGACGCGTTCAACGGAAAACTTCTCGAGGCGCTCAACCGCTTCGACCTCAATTTCAAGGCCCTGACCTCCTCCGGCGAGCGCGGCGAGCGTCGCTCCAAGCGGCGCGGGCAAAGTGTCGAGTACGCCGACCACCGCGAGTACACCCAGGGTGACGACCTGCGTCGTCTCGACTGGCACGCCTATGCCCGGCTGGAGCAAATGCTGATCCGGCTCTATGCGGCAGAGGAGGTGCTGCCCCTGGAGGTCATCATTGACCTGTCCGCGAGCATGGACTTCGGTACGCCAACCAAGTATGTCGCCGCCGCCCGCATCGGCTGTTGCCTCACGCAGATTGCCCTGAACAAGGGCACGCCCACGCGCTGGCGCTTTGCCATGACGCGCCCGCTGGAACCCCTGATGCTGCGGGGACGGGGCGACCTGCCCAAGGTTCTGGGCGTACTCGATGAACTTGTGCCTGAGGGCCAGGGCGCCCTGTCAGAGGCCCTGCGGCGCAGCGCACAACAGGGGCCGCGCCGCAAGGCACTCGTCGTGCTGACCGACGGCTATGACCGAGACCTGATCCGGCCCGCCCTGCGGGCCCTGCGCGCGGCCGGCACGGAGATTCACCTGGTCATGGTGCTCGCTCCCGAGGAGACGGAACCCCAAGACCGCGGGGAGTTCACGTTCATCGATGCCGAAACGGAGCGCGAGTCGGTGCTGTCGCTCGATGGCCGCGCCCTTTCACGCTACATGGAGTTGCTCGCCGGCTACCGCTCGGAGTGGGCGGAGTTCTGCCGCTCCAGCGGCATCGCCCTGCTGGAAATATCCAGCGCCGCGAGTATTGACGCGGCGCTGTTCAAGGATCTCGCTCACGGCGGCCTGATCAGTTGAGCGGGCCGGAGCGCGCTACAACTCGGCGCGCTGCCACCGCGCCCACAGGTCACGGGCGAGCCACGCGGCATTTTCCCGCACTCCCAGCTTTGAGAAGTGGCCAAGGGTGTTGCGCACATCGCGCTCCAGCAGCGCCCGCGCGTTTGGGTTGAACCGCGGGTCTACGGCCTGCGGCAAGTCGATGATGCGCAGGGGGTCATCGCTCTTCTCGACATCCACGAGAATGTTGTAGGGCGAGAGGTCTCCGTGAACGAGGTTCGCGCCCAGCATCATCTCGATGTTTGCCTTGAGCAGGACCCAGATCTCCCGGGCCTGCGCTTGTGTCAGGCTGGCGTTTTGAAGCAGCGTCGCTGCCGCGCCCTCACGGCCATAGAACTCCATGAGGATGGTTGGACCCGCCTGCTTGATGGGCTCCGGCACATAGACGCCGGCCTCAAACAGGTTCTTCATGTTCTCAAATTCCGTGCCCACCCAGAGCCCGAACTGAACGCTCTGGCCGAACTCGGTTTTCTGCTCGAAGGCCCGAGTGACGCGGTTGTTGCGGTACAGCCGCGCTTCCTGATAGGCCGCGTCTCTGCGGAAACTCCGCCTGGTTAACTCTTTGTAGACCTTCAATGCGAAGTACTCGCGGCCCGTGTCGGGGTGAGCGCGGCACACGTAAACCGTCGCTTCCTTGCCGGACTTGACGGGGTATAGCACCTCAGTAATCAGCCGGATGCCGATGAGAAAATCGACGTGCGGCTGGACTGCCTCTGAAAGGGACATGGCTGATAGATTCCTGGATTGGCGCGTGGGCGCCGGGTAGGGACGGGGCTTTGCCACGTCCGGCCGAAATGCAACGACGAGTTGACACGCATGAGTGCCCTCCTGAGTTCGATGAGTGGTTGGAAAAGCAGAAGGGCCAGCCGCGCGGCTGGCCCCTGATGATTCAAGGCAGACCGGTGGCTAGGATTTCATGCTCGCAAGAACAATGGCCATGAGTAGCTCCGGTGATAGAACGGTGCCAGTTTAGTGTCAGCCACGCCCGCGTCAACCACTGTTGCCCCGTGACGCCTGCGGGCTACAATCTGGAGTTCAGTACTCCAAATTGGCGGGAGCGGCTATGGCGCAGAGCATCAAGCTGACCATCAACGGCAAGGTCTGCAGCGGCGAGCAGGGAGAAACGATTCTTCAAGTGGCACGCCGCCACGGCGTCTATATTCCCACGCTCTGCCACGACGACCGCCTGAAGTCCATTGGCGCCTGCCGTACCTGCATCGGCGAGATTGCCGGCGTGAAGAACCTCCAGTCTACCTGCACCTATCCGGCGTCCGACGGCATGGTCGTAGATACGGAGAATGCCCGCGTGAAGGGCGTGCGCAAGGTGGTTTGCGAACTCCTGCTCAGTGATCACCCCGCCGACCTCAAGCCCGGCGAGCAGGTGCAGCCACGCGAGAACGACCTGCTGTCGGTATGCGCGCACAGCGGCGCCACGGAGTCGCGCTTCCGCACGGGCCGCACCAGCGAGACCCGCGTGGACGTCTCTCACCCCTTTATCGCCTTTGACGACGACAAGTGCATCAACTGCTTTCGCTGCATCCGCGGCTGCAGCGAAATCCAGGGCGAAGACGTTCTGACGATGGCGGGGCGAGGCTTTTCGGCCTTCATTGCCAACGACTACAACAAGAGTTACCTCGACAGCACCTGCGTGAGCTGCGGCCAGTGCGTGCAGCAATGCCCGACAGGTGCCCTGGAGGACAAGACGCTGCTCGAAAAGGGCAGGTGGGACAAGGAAGTCAAAACCACCTGTGCTTACTGCGGCACTGGCTGCTCCATGATTGCCAGGGTGAAGACGGACACCAATGAGGTGGTCAGCATCCGCGGCAACGACAAGTCGCCCGTCAACTACGGCCACCTCTGCGTCAAGGGCCGCTACGCCTATTCCTATGGGCGCCACAAGGAGCGCCTGCTGCATCCCCTCGTGCGCGAGTCGCGCGATCAGCCCTTCCGCCGCGCTTCCTGGGAGGAAGCCGTCAGCATCGTGGTGCGCAATCTGCGGCGCATCAAGGAGAAGTATGGGCCGTCGGCCTGCGCCGGCATTTCGTCGTCGCGTGCAGCCAACGAGGAAAACTACCTGTTCCAGAAGTTCGTGCGGACCTTCTTCGGCACGAACAACGTCGATAACTGCTCGCGTGTGTGTCACTCGCCCACGGCCTATGGCCTGCGCGAGGCCTACGGCGAGAGCGCGGGTACGGGCGGCTACGAAGACATCGAGCTGGCCAAGGTCATCCTCGTGATCGGCAGCAATCCGACCGAGGCCCATCCGATTCTCGGCGACCGCATCCGCCAGGCCGCGCGCCGAGGCGCCAAAATGATCGTGATTGATCCGCGCCGCACGCAAACCGCGCGCGAGGCCGACCTGCACCTGCCCGTGCGTCCGGGCGGCAACGTGGCCATCCTCAATGCCATGGCGCAGGTCTGCGTGAAGGAGGGGCTGATCGACACGGAGTTCATCGCCCGGCGCACCAAGGGCTTTGAACAACTTGCGGCCGTGCTCGAAAAATACGCGCCGGAGAATGTCGCGGCGCTGACGGGCGTCGATCCCGAACTGATCCGACAGGCCGCACGGCTCTACGGCGGCACGCGCGGCCAGAGCGTCATCCACTACGGCCTGGGCGTGACCGAGCACAGCCACGGCTCTGACGGTGTGCTCTGCATCGCCAACCTCGCCACCATCACCGGCAACGTCGGCAAGCCCGGCGCGGCTGTGATTCCGATGCGCGGCCAGAACAACGTGCAGGGTTCCAGCGACATGGGGGCACTGCCCCAGACCGTGACGGAATATCAGAAGCACAACGACCCGGTCGTGCGCGAGCTCTACAGGAAGGTGTGGGGCACCGACCTGCCGACCGACCCGGGCCTCAAGCTGCCCCAGATGTTCGACGCAGCCGTCGAGGGCAAGCTCAAGTTCCTCTGGATCGTGGGCGAGGACATTCTCCAGAGCGACCCGGACTCCAATCATGTGGAAGCAGCGCTGGATGCGGCGGAGTTTGTTGTAGGTCAGGACCTGTTCCTGAACGAGACAAACAAGAAGGCCCACGTGATTTTTCCCGCCGCAAGTTTCCTGGAGAAGGAGGGAACGTTCACCAATGCCGAGAGGCGCATCCAGCGCATCCGCAAGGCGGTGGAGCCGCCGGGAGAGTGCAGGAGCGATTTCGAAATCATCCAGATGGTGGCCAACGCTCTGGGCGCGAACTGGAATTACACGCCGGCCAGCATCGTGAGCGAGATTGCCAGGGTGACCAAGGTCTGGGCGGGCGTGACGTTTGAGCGCCTGGACGCCGGTGAGGGCATGCAGTGGCCGGTGTGGGACGGGCAGCACGAGGGGTCACGCCGGCTGCACACCGACAAGTCCATGCACAAGGACGGCCTGATCAAGCTGCACGCCATTGAATACCACCCGCCGGGCGACGAGCTGAACGAGGAATACCCCTTTGAGCTGACCACTGGCCGAAAACTCGAGCAGTACAACGTCGGCACACAAACGCGCCGCACGGGCATCTCGGTCTACGACACGGAAGACCGGCTCGAGATCCACCCCGAGGACGCCAAGCGCTTGGGCGTGCTGGAAGACGACTGGGTCGAGATCAAGTCGCGGCGCGACGCCATCCGCCTTCGCGCGCAGGTCACGAACCGCATTCGCGAAGGCACGGTGTTCACGACCTTCCACTTCCCGGAGACGGCCCTCAATCGCATCACGAGCGGGCATCACGACGGCCCCACCATGTGCCCGGAGTACAAGTTCACCGCCGTCAGCGTCACGCGCGTGGGCGGCCGTGAAGAGCCGGCAGAAAAGCACCATCACGGCGCGGTGCCCTTGAGCGGAGAGGCGCCCATCGAAGGCGAACGCGCGTTCGCAGTCCATGTGCCCGCGGGCGCAGCCAGAAGGCAGTGAGCGCCTTGGAACTGCGCGCAACTGTCCCATGCGCCGGGTAGACCTCGTCACTGAGATGCGCGGCTTGCGGCCTTACGGCTCAGCATGGCGGTGCCGCGGACCGTTTCAAGATTCTGCACGGACCATTGCGGAAACTCCTGCTCCCAGCGCCGGACAACTTCCGCGAAGTCCGGCCAGCGCGAATCATCGCAGATGATGAGTGCGTCGGTGGTCAGCCTGGTCTCGAACTCCGGAAGTGCTGGGTAGCGGCACTTCATGTCATAGGGGCCGTCCACCAGCAGCAGGTCCACGCGCGCGACATCCTGATAGGCCTGCGGCGCGTACCAGCGCATCACGCCCTCCCTGACCTGAAAGTCCTGCAACGGCGCGTGCCGGAACTCCACGACTGAACTCAGGCCGTTGGCTTCCACAAGCCTGCGGGTCGCCGCCAGGTACTCGGCGTCGTTCTCGATGGACACCAGGCGACCTCCTGACCCCAGCTTCTGCAAGGCAAGGCCTGCCGCCAGTGTGGACATGCCTGAACCGAACTCCACCACGAGCCGGGGTCTCCTCGTAAGCACCGCGGTGACTATGTGTGACAGCAGGTCGGGCGCGGCAGCGACCGGCGTGAACTCCGGAAAAGGAACCTTGGGCTGCAGCACCGCCACGAGCGACTGAAGGTGAAGGGTCTGGCGATGCTGCGCCTGCTGGTCCTGGCTCAGACAGCGGAATTGCTGCTTGATTCGCTCGTGATGCGAAGACTGCCTTCGTATCACCTCGGCCAGGATCAATCCGTTGGCGGCCGACAACTCCAACGCCCCGATGGCCCACCAGCGTGGATCCAGAGCCGCACCCAGGATCAGAAACAGAACGGAAAGCCCGAGCACGCAGGCCATGATCCAGTGGGGCGCTTTGGACTTGTTCGGCTTTGATGAGGAGGCGGGTTTCACTTGGAGAAATCCGAACTAACGTGTGCAACGGTGAAGCTTAGCGGTCCAGCGCGTCCATGACCAGCCCAACGATCGGCCGATTGGTAAGCGTGGTGGTTCCGACCTTTCGGAGGCCGCACCTTTTGCCACGCGCCGTCCGGTCCATCCTGGACCAGACGTATCGACCCATCGAAGTCATCGTCGTCAATGACGGCAGTGAGGATGAGACAGACACCGTGATCGACGGCTTGAAGGCGGAAGCTGTTGCCAGGGGCCTGTCGCTGGCGCCGCTCTCCAAGCGGAACGGCGGCGTTTCCAGCGCGCGCAATGCCGGGTTGAAGCGGGTGACCGGAGACTTCGTGGCATTCCTCGACGACGACGACTACTGGTATCCGGAGAAGCTCTCAAGGCAGATGCGGGCCATCGCCGACAGCGGGGCGAGCGCCGCGTGCTGCCTCACGGATTGCACCACAGATCACGGGCCGGCCACGCATCCTAAATCGCCGGCTGAGCTGCTTCGGGGCGCGGCGGGCCCGTCCTTCGTCGCGGGCAAGTCCTACGCCTGGATCAATTCGATCGTGGCGCGGCGAGACGTTGTGGAGCGCGCGGGAGAGTTCGACGCCCGGCTGCCCCATGTGCAGGATGACGAGTGGATCGCGCGTCTGTGCTTTGAGGCGCGATTTTGCGCCGTGGAGGAGGCCCAATGCCGCTGGACCTACACGCCGGTCTCCCTCACTCGCTTGTCAGGCATCGAACAGCTCATAAAGCGCGACGACGAGTATCGGCTCATGCTGCGCACGATTCGGGACTCCTGCAAGGATCGGCCAGGGTGGGAAGACCAAGCCTGGCGCGGGCGCGTGGCGCGAGACTTCGACCAGTTCATGAAGCATCGACTCTACGCCGGGGATCTCGCAGGGGCCCGAAGCGTGCTCGTGGAAGCGTGCGAACTGGTGGGAGCCGCGGCTGTCCGGCGTTCCCGCAGCAAGTATCGTAAGGCCTGGCTCTTGTCCTGGTTGGGGATTCGCCTGAACCATCCCAAGCATGATGACCTGACTGAGATCCGAAAATAGGACGCAACGTTGAGTCTCGTCTCCGTCGTGATGTGCACTTACCGCAGGCCTCAACTGCTGCCGCGCGCAGTGGAGAGCGTCATGGCCCAGACCCATCGTCCGCTGGAACTCGTGCTGACGGACGACGGAAGCGAAGATGACACTGGGCGCGTGATGCGGGAACTGGCAAAGAAGTGCGAAGCGGCGGGTGTCAGTGCAAACTTCGCAACGAAGGTCAACGGCGGCGTTGCCAGCGCCCGGAATGCGGGCCTTGGGCGAGCCCGAGGCGACTGGGTAGCGTTTCTTGACGACGATGACACCTGGCAGCCTCAAAAAATCAGCAAGCAAATGGCGGAGTTGGAGCGCGGCGGCGCTGAGGCCTGCTGCTGCCAGTTTCTTCAGGTGCGCGAGAACGATGAGCGGCATATGCCACTCTCTCCGGACCAGTTGCTGCGAGGACGCGGCCCCTCCGGTTACCTCAGCCGCAGCGCCGACGCGCACATCAACAGCATTATCGTCAAGGCTGAGATTGCCCGGCGCGTCGGCCCATTTGACGAAGCGTTGCGTGTGTACGAGGATTTCGACTGGATCGTTCGCCTGCTGTGCGAGGCCGACTTCGCCTGCGTGCCCGAGGTACTGGGCCGCTATGAGTACACCGCCGGATCGCTCTTCAAGTTCAGCGGCTACGAGCAGTTGCTGGCCCGTGACGAAATGCAGGAGCGGGCCGTGGTCGGCGTGCGCGAGAAGTGCCGCGCCAAGCCATCCTGGGATGATTCCGCCTGGCACACGCGTTTGGCACAGGACTTTGACCAGTTCATCAAGCACAGACTCTATGCCGGCGAGCTGGACGCGGCACGACGGCTACTCGAGCGGGCGCTTTTGCTGGGGGCGCCGCCTGCGCTGCTCAAGGGCGCGCGTCGCAAGATGCGCAAGGCCTGGTGGCTGTCCCTGGTGGGCTTGCGCCTGAAGCACCCCAAGTTCGGGCACATCGCGCAGGTGAAGGGATGAGCGCCCTGGTCTCAGTCATCGTACCGACTCACAACCGCGCGCAGGTCGTTGTGCGCGCCATGAACTCCGTACTGGAGCAGACCTGGCGCCCCATCGAACTGATCGTGATCAATGACGGCAGCACCGACGATACGGCTCAGGTTCTGGAATCTGCGCGCACCCGAGTCATCGCCGCCGGCGTGGAGCCGCTGTTCATCACCAAACCCAATGGCGGCGCGGCAAGCGCGCGCAACGCCGGGCTGCGCGCCGCCCGCGGCGAGTACATCGCCTTTCTGGATGACGACGACCTCTGGCGGCCTCACAAGCTGGAACGCCAGCTGGCGGCCATGCGCGAGTGCGGCGCCGATGCTTGCTGCTGTTTTGTGTCCCGCCATGGCGGCAGGCACAAGCGTTCACCAGCTACCGACGACGCCCTGCTGAGGGGTCGAGATGCCGCGCGCTTCCTCTCGCGCGGGGCCTATGCCCACATCACTTCCATCGTGTTCAAGGCTGCGTTGTGCCCGGTGGTGGGTGAGTTTGACGAGAGCCTGCGCGTGTACGAGGACGAGGAGTGGAAAGCGCGGCTTGTTCACGAGGCTTCCTTTGCCGCAGTGCCGGAGGAACTGGCGACCTACACGTTCAGCGAGCAGGCACTCACTCGCTTCACCGGAACGGAGGCGGCACAACGGCGCGACCACGACTTCATGCGCCACCTGAATCTTATCCGGGAGCGCTGCCACAGCCGCGCCGGCTGGAGCGAGCAGGCCTGGAAGGAGCGCGCCGCACACGTCTATGACGAGTGCGCCAAGCATCTGCTCTACCGCGGCGACCTCAAGGGGGCGCGTGCCCTGTACGAGCAGGGAATTTCGCTGTGCGGGCCGATCATGGCGCTTCCCAAGCTGAGGTCCAAGCTGCGCAAGGCCTGGTGGTTGTCGTGGCTGGGCCTGCGTCCGCGCCACCCCAAGCTGAAGACCGGCCAGGAGCGTGGTTGAAATGACGGGGCCCCTGGTCAGCGCTATCGTGCCTACGTTCCGGCGGCCCGCGCTGCTGGAGCGTTCGCTGGCCAGTGTGTTGGGGCAGAGCTGGCGGCCGCTCGAACTGATTGTCGTCGACGATGGCAGCGGAGACAACACGCCGGCGGTGCTGGAGGCTTTCGCGGCCCGCGCACGCGAGCGCGACGTGGGTTACCGCTGGCTGACGGTAGCCAACGGCGGGCCGGGCAAGGCGCGCAACGCGGGCATGGATGCCGCGCAGGGCGTGATGTTCGCCTTTCTGGATGACGACGATGCCTGGAGGCCGGAGAAACTGGCGCGCCAGGTGCCCGCGCTGCTTCAAGGGGAGTCCGGTGTTTGCTTCTCACGGTACTGCCATGCGGGAGACGACCGGCCCAAGCCTCCGGAGAGCGCCCTGCGCGACGGATGGGTGTTTGAAGCACTGTGCAGCGGCGCGACGCGGGCGCACCTTCAGACGCTGCTGGTGCGGCGCGAGGTGATCGAGCGCTCGGGCGGATTTGCCCCACTGTTCAACTTTGAAGACAGCGAGTTCTGTCTGCGCGCGTCGCTTGATTTTCCGTTTGTCTGCGTGCGCGAGGCCCTCACGGTCATTCATGGCGCTGCCACGAGCGTCAGCCGGGATGCAGGCCTGGAGGGGGACCTCAAGCGCGATGCCCTCAAGCTTTCTGTGCTCGAGGACTTCGGCCGGAAGTTCGCGGGTCACCCGCGGTTCAACGCGGCTTCACTCAGGCAGTTCCGCGCACGCATCTACGACGAGCACGTCAAGCATCTGCTCTGGCTGGGGCGCGCCGGCGAGGCGGCGGCTGTCCTTCGGCGCGCCAGGGAAGAGTGCGGCGGGCAGGAGGTTCTGAAGCGTTTGGGCCGCAAGATTCTCAAAGCGAGGCTGCTGGGCTGGTTGGGCCTGCGACTGAGCAAGCCATAAGCGCCCAAGCTGTTGCTAGAAGGCGTTTTCGGGTCCGCGGATGCCTTTGAGAACCCGGAAGATTGGCGCGGGGTTGGCGAGGTGGCAGTGGGGACAGATGACCATGCGTCCGGATAGATCCAGAGGTGAAATGCGTATCTCTTCGCCGCAACCCGCGCAGCGAATGACGTACTCCAGAGGTTTTTGTGTCAGCGGGCCTTCTTCGTACATGGGCCTCCCCCGACTGTCATCGGCACAAGGCGACACGAACTGAAGCGTTCAGACTTTCAGTGTGCCCACAAGTTCGGAGGGGCTCTGCACGCCTGCTTCGATCAACTTCTTCTTCAAGTCGGCGATAATCGCGGCGCCGCAGTCGGGCTCGACAAACAGGTACGTTCCAACCTGGCAGGCGCCGGCCCCGACCACCATGAACTCCAACAGGTCATCGGCGCTGCTGATGCCGCCGATGGCAATCACGGGAAGTCTGGCGGCGCGGGCCACCTCATGGACGCAGCGCAAGGCCAGCGGCTTGATGGCAGGGCCGCTCATGCCGCCCGTGACGTTGGCCAGGCGTGGCTCTCTCCGCCTCCAGTCCACGCTCATGCCGACAAAGGTGTTTACCGCGCTGAGGATGTCTGCCCCGCCGCGCTCGGCGGCGCGGGCAATTTCAGAGATGCTGGTGACGTTGGGGCTCAGTTTGGCGATCAGGGGGAGCTTGGTTGCATCGCGGCAGGCGCGCACGAGGCGTTCACATTCGCCGGCGTCGGTGGCGAACTTCATGCCTCCTTTGACGTTGGGACAGCTCAGGTTCAGCTCGAGGGCCGCAATGCCCTGCTCGGCGTCGAAGTGGCGGCAGAGCCAGACATATTCGTCGAAGTCGTGGCCGACGACATTGACAATGGCCTTGGTGCCGAAGCTGCGCATTTTGGGCAGCGTGGACTTCACGAAGCTGTCAAACCCCTCGTTCTGCAGGCCAATGGCGTTGAGCATGCCCGCGGCAACTTCTGCTGTGCGCGGGTAGGGGTTGCCGAGCCGGGGCTCGCGCGAAATCGACTTGCCGACGATGGCGCCAAAACAGGAAAGATCCTGGTACTGGTCAAGTTCCTTGCCGTAGCCGGCGCAGCCACTGGCGGTCAGCAGCGGCGTGGCAAGCTCCAGTGGGCCGAGTTTGACGTTGAGCGACAGCGGCACTACTTGCCCTCCGGCTTCTTTTCCTTGGTAAAGAACGTAATGACCATGAGCAGCCCCACGCCGATGTCGATGCAGATGTCCGCCACGTTGAAGATGGGCCAACGCTGGGGAATAGGGCGCGAAGGTCCGTCGCTGAACGGAAGCGTGACCGTCCAGGTGTGACCCGGCAGGTCAAAGTCGAAGAAGATAAAGTCCCGGACGTGCCCCAGCAGCAGGCGATCGTGCAGGTTGCCCATGGCGCCGCCGGCCGCAAAGCCAAGCGCCAGAATGAACCAGCGGCGGTCAGGTGTGGCACGGTACATGAACACGAAAATGCCGCCAATGATGGCCAGGGCGATGATGGAAAGCATGTTCGCCTTGCCGTGAAAGATGGAGAATGCCGCGCCGAGATTCTCCGCCCAGGCCCAGGCGAGAAAGCCGGGAATGACCTCGATCTTGGCCGGGGCAATGGGGCGCACGGTGGCGTCGGCCCATGCCTTGGTGGCAAGGTCGGCGATGAGCGAGAGCACGAGGGCGTACCAGAACGGCAGCTTCTGACTGAAGGCCCTGGCAAGGAAACCGGGAGACGGAGCGTTGGACGCGTCGGTCATGGTCGCGCACAAGTTAGCAGCGAATGGCCAAGTGCGGACGTGAAAGTTCTGGACAGGTAAATAACTGCATTATATAAATGGCGTGTGCGCGGGCGGACCAATCGCCTGCTTCTTTTGGCGGGAGCCGACATGGCCAGATTGCGCAAGAAGCTGCCTTTTCCGGAGCTGGGCGTGCCGTGGAAGATGCTCAAGGCCCGGGTGGCGAACTTCGGCCAGACCCTGCCCGCATGGAAAGCGCGCCAGGCCAGCCACGGGGAGCTGCGACTCGTTGATGGCGTGCCTGTGGTGCACGTGCGGGGCAGCGCCCGCGAGATGGGGCTGGCGCTGGGGGAACTGGTGGGGGAACAGACTCGCAAGCTCTACGATCGCTACATCCACATGTTCGCGCCCGACGTTCTGGGCGACATGGCCCTGGCGAGGGAGATGGAGCCCCATTTGCCGGAGTCCTTCCGCGAGGAGATTCGAGGCTTTGGCGAGAGCTCGGGCCTGGGCTACGAGAGCGCGCTGCTGGGCCAGTGTTTCCTTGATATTCACAAGGTGGCCCTGTGCAGCACACTGGTGGCCCACGACAGCCGCACGGACACCGGCGAAATCCTGCTGGGGCGCAACCTCGATTTTCCGTCGTTGTCCATTGCCCATCATGCATCCATGGTCATCTGCTATGAGCCCGCGGGCGGGCGGCGCTACTCGGGCATTACCTGGCCGGGCTTTCTGGGCCTGCTCAGCGGCATGAACGAAGATGGCCTGGCGCTCGCGATGATGCTGGTTTATGGCCACAAGCGTAAAGAACATCTCAACGGCCAGCCCTTCCCGCTGGTGTTCCGGAGGGTGCTGGCGGAGTGCGCCAACGTGGACGAGGCCATTGGCCTGCTGGAGTCGCGCCCGTATTGCACCACGACCAACGTGATGCTGGCCGACAGGGGGCGGCACGGAGCCCGACTCCAGCTTCACACCGCCAAGGCCATCGTGGACCGGACCACGCCCGAGCAGCCGGCCTTGGCCTGCACCAACCACTTCCTGGCGAAGGGCTACAAGAGCTTTGCCTTCACCTGGTTCAGTTCCACCTGGAGGCTGGGCAAGCTCCGCCGCGCCATTGCCTCGGGTGTGAAGTTTGACGTCGAGCGCATCAAGACCATGCTTCAGAAGACAGCCATTCCCACCATCAACATCCAGCGCATCATCTTCAAGCCCGAGCGCCTCGAGTGCGAGGTCGCGTTCGGCAAGCCCACGACCGGCCGCCGCAAATACGTCAGCCTTTCGCGTGAAGTGCTGTTTCCCAACATCCAAAGCTCGCGCAAATCAGAAGGCGCGCTATCCTCGCGGGCATGAGTGCGCTTTACGTCCATATTCCCTTCTGCGTGCGGAAGTGCGAGTACTGTGACTTCTACAGTGAGGCCGCGGGCGAGCGCGACATTGAGCGGTATCTCGACGCCCTGGAGCGTGAGTTCCGGCTGCGCCATGAGGCACTGGCTCCCCGCACCATCTTTATCGGGGGCGGCACCCCCACGCGCCTGAGCGCCGCACAGCTCACCCGCCTGGGACAGACGCTTAAACGTCACGTGGATTTCGCTCGCCTGTCCGAGTTCACGGTCGAGATCAACCCCGGCACGCTGGACGAGCGCAAGGCCGCTGCGCTGGCTGAAATGGGGGTGACGCGCGCGAGTTTCGGCGTGCAGAGTTTTGACCCGGGGTTCCTCCGGCAGTTGGGGCGAATCTACGAGGCGGGCAAGGCGGAAACGGCCGTGAAGCTGGCCCGCGCGTCCGGCATCGCCAGGATCAGCATGGACCTCATGTTCGCCCTGCCCGGCCAGACTCTCGATCACCTGCGTGACGACCTCCGGCAAGCCCTGGCGCTTGGCACCGAGCACCTCAGCCTTTACGCCCTCACTTTCGAGGACGACACGCCCATGTCCCTGGCCCTGCAGCGCGGCGAAATCGAGCCCTGCCCCGAGGAACTGGAGCGCGAGATGTTCACTCTGGCAGGGGAGGCCTGTGCCGCGTCCGGCCTGATGCGCTATGAGGTGTCGAACTTCGCCCGGATTGGCGCGCAATGCCGCCACAATCTGGCCTACTGGCGTCAGGAAAACTGGCGAGGCTACGGGGCGGGGGCCCACGGTATGGTGGACGGCGAAATCGCCGAGAACGCCGCGGACCACGAGGCATATGCCCGTTGCCTGCTCGATGAAAACCGCCTGCCGGTGGTTCGCCGCGAGCGCCTGTCGCCCGCGCAGCGCGCCGAAACGCTGCTGCTGATGGGATTGCGACTGACTGAAGGCGTCGCGTTGGATCAGTTTGAGCGCCTGGCCGGCTCACCCTTGACCGTGGCCTGCGGCGAGTCGTGCCGCACGTTGGCGCGGCTGGGCCTGCTCGATGTAGGCGAGACCCATGTGCGTTGCACCGAAGAAGGCCTGCTTGTGCTTGACCGGGTGATTCTGGATCTGGCGACTGAACTCGGGGCGGGAGTGGCTCGGTGAAAGCACTGTCCCTGCCCATGGTCCTGCTGCTCTTCACGGCCAGTTGCGTTGCCGCGCCGGCCGAGCCTGAGGTCTTGCCTTCCCCGGCGTCCGGCATCGGGAGGGCGTTGCAGTCGTCGGTCAGTCTTGTCGTCGACGACGGAGGCCGCGCTGACGGGTTCGGCTCGGCGATTGTGCTCAACGAGCAGGGCTATCTCGTCACGGCCCACCACGTGGTCGATGGCGCCATGGGGATTACGGTGCTGATGGCAGGTGGCCGGGCGGCTGCCGCGCGTGTAGTGGCCGAAGACCCGGTCGGGGATATTGCCATCCTGCAGACCAAGTTCGTGCCCGAAGTGATGGTTCCCGTCTCGCCGGCGGGGAGCTGCGCCGTCGGCGACGACGTGCTCAGCGTTGGAAACCCCTTTGGAACATCGCGCCTGGGCGGATCTCCCAGCGTGGCGCGCGGCATTGTCAGCGCGATCTCGCGCAGTTTTGTCAGTGAGAAGACGGGGCGCATTTACGTCAATTGTGTCCAGCATGATGCGCCTACCAACCCGGGGAATTCCGGCGGCGGAATCTTCAACGTCCGCGGCCAGTTGCTGGGGATGAACGTGCTGATCAATACGCCGCAGGACACGGCCAGCGAGTCGGGAGTGGCCTTTGCGCTGCCGGCATCGGCGCTTCTGAACGCTGCCAGGCGCCTGCTGGCGGGCGAAAAAATCCTACATGGCTGGCTGGGTTCGCGCGGCTACCGCGGAGTGCTTTGGATGAACACGCAGGGTTTGGGGCGGCTGGGCACGATGCTGCGCGAAGTGGAGGATGGCAGCCCCGCCTACCAGGCGGGCATGCAGGCCGGCGATGTCATTGTGAGCGTGACCTGGTGGCCGGGCGCCAACGCCATGCGGTGGCCGGCAAGCCTTGGCGGTGATGAGCGGGACTGGCTGGAAGTGGAGGATGCTCTGCCCGTGGGCCGGCCGGTCAGCGTGAAGATTTCGCGGGGAGGCCGCGAGCTGGACTTCAGCCTTACGGTCGCGGACCGCACGCTGAGGCGATGAATCACTCCTCTCCGCTGTCCCACGAACGGCGGCGCTGTGCCTTCTTTCCGGACTGCCGCTTCTTTGAGTCAAGCCGTCGTTGCCTGGCCGCACGCGATGGCGCTGTCTTCTTCCGCACTACGGGCGCTTGGGCTGCCTGTTGGAGCATGTGCTGAAGGCGCGCCAGGCACTCCTGCCGGTTCCGGAGCTGGGAGGCAGAGGTACTGCAGGTAATGACCAGTCTGCCCTCCGCGTTGATGCGTGCGGCGAACAACTCGCATGCGCGCGTACGGACCTCCGGCGGCAGGCTGGGCGATCGAGTCACGTCAAAGTGGAGCACCGCCTTGCTGCTGACCTTGTTGACGTTCTGGCCGCCCGGCCCGCCGCTTCGCGCAAACACGAACTCGATCTCCCTCTCGGGAATCGAGATGGTCTGCGTGATCCGGAGGGGGCCGGGCATCATGGCGGGGCCTGAGCGCGGCTACTTCAGGCGCTTGATGATGTGCCAGCCATAGGGGCTCTTGTTGGGATCAAAGCCGGCCGTCCCGACCTCGCCCACCTTCAGGCGCCAGCCCACATCGCCAAATGCGGGCACCATGCCCTTGCGCGGGAAAACCATCTTGTGCTGGTCGCCGCCGCCACTGAGTACCATGCCGTAGATGCCGGGATGGGAGTCGTCGGTGTACTTCTTCACGAGGCTGTCAAAGTCCTCGCCCTTGACGATTCTCTCCCATAGAGCGGCCGCTTCCTTCTCGGCGGCTTCTTTGCTGCGCGTGGCGTTGGTGCCGGCACCTTTGAAGGAAATCAGCAGATGCTGGACCTCGATTCGCGGGTCTTTGTGTTCGGGGCGGGCGGCGATTTCAGCGATGTGGGCGCGGAACTTTTCCATCAGGTTCTTTCGGGTGGGGGCTCACTTGAGCCGTTTGATGATGTGCCAGCCAAAGGGGCTGTTCGTGCCATGATAGGCGGCCACACCGACTTCGCCAACCTTCAGACGCCAGCCGACATCGCCGAAGGCGGGAACCATACCGGTTCGGAGGCTCAGGTTCGGGCCGGCGTCTGCGGGGTTGAGCGTCATGGCGTAGATGCCGGGGTGGGAGTCGTCGGTGTGCTCCTTTACCAGCTTGTCGAAATCCGCGCCGCCCAGAAGCTCTTCCCACAATCTGGCCGCAAGCTTCTCGGCTTCGGCCTTGGAGCGAGTGGCCCGAGTGCGCGTGCCGGCAAACGAAATCAGAAGGTGTTGAACCTCGATCTGCCGCGCGCTGTCTTCACTTCGGCCAGCCAGCTCCTTGGCGGCGGAACGCAGCGCGGTCACCTGGGGGTCGCTGCTGGGCGTCTCCGGTTCATCGATGGCAGGGCCGAGCCTGGTCCCGTTGCCATTGTCCGGCCTATCTCCGGGCAGATTGGCGTAAACCTGCTTGTTGCTTTGAATGCCGCCGCTGGGGCAGCCTGCCGGCAGGATCGCCAGCGCCAACAACACGATGCTCAGGAAGTATCGGTTCACTTGAAGTTTCCGTTCTCTGGGGGGGCCGGCTTCTTGTATCCGCCGGAGGGTGTCATGGCCTTGAGCCAGCCCTTGCGCCAGAAGAAATAGACCTCGGCCAGAACAATGAGAAGCATCATGGCAAGCGCAAAGGGATAGCCCCATGCCCACTTCAGCTCGGGCATGTTCAGCGCCGAGGACTCCGGATCGAAGTTCATGCCATAGACGCCCGCCACCCATCCCAGGGGGATAAACACCGTGGCGATGATGGTCAGCACCTTCATGATCTCATTCATGCGGTTGCTGAGGCTTGACAGGTACACGTCGATCAGGCTCGAGGAGGTTTCACGGTACGTCTCGAGCAGATCGATGATCTGGATCGTGTGGTCGTAGGTGTCCCGCAGGTGAAGGCGCGTCTCCTCCGCAAAAAGCGGAAGGGGGTCACGGTAAAGTGTGTGAACGGCCTCGCGCAAAGGCCACAGGGCCCGCCGCAGCGTGAGCAGATCGCGTTTGGACTCGTGAATCCGCCCAATCAGGCCGCGTTCGGGGTTCTCGACAACGGAGTCTTCGAGTTCTTCGATGATCTCACCAAATCGCTCCAGCACCGGAAAGTAGTGGTCAACCACGGCATCGACCAGCAGGTACGCGAGAAAGTCCGGGCCGCTCTGGCGCACTCGACCACGGGCTTTGCGGATCTGGTCTCGCACCGGATCAAAGCAGTCGCCGCTGCGCTCCTGGAACGAGAGCACGAAGCGCGGGCCGACGAACAACGAGAGCTGATCTCCTCCGACCCTGTGGTGATCCAGTTCGACCATACGCCCTACGATGAACACCTGATCCCCGTAGGTTTCAACTTTGGCGCGCTGATGAACATTGACCACGTCTTCCAAGGCCAGCCGGTGCAGGTGAAACATCTCACCCAACTGGGAAATGACCCCGGCGTCGCCCAGCCCGTCCACATTGACCCAGACCACGGGCCAAGCGTCGCAGAAGGCCTTCAACTCATGGACCTGTTCAATGCGCCTTTCTTCGAATCGCTCCGGGCCAAAGGCCATGAGCGTAAGCACGGACTTGGGCGCGTCGGGATCGACGGCGACTGTTCCCGGGGCGGCGCCCGGCGCCGTGCGTCGGCGGAACTCGGTCTCTCTCGCGCGCCTGCGCTTCTTGCTCATAGCCGGTCACCCTGCGGCAATTTACACATTCGCGCCACGCTTGCCACGCGACTCACATCTCGCGCGGCCCCGGGGTCAAGGTGTCCTGTGCCCTGGTGGAAGTCGTGAAACTGACCTCCGAGTCGGGGACCGGCCCGTCCGGATGGGCGGAGAGCGCAGGCGCCGAAGTGCTTCTGCGGCGCAGCAATTCCAGCGCAGCCTTGGCTTTCTGGGGGTTGGCGGCGAGTTCGGCGGCCACCAGTTTCAGGAACTGCTCATTGGCGGGTCGCCCGGCAGGCACAAAGTGAACCTCGGGATGCCACTCGATGCCGACGGCCACATCCAGCAGCGCCAGAGCCGCCAATAGGGCGGTGGGACCAATGGCGCCCCAGTAGCCGAAATGCAGGTACACAATGGGGCCCAGGAGCGCGCCCGCGAAGAACGAGACAAATATGATCAACAGCAATTTGGCCCGCCTGGCTTCCGGGTCGAGGATAATCGCCGCGAAGCTGGAGAGTCCTGCCCACAGGCCCCTGCCTCGCGCCTGATCTCGAGCCAGGAAAGCCAGGCGGGCTGACTCGATGCCCAGGTCCGTCACAATGCCCGTCATATGGGTGGTGCGCACCACCGCGCCGGACAGCCGCGTCACCATGGCGTTCTGGAGGCCCATGGAAATGACGACAATGGCCATGAGGGGGAGATTCTCGCGGTGCCAGGCGTCCGGCGTCAAGGCGCACAGGAGGGCAAATCCTCCCAGGAGCAGCGCTTCCGTCAGCAGAGTGAAGGCGTACTTCGGCTTGTTCAGGCGGCGTGAAACCTCGATCTGGAAGGAGGCCAGCGCCGCGCCCAAGAAGAATGCCGCAATCAGGAGAAGGTAGTTGAGCGCGCTGGCGTATTGCCCCAGGGCAAGGTCGTCGCCTGCGCGGGCCACGGTGCCGGTGACATGAGAAAGGTAAGACCCCACCACGAAGAAGCCGGCGGCGTTTACAGCGCCCGCAATGCCCGGCAGGACCATGGCCAGTGTCGTCAGCTCGACGAGCATCAGGCGCCGCTTGATCACGGTCGTTTCGGAGGTCATGGTTATGAGCCTCCGAAGCGGGTGGCGAATGCTCTCAGGGCATGTGTGAAATCGGCAACCATGGCTTTGGCGAAAGGACCGCCCGCTTCTGCCCAGGGCCAATGGGGCAGGGCTTCCTTGCGCCGCCTTCCGGCAGGAGAAGCACTGGTTGGGGTGTTGCAGACCGGCGGCGAACAACCGCCGGACACCCGCCACTTCTCGGGAAGAAGAATACGTGGTAGCGCTCGTTGCACGCAAGGGCCACGATGGCGGTCGCGACTTTAGTCCCGAGACTGGCGCAGCAGATTCAAGCGGTAGGCGTTCTCAATGGCCAGAGCAGCCATCGCTGCCTGATAGGAGTTTCCGTAGAAGGAGGCGTAGTAGCCCGTCAATTCAAAGGTGCCTGCCCGGGGACCGTCCTTGATCTGGTGCTTGATCATGGTCTGCGCAAACGCCTGCTCCCAGGCGCCAAGCTTGCCGTCCTCAGGACTGGCCAGCGTGTGAGCGAGGTTCCCGAAGAAAAGGTAGCGCATGTCGCAAGCCGCGTCATCGCGCCCGGCGCGATGGGTCAACTCGGGACGCTCGCGCTCGATGCGCGACAGAAGCTGCCGCTGGCGAATTTCGTATGTTCCTTCCGAGGGGAAATACGTCAGGGCCAGAGCCGCCGCGCTGGGAATCAGGTCGCCGTTGAGGGCGTCCACCTGGTCTGCCAGGAGTTCCTTGCGGGTGGTTTCGGCGTCGAACCAGCGCAGCAGTTCTTCAAGGCGGCTCTGGGGCGCGTCCACGTCCGGCACGCGCACGACGCGGGCTGTTTCCAGTGTGATGTACGACCACACGCTGGTCATGAGCGAAGGGCCCTGGCCGCGGCGATAGGGAAAGGCGCCGCGATCATCCGTGGCGCGCGACTCCGCCAGCCAACGGCAACCCAGCCGGATGGGACGGCGAAGGTCGTTCCGGCCCGTCAGCGCAAATTCCTCAATCAGAGCCAGCAGCGCGATGCTGTGGCAAAGCACCACGTCGTTCTCGTCGGGGCCGATCTGGCCGTCGGGCTGCTGCTGGAGCAGGAGCCAGTCAATGGCGCGCTTCACATTCAGCTCAAACCCGAGTTCGCTGGCACGTGAGCTGTGACCGTCTCCCAGGAAGGCCAGGGCTGCGCTGGCAGTCAGTTCGACTTCGCGGATCAAGCGCAGATCGCTGTCCTTGGGGATGAGCGCAGGATCAACGCCCTCAATACTCCAGCGGCCGTCATGGCGCTGATTGCGCTGCAGAAAGTGGAGAGAACGCGACAGAGCATCATAGAGCTCCAGGGAGCCCAGGTAGCCGATCTTCTTCTGGCGGCTCTCGCCACGCAGCCGGAACATGGCAAAGTCAGACCGCACGGCATCTGCACGCGAAGGCAGGACAACCTCGCGCGGCAACTCCGGACGCGGGCCCTCCACTTCCTGCGGCGGCACTTCGTAAGGAGAGGGGCCATCGCCCTCGCCGCCGCCGTCCGGCGCTTCTTCTGAACCGCCCACGCCCGGACTGGGGTCGTTCTCGCTTGAGCGGCTCACGGTGGCGCGCTCGCCGGAAAAACCGGGGTCGCCGTTGAGTTCCGGACCGGAATTCATGACAGGAGCGGGAGCGTGGTCAAACGAAAGATTCTCCAGCGTCAGGCCGGAGCCGGTAATCACCTGCTGACTGGTAACGAACAGCGCCAGCACGATGGCCAGTACGTGGGCCGCGCCCGTCACCCCCAGCGACTTGCTGCGCTTGACCGCGGCCCAGAGGCTGCGACCGGTGTTGATGGTGAGCGAGGCCAGTTCGCGCGTGGGACGGGCGCGCAGGGGACGGCGCGCCGCGCCGGCGATGGCGTTGAACAGGCGGCGCCGGAAGCGGTCGGACGGCTCAATGAGCGGCAGCGAAACCCTGGGCGCCGCAGGTTCCAGGGCGGCTTCGTAAAGGGCAACCCTCAGGCGGCGAACAAAGGCCTCGCGCACGGCGATGAACGGCAGCGAACCCACCAGTGCGCGTACGCCGAACTCAACACGCAACTGGGAAAGATAAGCGGCACTCGCGCCCATGGCCGGAAGGCTCGCCATTACGGCGCGCACGTTGAACTCACCGCGCAGCGCGGCAACCCAGGCCGATGAAGGCGTAAGCAGCGGCAGGCGAGCTACCCGACCTCGCACCTGGAACTCCCCGCGTAGCGAAGCGGCAAACGCCGGAGCCACTGCCAGGGAGGGGATGAGCGCCGCCCAGCCTCGAGCCGCATACTCACGGCGAAGCGAGGCCACGAATGCGGGACGGGGTTGCACCAGAGGAAACTCAGCCGTGGGTGAAACTTGCGGCGGCAAGACACTTGTGGCGTTCAGGGCCGGCAGAGAGCGAATGACGCTGAGGGTGCGGGTCAGCCGTTCGAATTGGACGAAGAGTTCCGGCTCGGCCTCGAGGCGCCGACGAACCACCGTGGCCTGCTGGGAATCCAGCTCCCCGCGGATGAAATCAACCAGTAGTCCGAAGTCCGACATGGCGCGCTGCTGAGGAATGGTCCAAGGGGAGACCCGAATCCCGGCCGGAATCAGTCCGGTTACTGAATAGAAACGGCCAGATCGGCAAAGGGTTCGGGAATAGGGCCAAAATTCCCTCCCGGGCTGCTTCTATAAGCATCGCCAAGTTCAGTGGTTATGCGCTTCCAGGATGGCATCAAGTTCGGGGCGCCGGAGGGCCGGCCAAACCCCAGGCGATCACAATTCCGTGGGAAAGGGAATTCTGACTTGAACCCGTAGTCAAGTACGGTTGTACACTCCCCAAAATGACTGCCGCGCTGAACATTGTCGCTGCTTTCTTGCTCACGGTTCTGCCCGCGCTCCGACCCTGCGATTGTCGAGGCTTTACATTCTTCTGTGGCTGCGCCCTGCCGGCGGCAACCTCAGACCTCGGGCCCGCTCCCAAGGCCGAGAGATCTCATTGTTGTTGCACGAAATCCAAGGCGGATTCAGCGGGTCAGGATACCGAAAAGACACGGCAGCCCCGGGTTCCGCGGAAGCATGGCGAGTGCATGAAATTCGCCATGGCGGAAGCCGGTCAGGCGCTGTTGGATGCGCCCCTTGCCGCGCCCGCTGCTCCCGCTGTTTACCTGCTGCACCCTGACGATCTGCGGCCAGCCGCGGTGTCACAGGCCCGCCGCCGTGAGAGTTTTGAACGCCCCCCGCCCATGGGGCTCGTCGTGGCCGATGTCCACTGCATTCGCATCTAGACGCTCCTCTGGAACGGTCGACGCCAATGTGCTATCGCGCACATGGCTCGCCTTGCGTGTCTTTGCCCGGAGGAGTTCCCATGAAACGTCCCGTCTCGCTTTGCACCTTTCTTGCGGCACTGTTCGTCGCTGGTTGTACCGCCGAGGCGCGCCTGGCCCGGCACGAGTTCGAAAGCGTGCCTGTTCCCGTGGCGCGAGCCCTGAGTGAAGCCAGTCAGGGGCGGTCCGGCGCGACCTCGGCTCCGGCCGTCTTGAGTTCGCTCACGCTGGAGGAACTGCTGCGTCTGACCGAGTTGCGCAGCCCCGGACTGGCTGCGGCCTACCATCGCTGGCGCGGGGCTGTGGCCGAGATAGGCACGGCCGTGGAGATACCCGAGGCCATGCTGGAGTACTTCGAGAACATCGAGGATCGACGCTCCAACATCATGCTCGACGGCGGCAAGCGCGGGGTGATGTTCACGCAGGAAATCACCAACCCCGGCAAGCTTGTGGCCCGCGAGAAGATGCTGTCGGCCGAAGCTCAGGTCATGGCCCAGGACTTCGATGCATTCCGCCGCCAGGCGAGGTTGCGGGCTGCGGTGGCCTACTACGAGCTTCAGTCGCTCGATGCCCGGGTGCAGATTACGGCCCAGCTCGCGCAGATCGCCGCTGATGTGGAAGAGGCCATGGGGCCCATGATTGCCTCGGGGATGGCCTCCCAGGCCGACTTGCTGCGCATGCAGGTGGAGCGCGCAGAGATGGAAAGCGAGCTGGCGGGCCTGAAGCTGCGCCGCCCGGCGCTGGTGAGGCAGCTGGTCTCGGCCAGCGGTGTCGAAGTGGCGCCCGATGTGAAACTGGAACCGCTGCTCGCGGCTGTCAGGCTCACGCGTGTTCCCGGGCGCGCCAAGCTGCACGTGGCCGTAGAAGAAAACCCCATGCTGCGCATGGAGCACGCACGCGCCGCTGTCGCGCAGGCCAGGCAGGTCGAAGCCAACTGGATGTGGGTACCGGACTTTCTGGTAGGCGCAGGCTGGATGGACATGGGCACGCCCATGGGTGAGGGCGGCACCTGGAGTGCCGTCAGCGTGCGCGCGGGCATCTCCATTCCGTGGCAGTTCCATGTGAGCAAGGCGCGCTCCGACGCCGCGGCCGCCAACGAGATGGCGGCGCGCCTGGTGGTTGAGCAGCGGAAGCTCGACCTGCTGGCGGAGCTGGACTTCGCGCTCTTTGAGCTTTCCGACGCCGAGCGCATGCACCAATTGCTCAACGACGAAGTGCTGCCCAAGGCGCGCATGGCCCTGGAACTGGTGCGGGCAGACTTTGCCACAGGCAAGGCACGCCTGGGCGATGTCCTTGGTGCCCAGCGCACGCTGCTGGCGGGTGAAGTGTCGAACGTTCGCGCCCGCACAGAGGTGCTCAAGGCGCGTGCCATGCTCCAGTCTCTCACCGGCCTGAACCTCAAAGGCGAAGGAGAGTAGCCGTGAAATACGCATTGGCGTTTGCAACGTCTTTTGCGGCGGTGCTGCTGGTAGCCGCCATACTGCGTGCGGCAGTGCTCTCGCGCGACGCGGCACCGACAAACGTGCCGCAGGCTCGTGAGTCCTCAGAGCACACGCACGAAACTCCGCCTGACCCACAGGGGCCCCAACGGGCAGACCACTCGCAACATGCTCCGGTGCCGGAGAAATCGGCTGAGGTGGTTGTGCTCGGCAACGGCAGCGATCCCGTAAACGGTGCGAAGCTGGAAGGAACGCCCCTGCTGCTCGAGCACAAGCAATGGCGCATCGGCTTTGCCTCTGAGGAGACGCGAAAGCGATTCGAGAAGAACCCCATGCGCTACTACGCCAAGCTCTCGCTTGAGCCCACGGCGGACGGTCGTCTGCTGAAGGTGGACGGCCAGGCATACGAGAAGGCCCTGGCCGCCGACTGCCCGATCATGGGCGGCGAGATCGACCCCGAGGGTGAGGTCTTCATCCTTCATCGCGGTTTCAAGATCTACTTCTGCTGCTGGAGCGGCTGCGCGGACGAGTTTCTCGCAAACGCCGCAAAACACTACGCCCATTACGGCCTGATCGAGCGCGAGGGAAAACTGGTGCGCAAGTAGGGGAGAACGCCATGAGCAACGAACAAAAACCCACGCCGTCATTCCTTCGTCGCCGCGCATTCCTGCTTTCCGCCCTGGGGGGCGGTTTGGCGGGGCTCGTAGGCGCCATCGCCTTGCCCGAGGACTGGCTTATTGCCGCGCCTGCGGGCCAGGGCGGCGAGTTTGGCGCCCAGGGGGCCAGATCGGAGGTGTATTACGCCTGTCCCATGTTCTGCACGCGCCTGGAAAAGCCCGGCACCTGCCCGGTGTGCGGCATGGACCTCGAGCGCTTTGTGGACACGGGTGCCATGCTGGAACTGACGGCGCGTGAGCGCGTTTCGATGGGCGTGAAATCCGCCCCCGTTCAGCGGCTGCAACTGGCGCGCGAGATCCGCACGCTGGGCCAGTTTGAGCCTGACGAGTCGCTCGATCGCGTGGTCTCGGCCTGGGTCGCGGGGCGTATTGACCGTCTCTATGCCGATTTCACCGGCGTGACGGTCTCCGAAGGTGACCATCTGTTTGATCTCTATTCGCCGGAGCTTTACGCGGCCCATCGGGAGCTCAAGGTGGCCCAGCAGTCCCTGGTCAACAAGACCCCGGGAGCTGATCGCCTTGTGGAGCTTTCGCGGGAGAAGCTGCGTCGTCTGGGACTTTCGGCCGCGCAACTGGCTGATCTCGAGGCGCGAGAGGCGACGACGGCGACATTTACGGTGCCGTCGCCGGCCTCGGGCGTCGTGCTCGAGAAAATGGCGCGCGAAGGCCAGTACGTCGAAATGGGAATGCCGGTCTACCGCGTCACCGATCTGTCGCGACTGTGGCTCATGTTGAGCATCCATGAGCGCGACCTGCCCTTCGTGTCTCTGGGGCAGAAAGTCGATGTCGAGGTCGCGGGACTGCGCGGGCATCACTTTGAGGGCGCTGTCAGCTTCATCGATCCGGTGTTGGACACCATGACGCGCACGGCGCGCGTGCGCGTCGAGGTGCCCAACGTTCAAGGCCTGCTCAAGCCCGGCCTCTTCGGCGCGGCTACGCTCTTCGCCGAGCTGACCTCTGACGGCACCCTGGCCACGCCGAGCCTGCCGGGTGAGTACGCCTGCCCCATGCACCCCCTGCAGCGCAGTGACGGGCCCGGGCGTTGCCGCATCTGCGGCATGGAACTCAGGAAGCGCGTCCCTGCCAGAGGCAGGGCGCCCGGCAAAGTACTGGCCGTGCCGCGTCAAGCCGTTCTGAGCACCGGCAAGCGAACGCTCGTGTATGTGGAGTGGTGGGTCGAGCGCGAGCCGGACGGCAGCATCCGGCACGACCACGCGGGCAACGCCCGAAAGCTGGCGCAGCCGCAATACCAGGGCTTTGAGGTTCACCTGGGACCCCTGTGCAGCGCCTACCACCGGATGGACGACGGCACGCTGCACAAGCTGGGAGACTACTACCCCGTGATCGAAGGCCTTCCTGCGGGGGTGCGCATAGTGACCAATGGACAATTCCTCATTGACAGCCAGCAGGAACTCAGCGGCAAACCCTCCCTCTTCAGGCCGCAGGGCGGCTCCGCGGATGGCGGGCATTCGGGGCACTGATCATGATCTCGCGCTTCATCAACGCATGCCTTGACATGAAACTCCTGGTCCTGCTTGCGACGGGCCTGATGGTGGTGCTTGGTTTCAAGGCGCTGCTGGACAACCCCAAGGATGCCATACCCGACATCTCTCAGAACCAGGTCATCATCTCGGCGGAGTGGATGGGTCGCAGCCCGCAGGACGTCGAAGACCAGGTAACCTACCCGATCTCCGTGGCCATGCAGGCGCTGCCGCGTGTTGAAGACGTGCGCACGATGACGGGTTTCGGCATGTCGCGCGTGTACGTGATTTTCGAAGACAGCGTGGACATTTACTGGGCGCGCTCGCGGGTGCTCGAACGCCTGGCCGTGGTGCAGGGCCAGTTGCCGCAGGGCGTGACACCCGCGCTGGGACCCGACGCCACGGCGCTGGGCCAGGTTTACATGTACACCGTTGATGGGCCTTACGACCTCGCCACGCTGCGCAGCGTGCAGGACTACACGCTGCGCTACGCGCTGCAGCAGGTGGACGGCGTGGCGGAGGTGGCGAGCATCGGCGGTTTCGTGCGCGAGTACCAGGTTGAAATCGACCCCGAACGCCTGCGCGCCCACGACGTGATGCTGGAGGAAGTGGTCAAGGCGCTGGAGAACTCGAACCTCGATGTCGGCGCGAAGGCCATTGAGAGCGGCGGCAGCGAGTTCCTGGTCCGTGGCGTAGGCTTCATCAAGCGCCTCGAAGACATCGAGCAACTGGTTGTCAGGAACGCGGGCCACGTGCCCGTGCGTCTGTCCGATGTTGCCCGGGTGCAGCTTGGCCCCGAGTTCCGGCGAGGCGCCCTGGCCGACAGCCATAGCGAGCGGGTCGGCGGCATCGTGACGATCCGCTACGGCGCCAACCCGCTTGACACCATCGACCGTGTCAAGAAGGAGATTTCCCGCCTCGAGCCCACACTGCCGCCGGGTGCCAAGGTCCATGCGTTCTACGACCGCACCGAGTTGATCGATGAAACGCTGGAAACGCTGCGCGATACGCTGGTGGAAGAGATCATCGTGACCGCGCTGATCATCCTCATCTTCCTGCTTCACCTGCGCAGCGCTTTGATTGTGGCGGCGAGTTTCCCGCTGGCGATTCTGCTCGGCTTCATCGGCATGCAGGTCTTCGGAGTGTCCAGCAACATCATGAGCCTGGGCGGCATCGCGATTGCCATTGGCGACATCGCCGACATGTCCATCATCATGGTCGAGACCATCTACGTCGCCCTTCTGGCCGACGGCGGCAAGTCGCCGCGTCTCCAGGTCATCAAGAACGCTTCAGGCGAAGTGGGCGGCGCGATTGTCACCAGCGTGGCGACCACCGTCATCAGCTTCGTGCCGATCTTCGCGCTCTCCGGACAGAGTTACAAACTGTTCGCGCCCATGGCCTGGACCAAGACGCTCACACTCAGTGCTTCGCTGTTTCTTGCCATCTGCCTCACGCCCGTGCTGTGCTACCTGTTCCTGGGCGGCCGTCGCGCCGACAAGACACCCGCGCAGCGCCGCTTTGGTGAAGTTCTGCGCTGGGTAGCCGCCCTGGGCATTGCCGGCCTGCTGGCCTGGATCACGATGCGCAGTTCGCACTTTGTCGAGGGATGGCTGGGCCTGAACTCCGCCTTTGTGGCGGTGCCGGTGTTTGTGCTCGGCGCTTTGGCGGTGCTCAGGATATGGGCTGAGCCCCTCACGCCCATTGACGGCAACCCCGTGGCGCGCGGCTTGGTGGCCGCCTACCGTCCCACGCTGCGCTTTTTTCTGGAACATCGGCGCGTGCTGCGCGTGGTCAGTTTCATCATTATCCTGCTGGGCGCCATGTCGGCATTCGGCGCATCATTTGTGCTCGTGCCGGTCAAAGCGGGCGTCGAGGCCCTGGGCGGGGATGCTTCGCGCGTCCGGCCCATCGCTGCGCTGGAAGAACACTATCCGGGCTTTGGCCAGGAGTTCATGCCGCCGCTGGATGAGGGTTCGCTTCTATTCATGCCCTCGCTGCTCAGTCAGGCTTCGCTTTCGGAAACCCTGCGCGTCATGGAGTGGCAGAACGAACAGATGCTGACGGTGCCGGAGGTGGCACAGGTGATGGGCAAACTGGGGCGCGCTGAAACCGCGCTGGACCCTGCGCCGATTGGCATGATCGAGACGGTGGTTCTGCTCAAGCCCCGCGATCAGTGGCGACCCGGCATGGACCGCAAGGCACTCGTGGCGGAGCTGCGCAAGGCGACACACCTGCCCGGGGCCGCCCCAAGCTGGCTGCAGCCGATTCAGACGCGCATCGTGATGCTTTCGAGCGGCATTCGTTCGCAGATTGGCCTGGAGCTGCTGGGCAATGACGCAAGCGAGCTGGCTGAACTGGCGCTGAAGCTGGAGCCCGTCATCAAGAGCGTGCCCGGCGCCTCCGACGTTGTGGCCATGCGCACGGGCGGCAAACCCTATGTGGAATTCCGGCTCAACCGTGAACGCATGCAGCATTACGGCGTTTCCGTGATGATGGTGCAGGACACGATTGAAGTTGCGCTGGGCGGCAGGCGTGTGACCACCACCGTTGAGGGCCGCGAGCGCTACCCGGTGCGCATCCGATACGAGCGTGAGTTGCGCGACAAGCTGGAGGACCTCGATCGAGTGCTCGTGGCCGCGCCGGGAGGTGCTCAGGTGCCGATCACTGACCTGGCGGACATTGAATACGTCGTGGGTCCCTCGGAGATCCGCGGCGCCAACGGCAAGGTCGCGGGCTACGTCACGTTCAATACCGCGGGCATTGACGAGACCCGCCTGATCGCCGCCGTTGAGCGGCGCGTGAACGAGGCGATCGAGCGCAAAGAGGTGGACTGGCCAAAGGGCACCACGTTCAACTGGGTCGGCCAATACCAGGAGCAGCAGAGAACGAATGCGCGGCTGGCTTTCATCATCCCCATCGCCCTGGCGATCATCCTGTTCATCATTTACATGCACTTCCGCAAATGGAGCTGGACGCTGATCGTCTTTACCGGCCTGCCGCTGAATCTGGCGGGCGGCGCGCTCATGATCCGCTACTGGCCCTTCATCCAGAGTGTGTTCAGCGGCGAGCCCCAGGGCCCGTCCATCTACATCACCGTCGCCGTGGTGGTGGGCTTCATGGTTCTGGCGGGCGTGGTGCTCAATGACGGCGTGGTCGTGGGCACCTACATTGACCAGCTCATTGAGGAGCGCAAGCCGCGCACGGTGGGAGATATCCGCGAAATCGTGCTGGAGGCCGGTGCGCGCCGCATCCGCCCCGCCTTCATGACCACGCTGACGAGCATCATCGGTGTGATGCCGATTCTGTGGGCTACGGGGCGCGGCAGCGACGTGATGCAGCCCATGGCCCTGCCGATCTTCGGCGGCATGCTGGTGGACGTGATCTCGCTGTTCATGGTGCCGGCCATGATGAGCTGGTGGCTCGAACGCAGGCTTTTGAAGGAGTTGGCGAAACCCTCGCCGTAGCCGGTGGGTCAAAGCCGCTGCATGCGGGATTGGCGGGAGTGCATGGGAATCGAACCCACCAGAGACTTGCGCCTCTCACCGGTTTTGAAGACCAGGGCGTCCACCAGGAACGCATCCACTCCCGCGAAGAGTTATAGCGACTTTCAGTGGATAATCACGTACTGGAACGCGCCTTGAGCCTGCGCCGGATGGCCCAGAGGCTGCGCAGAAACGCGAGGCCAAAACGCAAGACCCTGGCCTTGGACTTCCCCTGGCCCCGCGGCGCGTAGTAAATGCCCACTTCCTTCACGCGCGCTCCCTTGAGCGCGGCATGGGCCAGCAGTTCCGGCTGAACGTTGAAGAAGCGGGCCTGGGGGCTTGCATCAGCGAAGAGGGCGCGCCGGTAAAGCCGGAACCCCGAGCTTACGTCGCGCGCGGGCAGTGAAGCCAGGGTCGAAAACAGCCAGGCGAGCCTGCGTGAGAGCCAGAGGCGAAAGCCGCGGACTTCGCTTCCGCCTCCGGCCACGAAGCGCGAACCCACGACCAGGTCGGCCTCGTCGCGGGCCTGCCAGAGTTTGAGGGCGTCCTGGGGCCGATGGCTCCCGTCCGCATCGAGCACCATCACCCACTCGCTGTCGGCTTCGCGCAGTCCCCGGGTCAGCGCCACGCCGTAGGGGGAGGGGTCCGAAATCACCGTAGCCCCCGCCTGTTCAGCTTCCTGCGCCGTGGAGTCGCTGCTGGCGTCCATGACGAGAAAGACCGGCTGGGCGGACTGAAGTTCGCGCTTGATACCGGCGATGAGCGGCCCGATGTTGCCCGCCTCGTTCTTGGTCAGAAGCAAAATGGTCAGACGGTCGGTCACACCCTGGCCGCGATGATTGCCTGGGCAAGCTCGGATTCCTGGCCCGGCAGCAGAGTGCGGGGGTCAAACAGCAGCGTGTCGCTCTCGATGCGGCAGAACACGCTGGGCGTGGCCAGCCGCAAGGCCCTGGCGGCGTCATCGGCGGACTTGCGCAGGCGCCGCACGGCAATCACGGTCGTCGGCAGATACTCGCCGGGCGTGCTGCCGCCGCCGATCTGGCTGGAACTGGCGGCGGTTGACGCGTCAACACCCGCGGCCTTCAGCCTGGCACAGATGTCCTCGGCGGCGCGACGGACATCGAGAGGGTCGCGCGCGATCGCCCTCAGCGTGGGCACGGCTTCAAACACGCGATCTTCATCGAGATAGAGTTCCAGCGTGCCTTCCAGCAGTGCCAGCGTGATCTTGTCGCAGCGCAGCATGCGGAAGAGGGCGTTCTTCTTGACGCGCTCGATGATGTCCGGGCGGCCCACAATCATGCCGGCCTGAGGGCCGCCAAACAGTTTGTCTCCCGAAATGCAGATCACGTCGACACCCGACTTCAGCAGTTCCGGAACGCTGGGCTCGCGCGCAATTCCGTAGCGCGAAAGATCCACAAGGGAGCCCGAACCCAGGTCAAAGAACACCGGCACCTCGTGCCGCCTGCCCAGGGCCACCAGTTCCTCGAGGGCAGGCTCTTCCGTGAAGCCCACAATCGCGTAGTTGCTTGTGTGTACCTTCAGCAGGAGCGCCGTGTCGGGCGTGATGGCCGAGGCGTAGTCGCGCAGGTGCGTCTTGTTGGTGCATCCCACTTCAACCAGCCGGCAGCCCGCCTTGCGCATCACGTCAGGCATGCGGTAACTGCCGCCGATTTCCACCATGTGGGCGCGCGAACAGATCACTTCGCGCCCGTCCGCCAGGGCATTGAGAATGAGCATGGTTGCGGCGGCGTTGTTGTTCACCACCGTCGCAGCCTGGGCTCCCGTCACGCGGCAGATCAACTCGCTTACCAGCAGGTCGCGGTCACTGCGCTTTCCGCTTTCGCGGTCCAGCTCCAGCAGGGAGTAGCCGCTAGCTTCGCGCATGGCCTGTTCGACAGCCCTGGGAGCCAACGGAGCGCGCCCCAGAGAAGTGTGCAGCACTACGCCCGTTGCATTGATCACCCGGCACTGCCGGGGAGCAAACAGCTTCTGCATGGCGGCGCTCACAGCGGCGGCTAATGCCGCGCCGGTGAGTTCGTCTGCGCCCGCCGCAACGTTTCCGCGCAAGCGCTGTCGCAGATCGTCCAGGGCTGTACGCACCTGCTCAGTTACCGGTTTGCGGCCGTAACGCGCAATCAGTTCTTCAAACTCGCGTGAAGATAGCAGCGCGTCCACCTTCGGCAGGTCGCGCAGCGAAGGGCTCTTGGTCGATTTCTGGCTCACGGCGGGATTGTACATGGAGATGCGCCCGACGTCATGGCCGCGGGCGGAAGTATGCTTGCGCGCGTGAGCCAACCATCGACCCGCAAAGACGCCTCTTGCCTGGCGAGTACTCTGCGATTTGCCCGCAGCCTGGCCGTGGGCGGGGCCGCCACGCTGTTTGACTGGGCGACTCTGGCCCTGCTGGTCGAGTTCGGGAACTGGCGCGAAACTACGGCCAATGTTCCCGCCCTCGTGGTGGGGGCGGCGGCCCAGTTCTTCGGATGTCGCCATCTGGTCTTTGCGGCCGCGCGCGGCGGCCTGAAGCGGCAACTTGCGGGCTTTGCCGCGGTAGAAGCCGCTACGCTGGCGCTCAACGGCCTGGCGTTCCATCTGCTTGTGACGCTCACCGCCGTGCCCTACTGGCTGGCACGCCCCGCGGGAACCTTTGTGGTGTTTGCGGCCTTCAGCTACCCGCTGTGGAAGCTGGTGTTTCGCGGCTCGCTCAGAACCTTGTCCATAGAAAGCAAAACGGCCGGCCCCTGAGGGCCGGCCGTTCGGACTGAGGTGAGGCTAGGCCTTGAGCAACTCTTCGATTTCGTAGAAAAGCTCTGTGCCCTTCCACTCACGCTGCATGGCCTTGAGTTTCTTGACGTTCTCGGCCTTGGATTTGTCGCCCACTTCCTTGATCTTGGCGCGCCCGTCTTCAAGCAGTTCGCTGTAAAGACGTGCCGTCTGCTCCTGGGCATCAAGACCGACCAGCTCCTCTTTGAAATTCTTGAGCACAAGCTTGAGGGCCTCGCGGCTGTCCTTCTTGCCCCAGAACTCCTTGGCCTTGTCGAGATTGCGCTGGAGGCGGGTGTTGGCGTCCTCGACCTTCTTGGGGATTTCAGCGAAGAAACCCTCAAGGTCCTTGGCGCCGGGCTTCTTGCCCGCCACGCGGAAAAACTCGTTGCCGTTCTGATCCGCCACCACAAACGTGGGATACTGCGTCACGTTGTAGTCGCGGCTGGGGTTGTCGCCGGACAGCTTCTTGTGAGGAATGGGGCTCTGCTCGGCGTAGGGCAGCGGAGTGCGGTCCGACGTGTAGGCCACGCGCACAAACACGGCCTTGTTGTCCGAGAGATCCTTCAAATCCTTGCCGTAGAAGTAACCGTCGTACTCGTACTCCTTCCCCTCGCCGGGGAAGTAGATGAGGATGGGCTTCTTCTCGTTGGCAGCCTTTTCAAGCGTTTTGGAGGTCGCCGATTGCCAGGTCACGATGCCGTCGGGCTTGAGCCCGCCGCCACCGCCACCAGCCGCGCCTCCCGGAGCCACGGGCCCGCCCGGAGCTCTGGCACCACCTGCGGCGGCACCGCCGCCACTGGGACCACATCAGCCTGCCGAGGCCGCCTGGGCCATGACGCCGAGCATGGCGAACGTGACTGCCGCCAGCATCAGCCTTGAGTGCAGTGCGAACATGAGGAACTCCGTTCGTTCAAATGGAAGAACGGGGAGGCTGCGCCTCCCCGTTTTCAGACCGATTTACTTCGCAGCGCTGGCCTTCAGGGCCTCGTCGATGTTCTTCTCGACTTCGGTGCCCTTGAAGGTGGCCTTCATCGCCTTCAGCTTCTTCACCGCATCGGCAGAACCGTCAGCGGCCAGAGTGCTGATTTCACTGCGAGTGGACTCGACGATTTCGTGGTAAACACGGATCGTCTCGTTCTGTGCGTCAAGACCCACCACACCGTCCTTGAAGTTGGTGCGGATCGCCTTCATCGCCTTGGCGGCATCCTTCGACTCCCAGGCCTTCTTGGCCTCGTCAAGGTTCTTCTGGAGCTTCTTCTGGGTGTCTTCAACCTTCGACGACACCTTGTTGAAGTAGTCCTCAAGTTCCTTGGCAAGGGGCTTCTTGCCCGAGAGGCGGAACACTTCGTTGCCGTAGCTGTCCGCGATGATGAACGTGGGGTAAGCCTTCACGTTGTAATCGCGAGTCGGATTGTCCGAGAGAATCTTGCTCGTGGGAACAATCGAGTCCGCGCAGGGAGCGGCCTCACGGTCCGTCGTGTACGGAACACGGACAAACTGGGCGAGACGACCGTCAAGGTCCTTGTAATCCTTGCCCGCGAGGTAACCGTCCCCCTGCTGTTCCTCCGATTCGCCGGGGAAGAAAATGAGCAGCGCCTGCTTGCCCGCCGCAGCATTTTCCAGCACGTCACTGCCAGGATTCTTCCAGCTCGGGGCTTCCACTGCCGCAGGCGCGCCGCCTACCACCTTGCGCTTGACCTGGGGCTTGTCAACACGATGCGCTCCGCCGCCACCACCGGGCGCAGCTGCACCTCCACCGGCGGACCCGCCGCCGCTTGGACCGCATCACCCAGCGCTCAACGCCTGGGACGTCACGCCGAGCATCGCGAAACTGGCAATCGCGAGCGCGGCAAACTTCGTGAAGCTCCTCATGTTTCCTCCGTTCGATCCGCCCAGACCGAAATAGTAATGTGCTGACAGCTCAAGAATACAGCAGCAAATAGCGGTCCCGAAATGAAATCAGTTTATGGATGCACTGGGTTCTCCATCATGAACGGCGCTCCCCACAAAAGGTTCTAAGGAAAATCGATGGGACCTCGCATGTAGTCGTAACACATGTTAACAAAACAGGTTACGTTCCTGGCTACCGACGCCTTCAGGCAAACCGCCCAACTACGACGCACTTCGATAGGGTGATGGGGGTGATGTAAACTTCGTTACCATCGGTTACAAAGTGCCTTGAATGCATACTTTGCATCCAATCTGACCCCCAGGTTAATCAGGTCTGGCGCTCCAAAGGAAAAGGGGCGGCAATGGCCGCCCCTTCCACGTTTCTGCAAAGACCCAAGACTACTTCGATGTGTTCGACGGACCCGCCAGGGCCTCGTCAACGTCCTTCTCGGCTTCTGTGCCGCGCAGCACGGCTTTCAGCGCCTTGAGGCCCTTGACGTCGTTGGCCTCGCGAAGACGCTTGATCTCGGCCCGTGCGTCTTCAAGGATCTCGTTGTAAAGGCGAACGGAGGGCTCCACCGGAGACAGGCCCACGTAGCCTTCCTTGAACACGCGCATCACGCTCTTCAGGGCGTTGGCGCGGTCCTTCTGGCCCCAAGCCTTGGTCGCGGCATCCAGGTGCTTCTGGAGCTTCTTGGTCGCGTCCTCGGCCTTACCCGCCACCTGTTCGAAGAGCGCTTCAAGCTCCTTGGCCTGAGGCTTCTTCGACTGGACGCGGAAGTACTCGTTGCCGAACTTGTCGGCCACCACGAACGTGGGGTACGCCCGCACGTCATAGTCGCGCGTGGGGTTGTCGCTGAGCAGACGGCTCACCGGCACGGGCGAATCCGTGGAGGGCGCCTTCTCCCTGTCACTCGTGTAGGGCACCTTGACAAAGATGGCCTTGGCGTCCACGAGTTCCTTGATGGCCGGCTCGTTCATGTAGCCCGCCGAGTTCTGCTCTTCAGACTCACCGGCGAAGAAAATCAGGATCGGCTTGTCGCCGGCCTGTGCGCTCTCGAGCACCGTGGCGTCGGGCTTCTTCCAATCAATGGGAGTGACGGGCGCGGCAGGAGCCACGCGCTTGACTTGGGGACGGTCCACACGGGACGCGCCATTACCCTTTCATCAGCCAGCCTTGAGGGGCGGCAGGAACGCCGTCAGCGCCACTGCGCCGACGACCGCCGCGGTGAACATCGAGATCTTCATGCGTTCTCTCCGGTAGGTTTTGCGCCCAAGTGCGGTGAGTTTACACCATCCTTCAATTAGTTCAAAGAGAAACAGTCCGGTCAGGGCACGATTCCTTGACATTGTCGCAAGGGCGCCATGAAGCTTATCGCGTCAGCGAAACGGCTATTGAATTTAGAAAGCTCATCCTTTATAAACTCGCTCGACAAGGTCCGGTGCCTTCACGGCCCATCATCAAACCACGGAGAGAGAACATGCCTTTCGAACAACCGCCGCTGCCCTATGCCAAGGACGCCCTCGTGCCGCACCTGAGCGTGGAGCACTTTGACTTTCATTATGGAAAGCACCACAAGGCCTACCTCGACAAGCTGAACGAGTTGACGGCGGGCAAGCCCGAGGGCAGCAAGAGCCTCGAAGAGCTGATCAAGACGACGGAAGGGCCGCTGTTCAACCAGGCGGCGCAGGTGTGGAACCACACGTTCTACTGGAATTGCATGAAGAAGGGCGGGGGCGGGGCGCCCGCCGGCACGCTGGCCGATGCCATCAAGCGCGACTTTGGAAGCTTCGACGATTTCAAGAAGAAGTTCCACGAAGCGGGCATGACGCAGTTCGGCAGTGGCTGGGCGTGGCTGGTGTTGAAGAACGGCAAACTCGAGGTCACGAAATCGGCCAACGCGGAATGCCCGCTGAAGCAGGGCGCGACGCCGATTCTGACCTGTGATGTGTGGGAGCACGCCTATTACATTGATTACCGCAACGCCCGCGCCAAGTTCCTGGATACGTTCCTGGCGAGCCTGGTGAACTGGGACTTTGCGGCGAAGAACTACGAGAAGGCCGGCGGCAAGTAGAACCTTGACCAGTCAAGAGCACGCGGGGCGGTCTTCCGGCCGCCCCGCGACATCTGCACCGACTCGAATCTCGCGCAGCTTGCCGCTACGCCGTGCATTCAACGCGTGGCCGGCCTGAAGTCTGCGCCACCTTCGCGCTTGAAGAATCTGGGGGGCTCAACCTCGATCACCAGAGTTGATCCATTTCTCAGCACGCCAAGCTAGATGGTGGCTTCGGCGCGTCTCTTGAGCGCGGGGTCTTCTTCGAGGCGTGGCAGTACGCGCGAGAGGAACTGCGAGGCCATGGAGGTGTCGATGTACGGGCCAAGCTTGATCTGCGGCTGCGTGTTTTCGAGCGTGGTGATCTTGGGGCCCTCGGGGCTGGCGTCTTCGACGAAGGCGATCAGGAACTTGGTGCCGCGCAGGACGACATCTTTCTGCGAGCCCTCAAAGGGTTTGTGGCCCGCGCGCATCAGCGCCATGAGCGCAAAGGCGGTGGTGGCGGGGTCGGCCTTGACGGCATGGGGGTCGCGGATTTCCTGATGGTCGTGCGTGCCGCCGCCCCAGCCGCCGCTTTCGTGCTGGGCTTTGACGAGATAGTCAACGCCCTTGAGCATGAAGCTGGAAATTGGCTTGGGCTCAGGCAGGTTGTGCGAAATCAAACCGCTACCGGATTTCGAAGTGTCGGTTTTCGAGGTGTCGGTTTTGCCTGTGTCCGGTTTGACTTTGACATCGGGCTCTCGGGCGGAAACACAGCCAAAGAGCAAGGCGCTGATGCCGACGGACGCGCAGGCAAACAGGGCCTTGGTGCGGTACGTGTTCATGGGTTCTCTCGCAATGGGGAGGAGTACATGAACTAGTAACGTAATGCAGGCCCCGGCGTTTCAGGGAAAGCGTGTAAATGGTTTGTCACTTCGCCCCTGCGCGAAGAGGCTTGTCTTGGGTGCCGACTCGTTCTCTTCTTCTTGTGTGGCACTCTACGCCAAAGGAGCGCCGCAACGAGTATCGCGGCAAGAGGCGTGCGGGATAGAATGCCGCCTATGCCTAGCCTCGACTTTTGCACTTTTCCGCATCACGCGGCAAGCGCGAGATGGCTCAGTAACGGGTTCAGCAGATGGCGGGGCGTGTTTCTCAACAGCGCGCTGTAG
>QEVF01000003.1 GCA_003576915.1 Planctomycetota bacterium | reverse complement strand
AGGCGTTGGAGTCGTTGCCCGTGCCCTGGGCCGTGATGTTGATGCTGTTGAGGGTAGCCGCGCCGGAGCTGTTGGCGCTGAGGGTGAAGGTTCCGGCGGCGATGCCGTTGCCGCCGGTGCCGGTGGAGTTCGCATAAACGTTCTGCGACGTCCCCGCCGTGGCCGCGACGGTGATCCCCGGCCCCGTGGTATAGCCGATGTCCACAACACCGTACTGGTAATTGGAAAGGGTAGAAGAAGGGAAAGTCGTCGACGTGCAACTGTTGGCATAGCGCATGTCGAGGTACTGAATGGTCCCCGTCGGCATCCACTGAGTCATGCCCGTTACGCTGCGGAAGTAGTAGCTCGCCGTCACTGTAAAACCGGTAACGATGTACTGCCCGCCGTTTGTCAAGGCGACGGGGGTGGTCAAGTTGGCCCACCGCCATCCGGTGCCCACGGAAGGCGTCACCTGCGCCAGCAAGGCCTGGCTGTTGGCATCAAACAGGGAAATGGTCTTTTGCGAGGTCGTCCCGTCGGGATACCAGCAGCCCATCTGCGACACCGTGACACCCGAGGCATTGACCTGAAACCTCCAACCTCGCTGGCAATTCGCCACGCCACCCGACGTGAAAGCATCCGTCACGGGACTGCTCTGGTTGAGCGGATAGGTCTGAGCCAGTGCAGCGCTCGCGAAGAAGACCGCCATCAGGCAGACGACAAGAGGAAGTCGGAACATACAGCCATCTCCTGTGCGAAAAGTTTTGAAAGGAGCAACGTCCCAACACCAGCTCCGCACCGTCCAAGGCCTACGCCCTGACCACCGGGCGGTGACGCTTTGGGAACCAGACAAAGATGCTGCAATGACAATCCAATCTAGTTGTCGCGGCGCATCGGTCAAGAAATGTTGAGGCACCAACGGTAATCCGACGAAGCATTATGCTTATACTTAGCACATGGCATGTCTGATATACTTCTTGCGTGTGAAAAACTCAGTTTAGTATGATTGTAGTGCCAAAGCGCCAATTGCAGCGCATCAGCGCGGCAGCACCCAAGGCCGACCGCTCCAGCATGTGGTTCATGGGCTGCAGCCGGCTACACTTTCTGGAAGCGCAGGTACAAACGCAAACGGGGGGACGGCTGATGCCGTCCCCCCGCACACTGCCGCACTGGGCTACTTCACGCTGAAATCGGCGTCCACCACGCGGTCCTTGCCGCCATCGTCCTTCTTGGGCTCTTCGCCGCCCCGGTTGAAGTTCCCCTGCGCGCCGGCACCCGCCTGCCCGCCGGGCGCGGCTCCGGCCTTGTACAGCCGCTCCGCCACGGTGTGGCTGACCTTGGTCAGGGCCTCGACGCCGCTCTTGATGCGCGCGATGTCGTCGGTCTTGAGGGCCTCCTCAAGGGCCTTCTTCTTGTCTTCGATGTCCTTCTTTTCGTCGGCGCTGACCTTGTCGCCGTTGTCGCGCAGCATCGCCTCGATGCCGTAGATCAGCTTGTCGCCTTCGTTCTTGGCGCGGATAATCTCGATGCGCTTGGCGTCGTCGGCTTCATGGGCCGAGGCCTCCTTCTTCATGCGCTCGATCTCGTCCTTGGAAAGCCCGCTGTCCGACTTGATCTCGATCTTCGATTCCTTGCCCGTGGCTTTGTCCTTGGCGCTGACCTTCAAGATGCCGTTGGCGTCAATATCGAAGGTCACGTCAATCTGCGGCACGCCGCGCGGGGCCGGGGGAATGCCCGTGAGGTCAAAGCGGCCCAGCAGGCGGTTCTGCGCAGCGATGGGACGCTCGCCCTGATACACCTGCACCGTGACGGCCGTCTGGTTGTCCGAGGCCGTGCTGTAGGTCTGGGTTTTGCTCGCGGGAATCGTGGTGTTCTTGGGAATCAGCACGTTCATTTCACCGTGCTGCACCTCAATGCCCAGCGAAAGCGGCGTGGCATCGAGCACCAGGATTTCCTTGAACTCGCCCGTGGCGATGCCGGCCTGGATCGCGGCTCCCAGGGCCACGACTTCGTCGGGGTTCACGCCGCGGTTGGGCTCCTTGCCGAAGATGTCCTTGCAGATCTGCTGCACGCGCGGAATGCGCGTTGAGCCGCCGACGAGAAGCACTTCGTCAATGTCGCTCTTGGAGATCTTGGCCTCGCGCATGGCCTGCTCGCAGGGCCCCACCAGACGGCGGAACAGGGGCTCCGTGAGCTGCTCGAATTTGGCCCGGGTGATGGTCATCTGAAGGTGCTTGGGGCCCGAGGCGTCCGCCGTGATGAACGGCAGGTTCACTTCGGTCTGCATGGCGCTGGAGAGGTCGCACTTGGCCTTCTCCGCGGCTTCCTTCAGGCGTTGCAGGGCCATCTGGTCCTTGCGCAGGTCAATGTTGTTCTGCTTCTTGAACTCGTCGGCGATGTAGTCGATCAGCATCTGGTCCCAGTCGTCGCCACCCAGGTGACCGTCGCCGGCGATGGACTTCACGATGAAGGCGCTGTCACCATCGACATCGCTGGCTTCCAGCACGCTCACGTCAAACGTGCCGCCGCCGAGGTCAAACACAAGGAACGTGCCGGTTTTCTTCTTCTCCAGGCCAAAGGCCACCGCCGCCGCCGTCGGCTCGGGCAGCAGCCGCAGAACCTTCAGGCCCGCAATCTCGCCCGCTTCCTTCGTGGCCTGACGCTGGGCGTCGTTGAAGTAGGCCGGCACTGTGATAATCGCCTGCTCGACCTTCTCGCCCAGGTAAGCTTCGGCCGTCTTCTTCAGGTCCGCCAGCACCATGGCGCTGATCTCCTGCGGCGTGTAATCCTTGCCGTGGATGCGGACCTTCACCGGCTCGTGCGCCGCCCCCACAATCTGGTAGGGCACCAGCTTCTCCTCCGCCTCCACTTCGTTGTGCCGGCGGCCCATGAAGCGCTTGATGCTGAAGACCGTGTTCTTGGGGTTCGTGATCGCCTGGCGCTTGGCCATGTAGCCGATGGCGCGCTCGCCGTTCTCCATGAAACCCACCACACTGGGCGTGAGGCGATGGCCCGCCGGCGAGGCAATGACCTTGGGCTCCTTGCCCTCCATCACGCACACCACCGAGTTCGTCGTTCCCAGGTCAATTCCGATTGTCTTGGCCATTGCTGTACCCTCGTTCTGCGGCCCTGCCGCACCTTCCGCTGGCCGCTGAAGCGCGGCCTGCAAAGCGTGACGCAAGCGCGGTGCCAACGGCCGGGCTTGTCGGTGTAAGTGCTGATTCTGTAGCCATTTGGCAAACGGCTGCTATCGTGGCCATGCCAAAATGGCCGCAAGCGCCAAGGGGTGAGGCTGGCCTTGATGCCGCGCCTGCCAATTCGGCGCGCTCTTGGCGCGCGGCAAGCAAGCCAACGAACAACGGGTTTGGACCCGAACTCCTCAGGTCGACCGGCCCTGAGTCACTTCTCCTGCCCCAAAGTGACTACCGCGGGCGCCGTACGGTGCATCGCACGCAGTCACCTATCCGCGAGCTCACGCGCGACCACGGGACTTCCTATCGCCGCGTGTTCTGCAGGGCACGCTGGTCCACCATGACCCTAGCAGGCCCACTCCTGGAAACGGTCGTGCACCGTGGAGCCGGGACAGATCAACGTGGCGTCGAGCGCGTTCCATTGGCAACCGCTGCGCAGCACCAAGAAAATGGCGTCGAGCCGGACGCGGTCATCAGCGCGCGGCCTGCGCTCGCTGCGGGCGCGGCCTCAGGACAGGTCGCACAGCTCGGGGCCGGGCAAGGTGCGCTACCCCATCGGGCGCACGCTGAGCTGGTACAACAAAAAGCGAAGACTCAGAATGTGCTACGAAAGGATCGCATGGCGCTTCGGGGGGTTCATAGAATGAACACCGCCCTGATCTGCCTCAACTGCGCGCTGTCACGATACTCCGGCCGGCTTTGAAACAGCGTCTTACTGAGGATGTGCTTCCTGGGGTCGCCAGGCGGGGCTGTCAACGCCATGGGCGGGGGCGGTCATTTGAAGCGGTCGTCAAGCCATTGGCGGTATGCAGCGTCAAACTCCGCGCGTTTGGCGCCGAAGGCAGACTCGAAGTCCGTCACTGACAATTCACGGCCGTAGTGGCTCACCAGCAACCTCACGAAATTGGCCCTGTATTTCCCCTCGCCCGCCAGGCAGAACTCCGCAAACGCTGCCGCCGCCGCGTAGTTCCGCGCTGTGTCCGCCTCATCGCCCGCCCAGGCGGCGGCCGTGAGCGAAAACAGGGCGTCCAGGTCGCGGCACTGTTCCTTCATGGCCCTGATCGTGTTCTCGCGGCCCGCCAGCGCTGTCAGCTTCTGCTCGGCTGCCTTGGCGTCGAAGGGCTCGAAGAACATCGCCACGCCCTCCGCGGCGCAGAAGAACGCCCCCTGGCTCTGCTTGCCGCGCGCTCCGTCGTAGGCCGTGAAAGGCCGCCCGCGCAAGGCGTAATCCACCACGGCGTGGGTCAGCTCGTGATTGGCCGTCAAGCGCGCCGAGCGTTCGGCCTCGCCGAACATGGGAAAGTGAGCCAGGCCTGTGCGCGCCCGATAGAAGCCGCCGCTCCATACCGCGCCCTGCCGATCGGCGTTGGCCCTGGAGAACTCCGCGGCCGTGCCGTAAACGAACACGCCGATGCGCCCGCCGTCCAGCGCGGCATGCTCGCCCAGGAGCGCGGCCACGGCGTCATAGAGCGGGTCCAGGCCCGCCGCGAGTCGCGCGGTTTTCTCGAAGGGGGCGGTGCTGACGATGGCGAAATGGACCGTCTTCAGCACGTAGCCCGCGCCCGGCCTGGCGTGGCGCCCGTCAAACGCCGCCGGATCCGCGGGGGGTTCAAGGCCCTCCTGCGAGGCCTCTTTCAGCGCCTTGACGCGTTCAGCGGGCAGCCAGCCGAGCGCATCAAGAAAGGCTTCGCCGCGGGCATCGCGCGCCGTGGCGTGGTCGGAGAATGTTTTCAGGGCCTGGCACACCCCGGCACGGTACTGCTCCTGATCGCCCTCCTTCTGTGCGGCCCGGGCATAGGCCATCCAATCGTCGGCCACTGCGGCATACTTCTCGCGGGCCAGCTTGCGGTAGGCGATGTAATCCGCGGCCTTGGCCGTGTTGGTCTTTACCTTGGGCTTGCCGGGCTTGGCCTTGTTGAGCTCGGCGTGGTAGGCGCCCTCCTCGAACAGCCCGCGACCCCCGCAGAACTCGGCCAGGGCCTTGTTCGCCGCACTGAAGGACTCAGCGGCGGCAGCGTAGAGAGAGCGCTGCCGCGCCGATGACGGCTTGGGGTTGGGAACCTGCGTGAAGTCCTCGGCCGCCAGCTTGGCTTCTTCGGCGCAGACAGGGCCAACGGCCAGGGCCAGCAGGGCCAGAGCAAAGATGGCAGCGATCAGGCGCAAGGCGGGCACAGGGGTTGCCAGGGAAGACCCATGATAGCGCCTCCGCCGCGGCCAGTAGAAGTGAAAGGCGCGCTTTCCGGCGGACAGTGCGGCGGCAGGCCCGCACCGGAGTGGCCCGGCAGGCTTGGCCGGGCCCGGCCATTGAAAGGCCATTTTTCGGCAGTACGCCCTTGCGCCTTGCTAACGTGAACGCGCCATGAGCGACCGCCTTTCCGAAACCTGCCACACCCACGACATGACGCTTGCCCAGGCCTCAAGCGAGCGCCGCACCTGGCTTGTGGTCGCCATCACCGGCGTGACCATGGTGGTGGAGCTGGCGGCGGGTTATTGGTCGGGCTCCATGGCTCTGGTGGCCGATGGCTGGCACATGGCCACGCATGTAGGCGCCCTGACTCTGGCGGGCCTGGCCTATTGGTATGCCCGCCGCCTGGCCCGCAGCGGCAAGTTTTCCTTTGGTGCCGGTAAGGTGTACGCCCTGGCCGGTTACACCAACGCCCTGCTGCTGGGCGTCGTTGCGCTGGCCATGATCGTGGAAAGCATCCAGCGCCTGCGCGAACCCCTGAACATCGACTTCAACGTGGCACTGCCCGTCGCGGTCATTGGACTGGTCGTCAACTTGGCCAGCATGGTGGTACTGGGCGGCGGCCATCATCACGATCACGACCACGATCACGAGCACGACCACGATCACGAGCATGACCACAGGCAGGACCACAACCTCAAGGGAGCCATCGCCCACGTAGCCGCCGATGCATTGACCAGCGTGCTGGCCATCGCCGCGCTGTTGGCCGCTCAGTTCGCGGGCTGGACGTTCCTGGACCCGGTGATGGGCCTGGTGGGTGGCGCCGTGATCCTGCGCTGGGGTCTGGGGTTGATGAAGTCATCGTCGCGGGCCCTGCTGGATGCCGTTCCCTCGGAGAAGATTGCCGCCAGCATCCGCACGCGCATCGAAAGCATCGAGGAAACGCGCGTCCATGACCTGCACCTGTGGGAACTGGCACCCGGTCGCCTCGGCTGCATCGTCAGTGTGGAAGCGGCCCGACCCAGGGAGCTGAGCGTCTACCGCAAAGCCATTCTTGAAGCAGCGCGCATTGACCATCTCACGGTCGAGGTCTGTGCGCGACCCTGATCGCCTTTTTTGCGGCAAGGGCGGCCGGTTTGCGTCATAATGGGGTTGCACTGAGTACCGGGTCGTAGCCGTACCACCCGAGGGCAAAGGCATGACCGACCCCAAGCCGCACGAGATGGATGACAAGCTGGTAGAAAAAATCACCTCGCGCTACCGCAACCTCAACGCGGGCCAGAACACGGCCAACCTGATCAAGGAGCGCTACGAGCGCAAACGCGCCGCCTTGGCCCGATTCTCCGACAAGGTCAAGAAGGGCGAGCCCGTCAATGAGGCCGACCGCCAGACCTTGCGTGACGCCGGCGTCAGCGAAGAGGAAATCGCCCAGTTGACGGGCGCGGCATGAACTCAACAAAGCCGTTCTCCCGGCGGGCCCGCGCTGCGGGCTGTTTGCCGTTTCCACGCCGGAAGTCGTCCCTCGCTTCATGTGTGATATCAGGTCGTTGGCGGCAATGTGGGCTGGCCGGATGCCACAAGCATCTTTCCGAAGGGCCAGACCCCAGCACCCCGCCGTGACTTGCGGGGCTATGGCCGGCTACTGAACATTTGTTCATTGACTCTGGACCTCCGCAACGCAACATGCTGCAACCTCCGCGGAGTTCCCATGCGCTATGTCATCCCCTTGCTCGTTCTCTGCCTCGCCGCCTGTTCTGACGGCCAGAGCGAAGGCCCTGCGGCGCTTTCCATTGTCACCACCACCCTGGCGGACGGCCTCGTCAGCCAAACCTATGCAGCCACACTGCAGGCCGCCGGCGGGGCGCAACCTTATTCGTGGATCGTAGTTGCCGGGGCACCGCCGCCGGGCGTGACGCTCAACGGCCAAGGCGACCTCACCGGAACTCCCGCCAGCGCCGGTAGTTTCAGCTTCACGGCCCGCGTGCAGGACTCCCTCGGCGCCCAAGCCGACGCGGCCTTGCTCCTCAACGTACTGGCCGCGCCGCCCGCAGTGCCCATGGTTACGGCCATCAGCCCGACCTCCGGGCTCAACGACCGTCCAGTGCCGATCACGCTGAGCGGCTCCGGCTTTACGGGCGCAACGTTGGTGCAACTGAACGACGCGACCCAGACTCCTCTGACCAACCTTGTTGTGGTGAACTCCGGCACCCTGACGGCAACCATTCCCGCCGAAATCACGCCCGGGAACTGGACCCTGCGCGTGACCACGCCCGCAGGCCGGAGCGCGCCTTCTCCCGCCTATGCCGCGCGAAACATGACCGACCCCGAGATGCCCTGGGCGTTTGCCGTGGGCTACCTGGATTCGACGATGCCCGGCGCCAGCGGCGACAACCCGGCCGTGCGCATCTACTACCCTGCTGCGACCGCGGGCCTGAACGCGACCCCGAGCCACCTGGGGGCGCCCTACCCCTGCGTGGTTTTCAACCACGGATTCAAGCCGCCGGTGCTGGCGGGCGGCATTGACTACCGGGCCAACACCTTTGTGGCCCATCCGCTGGCGGGCCTCGGCTACATCGTGATCTGCGTCGATCAGGCGCCCAACAACGTGCTCTTCGGAAGCGGCGCAACCGCGCAGGCCAACAGCCAGCGAGACGCCGACGACGCCCGCGCGGCCATCAACTTCCTCGCCTCGCTCCACGCCGGCAGTTCGAGCCCGCTGTCGGGTCTGATTGACGTTTCCAGAGTCGGGGTGGCCGGACATTCCCGGGGCGGAGACGCCTCGCTGATTGCCGCCAGCGATGAGCGCGCGGCCCTGGGCGCGGCGGCGCGCATCCGGGCGGTCGCGGTCATGGGACCGCCCAGCACGGATGCGCAGCAAAGCGGCGCCCCCATCCAGTTCGGCAACTTCACGGCTGTGCCGGTGCTTTGTATCGGCGCCACGGCCGACGCCATTGCGCCCTACAGCCAGCAACTGGACATCTTCGCCCTGGCGGGCAGCCCCTCCGCCGCCTTCGAGATCGTCGGCGGCAACCACAGCCAGTACAAAGACAGCGCCACGCAACTGACCGGAGACAGCGCCGCCACGATCAGCCTCGCAACACAGCAGGAGATCTGCCGGCGCTACGTGGTGGCCTGGTTCAACCGCCATGTGAAGGGTATGACCGTTTCCACGGCGCCGCGGCTGCCGGGCGGCGCGGCGTACGGCGCGGACAGCCGCATCCAGAACCGGCAGAGCAAGTGAACGACCCCCTGGCCGAGAAGCTGCTGGCCTGTGCCACGGAAATCGTGGCCGAGGGCGGCTTTGCCGGCCTGCGCCTGCGCGACGTGGCCAAACGCGCCAAGGTCGCTCTCGGCACTCCCAGCTTCAAATTCAAGGACCGCGAGGGGCTGCTGCAAGCGGCCCTGCAGCGGGCCGTGGCCCTGCACCGCAAGGCCCTGGAGGATGCCCTGGAGCGCGGCCAAGCCCTGGACGCGCAACGGGCGGGCTTTCTCGTGTTCTGGGCCCGCATCGAGAACGCACTGCTGTTCGCTCGCGAGACCTTGCTGCGCGCCAACGCCGTTTACTCCAGCGCCGTCAAGGGCTTTCGCGAACTGGTGGGCCAGAGCGCCCGGGACGTGGGGCTGCTGGTCTATGCGCTGGCCTTGCGCCTGCGCGACGAAGGCTTCCTCAAGGCACGCCATGAAGAAGACTGCGTGTTCTTTGCCCAACAGTTTCTGTTCTCGAGTTTCGCCATTTCCCAGAGTGCCGCCCTGGGCGTCGTCACCGGCGAGAAGACGGACATGCAGGCCGCGCGCCTCAACGCAGCCAAGAGCTATCTGGCGCTGTTCGGCGGGGCCGCTGACGCGGCGCAACTGGAGGATCCTGCCCGGCGCCTGATCAGTCCCCTGGCGGGTCCTGACGCGGCGCCATCAGCTTGGGCCGAATCAGGATAATCCAGAGCGCGGCGGCGGCACAGACGATGACGATCCACCAGGTGGGCTGCCTGCCGTTCATCCAGGGCGCAGCGACTTCAAGCCCGCCGATCACGAGGAAGGCGGGCAGGGCCAGCCAGGAAATGAGGGAGCTTCTGCGCGGAGCCATGGGGCCATCTTGCCCCCGCAGCCGCGCGGCGCAACCGCATCCCTGTTTGATAACAGGCATATTGAAACTAGACTCGCGCCGCGATGCGCGTTCACCACCACGACATGCGGGACATGGGCCTGGCTTTCAGCCTGGGCTTTGATCTGCGACGGGTCATGATCATGGCCGTCGCGGCAAGCTGGACGGTGGCGGTGGTCGGGCTCTATTTCGCGCTGATTTCGTGGCGCGTGGGCGGACATTCGCTGGAGGGCGCACTGGAGCCCGAGCGTATCGTCAGGGCCTGGACCGTGTTGACGGACTCCAGGCCCACCCCCGATCGCGTGGCACTGTGGCTCTCCATGATCGCGCTGTGGTGGATCGGTTTTGGCAAGCTGGTCACGCCGGTGCAGCGCAGCATCGCCCTGGAAGTTGCGCGCGACGAGAGGCTGGATTCACGGCAGATGACCGCCGCCAGCGGGCGCCTGGCGGGTCTTGTGGTGGGCTCTCCTTTGGCCGGCTATGCCGTCGCGGCCTTCCTGTTCGCCGTGGTGCTGGGCTGGGCGCTGCTGGCAAAGATTCCGGGGCTGACCGGCGCCATCGTCTCGGCCGTCTTTTTGCCGATTGCCTTTATCGCGGCTCTGGTGGCGGGCCTCGTGCTGATCGTCGTGACGCTGGGGCTGCCCCTGATGCCGCCGGCCGCCGTGATGGAGTGCCGCGATTTCATGGATGTGGTCTCGCGCGCGACCGCCTATGTGTTGCAGCGCCCCCTGCGCTATCTGCTGGGCCTGTTCCTCAAGCTGCTGGTAGTGATCGGCGCGGCGCTTGTGGCGGGGGTCACGCTGGCCGCGGCCTGGGCCCTGATTCTGGGCGCCCTGTGGCTGGTGGGCGAAGGCGAACTGGCACACAGCACCTGGAGCCTGGTGGCCCGCAGCGGCGAGCCCCTGGGTCCGTTCACGCCTGCGGCCTCGCTCTTTGCCGCCGTGTTCTACGCCAGCGCCCTGGTGGCCCTGGGCTGGCTCATGACCGTAAGCGCGGCGACGGACACGCTGCTTTACTGCATCATGCGTTACGAGGTGGACGGCATCACCTTTGACGAGATCATGATCCCGCAGGAGTTCGCCCGGCGGCACCTTACGGCCGCGGACACCCACGAGCAGGCCAGGGCCGCGGAGGCCGCGGCGCTCAAACAGTCCGCCGACCCGGACAAGGCTTCGCCCTGAGACCTTGCTGGATTGCGGCAACTTCCGACGCCTCCAGTCGTTAGATGATCCGTGGTATTGCACCCTGGAGACCGGCCATGGCCGACTTGCTGACGCTGCAACTCGTCAAAGCCAAGAACCTGCGCGAAGACAAGGTCACGACCGTGATGGAGAAGGCCCGCGAGTCGGGCATGACAGTGGACCACGCGCTGGTAGAGGCCGGGCTGCTGGGCGAAGCGGACATGCTCAAGTTCTTTGCCCAGGAACTGACGCTGCCCTACGAAGAGACTCTTGAGAAGTACAAGTCCCCGGCGCGCTTTGTGGAGAAGGTCAGCGTCAACTTCGCGCGCAACTACAACCTGGTCGGCCTTGAAGAAGTGGGCGGGCAGATGCGGGTGGCTACCTGCCGCCCCCTCGATCTTTACCCCATGGACGAACTGGCGGCCATGCTGCGCCAGCCCGTGGAACCCGTGCTGGCCCCGCGCGTCGAGATCTCGGCGCTGATCAACAAGGCCTACGCCCAGAAGAGCGACCTCAACGAGGAAGTTGAAAAGGAACTCGAAGAAGAGGGCATGCTCGAGGACGACGTCGAGTTTGACGAGTCCACGAACATTCTCGATGTGGCAAGCGCGGCGCCGATCATCAAGCTGGTCAACACGATTCTGGCCCAGGCCCTGCGCATGAGAGCGTCGGACATTCACATCCAGCCCTTCGAGCACAAATTGCAGGTGCGTTTTCGCGTGGACGGCGTGCTGTACGACATCATGACGCCCAACAAGAAACTGCAGGACGCGATCACGGCGCGCATCAAGGTCATGTCCAAGATGGACATCGCCGAGCGCCGCCTGCCCCAGGACGGTCGCGCCACGATCAAGATGGGCGACAACGAGGTGGATTTGCGCGTCTCGAGCGTGCCGACGAACTTCGGAGAGCGCGTGGTGATCCGCCTGCTCGACAAGTCAGGCAAGACCTACAACCTCGAGGACATCGGCTTCCTGCCGGAGAATCTCCAGGTCTTCAAACAATACCTGACCTATTCCAACGGCATCCTGCTGCTGACGGGCCCCACGGGCTCGGGCAAAACCACCACGCTGTACGCCGGCGTCACAGCCATCAACAAGTCCGACCTCAACATCATGACCATCGAGGACCCCATCGAGTATCACATGGCGGGCGCCTCGCAGATCGAGGTCAACGAGAAGAAGGGCCTGACTTTTGCGCGCGGCCTGCGCAGCTTGGTGCGCCAGGACCCCGACGTCATCATGGTGGGCGAAATCCGCGACCTTGAGACGGCGCAGATCGCCATTCAGTCCGCCCTGACGGGCCACCTGGTGTTCAGCACCCTGCACACCAACGACGCGCCCAGCACCGTGACGCGCCTCGTGGACCTGGGCGTGGAGCCCTTTCTGGTTTCTTCTTCGGTGCTGTGCGTGGTGGCGCAGCGCCTTGTGCGGCGCATCTGCCCCGAGTGCAAGCACGCCTACGCGCCGGACCTGGCCGAACTGCACGGCTTTGACCTCACGCCCGCCGACTTGCAGCAGGGGCACCTGTGGAAGGGCAAGGGTTGCCCGGCCTGCTTCAACACGGGCTACACGGGCCGCACCGGCATCCATGAAGTGCTGCCGATTACGGAAACCATCAAGCAGCAGATCGTGGACAAGGTTCCTTCCGGCGAAATCAAGCGCGTGGCGGTGAAGGAAGGCGGCCTGCGGACGCTGCGCATGGACGGCGTTCAGAAGGCCATCATGGGCCAGACCACGCTGGAGGAAGTGGCCACCATCACCCAGCGCGACACGTTCTAGCCTGATGGTATCGATTACTTTGCCCGTCCGGCCTAGACTAATCAATTACATCGCGTAGAAGTCCGCTCATCACGTCGCTGCCTGAGATGGGCACCGCACACGGTAGATGTGCGCCAGTAGCTAGTCCAGCTTCTTGCAAATCCCGCGTCGCAATATTGAGTGTATTTATCAGGCCCCAATTCGGCGAGGGACGTCATGGCAATTCCAAAACGGGTGCAGGAACGAGTCGTCAATGGCATGAAGCAGTTCGTTCCGCTACTCCAGCAACTCAAGGACCGAGACGTTTCCGAGGCAGACACGGTCACTCTGGTCAAGGACATTCTCTCGGAGGTCTTTGGATACGACAAATACACCGAACTCACAAGTGAGTACGCCATTCGCGGAACTCGTTGCGATTTGGCCATCAAACTCGAGGGCAAATTGGCGATGCTTATCGAGGTGAAGGCCATTGGGTTGAGCTTGGACGACAAGCATGTCAAGCAGGCTGTTGATTATGCCGCCAATGAAGGCGTCAAATGGGTGATCTTGACAAACGGCGTATGCTGGCGGATGTTTGAAGTGATGACTCTGGACGGCAAGATCGACAAGCGCCTTATCGTTGAGCTCGACCTTCTCACGCTGGATTATCGCAAAGAGAGCAACCAAGACCTCATGTTCCCGTTTACTCGCGAGGGCTTCAGCAAAGGCTCGCATATGGAACTTCGCGATCGGCAGGAAGCAACCAGCAAGTACCTCATCGCCGCACTACTGGTGGGCAATGAGGCAGTCATGCAAGTGTTGCGTAGGGAATTGAGACGCGTAGTCGACGTCGCTGTTGACGAGGAAGATGTACTGCGTGTGTTGCGAAACGACGTAATCAAACGGGATGCCGTAGAAGGTCCTCTGGCTGACAAAGCGGCTGCGAAGGTCGATAGGAGGGAAACGCAGGCGCTTCGAAAGCGCACTCGCCGGGAGGCCGAATTCGAAGGCGTTCCCACTGTTGAGCCAAGTGCATTACCGAACGCTCCCGACGCTCCGGACACCCCCGCCGAACCAGACCGTGGAGACATCCTCCCGTCCACGTGATGTTCGGGGCCGGAAAGATTCTTCCTAGGCTCGATTAGCGGCGCTGTACCACGGGCGCCGGCAGCACGCCCCGCCGCACCAGATAGCGCTGGATGCACTCGCCGATCACCGGAGCGACGTCGGCGCCGTAGAGGTCGCTGTACTCTGCCAGCATCACAAAGGCCACCTGCGGGTCTTCAAAGGGCGCAAAGCCCGCAAACCAGGCGTGGTCAGGCACGCCCTTGCCGTTTTCCGCCGTCCCGGTCTTGCCCGCGCAGCGAATGTCCACCAACACCCGGTTGCGGTCGATCTTCTCCGGCCTCGCCGTCCCGTGGGCGCCCATCACCACGCGCTTGAGGCCTTCATGGATCGTATCCCACGTGCCCGGACGCACCTCCAGCTCCTGGGCCAGGGCCATGGCCTCTTCGCTCAGGTGCGGCTGCGGCAGCCGGCCCCGGGCCGCCACGCAGGCGTAAAATCGCGCCATCTCCAGGGGGGTGACCAGCAGTTTGCCCTGTCCGATGCTCATGGTGGAGACCTCCGCCTGCCCGACACGGCCGATGTCGGCCAGGTTCGCGCGGCGCGTGCCGGGAAGTTCGAATCCGGACTCCGTGCCAAAGCCGAACTTCTCGGCCCACAGGCGCATGGTCTCCCAGTCGGAGGTGCCGCCGCCTTCGGCCAGGCGCTGCGAAAAGTAGTAGTAGAAGCCATTGGAGCTGCGCTCCAGCGCGTCGAGAATGCCCAGATCGGGGCCCGCGGGGTGGCCGGTCTTGAGCTTGACCCCCGCGATCTCGATGGTGTTGCTTACCTCATCGAAGCGGTCGGACAGGCTCAGGCCCCCTTCTTCCAGCAGCGCGATGCTCGTGAGCACCTTCCACGTTGAACCCGGGTGGTAGGTGGCTCCGCTCGCGCGGTTGACCTGCCGCGTCTTGCGCGCCCAGTAGGGCATCTTGCCTTCGACTTCAGCCTCGGTTTTGAGTTGCAGGCGGTAAACGCGGTCGGCGTCGGACGCGCCCGACATGCGCTCGGGGTCATAGGTGGGAAAGCTCACCAGGGCAAGCACGGCGCCGGTCTTGACGTCCAGCACCACGGCCGCGCCCCGGAACGACCACTTGTAGCGCTGCCAGCGGTCCAGGGGTATCTGTCCCTTGCGCAGCATCTCCGAGGTCTTGTTGGCGGCCTTGGCCGCCAGTCGGGGCTCCCAGCGCGCGACCGACTCGAGGATGTCCCGCGTCAGGTCCAGGTCGATGGTCAGGTGCAGGGGCTCGGCATTGACCGGTGCCCTTTCGAACTCGATGGAGCGGATGCGTCCCCGGGCGTCATGCACTGAAACCCGCGCGCCGTAGCTGCCGGACAGCCGCGCGTCATAGGCGCGCTCGACACCGAAACTGCCCGCGGGCTGCTGGGCCACGACACCGTCGGCAAAGCGCACAAAGGCCTCGCGGTCGCCGTCAAACCAGGTTTCGATGAACTCCTCCAGGCCCTCGCTGAAGACGCCGCGCTCCAGCAGGTCGTCGAGGCGGTCGGCGTCGGGCAGCATCACGGCCCCCAGCACGGGCGCCAGCAGCGAAGCGTGGGCATAGGCGCGGCTGGCGCGCAAACGGCAGGAGACGCCGGGCAGCAGGTCGGCGTTGACTTTGAGCAGTTCCACGACGTCGCGGGGCGCGTCGCGCAGCAGCAGCAGGGGGCTTTCCTCGAACGTGTAGTGGCGCCAGCGCCGCTCGTAGTCGCCCTGGAAGCGCTCGACGGTGTCGCGACGCAGGCTCAAGGCGCGGTCTTCCAGCGCGGCGATGCGGCCCGCCGGCCCCTCCAGCGCGTCAAGGGCCTCGCGCAGCGCCACGGCGCCGCGGTGCACGCCGTCGCTGCAGGCGCCGAAGAGGCGCTTGAATGCCGCGCGCTCCTCGCGCGCGGCAGGCTCCAGATTCATGGCCGACTCGTCGTCCCGGGCCAGAGCCAGGGCCCGCGCCTCGCAGTTGCGGGCGGCCTGGCCGCAGAGGTCGCGTGCCTGGCGGTCATCACCCAGGCGCTGCAGGAGGGCCTGGAGATACTCGGCCTCGTGGCGCGACCACTTCACGCGGGCCTCCAGCACGGGCAGGAAAGCCGCGCTGCGCGGGTAGCGCCTGACGCGGTTCCAGTACTCGCTGTCGGAAAGGGCGGGTTTGGCGCGCAGCCAGGCGACGTTGACGTCGTTGGACCTGGCCGTGGTGACATCCCCCAGTTCGGCCAGCAGGCCGTCCACCTCGGCCTGGACCAGGGCCAGTTTCTCCTCGATGCGCTCCAGGGGCACCCGCGTAACCAGGCTCAGGCGGGCCAGCGACTGCCGCAGGTCGTGGCGGGCGGCTTCCTGCTCGCGCAGGCGCCAGGCAAGGAAGAAGCGTCGCCTCGCGGCGGGGGCCGCCAGGGATGCGGCCTCCACCTCACGCGCCGGCCCCTCGAGAAAGGCCTGCACGGCAGCGGGGTCATAGTCGCCCGGGGCGACCAGGGCCCTCAGACGCATGGAGCGCGGCTGGGCGAACTCGTTCCAGTCAACGTAGACATCCCAGACGGTTTCGCTGCGCGCGACGAGGGTACCGCCGGCGGCGTAGATGGAGGCGCGGGAGGGGGGAAGGAGCTCTTTGCGCAGGCGCACGTCTTCGGCGGCCGCCACATAGGCTTCGTGGTTGACCACCTGCATGAAGAAGAAGCGGCCCAACAGCAGAAGAAAGGCCAGGGCAAAGCCGCAGGTCAGGTAATTGAGCTTGGAGTTGAACAAGGCGGCAATCTCCCGCCTCGTTCATCGGCAAAGCAGCGCGCCTGGCTTGCGCAAATGGCGCTACTTGCCGGTCTTCTGAAGCACGGCCTCGAGCTTCTCGTCCGGCACCTGAGTGAGGTCGGCGGCGGCGGTCTTCATGTCGCCGTGTTCCACGGCGCGGGACAGGATCTCGGCTCGCGTCGCCCCCTTCTTCTTGCCGCGGAAGGGTTTGCTCAGCAGCGTGATGATGTCACGCAGGGGCATGTAGCGCATGAAGCGCCGCAGCAGGCGCAGCGTCTGCCAGGGGTGCAGGAACAGCTTGCGCAGCATCAGCCGGCGCAGGCCCTGGGCGCGCAGCTCATTGATGCGCTCTCCCTTGAGGCAGGTGGGATCGATCTCGCTGCACTTGAAGTATTTGTACCAGTCTTCCTGGTCGTTGACCAAGCCGCGCTGCATGTACTCGTGCCACAGCGGAGTACCGCGGTAAACGCAGAGGCGGTTGAAGCCGAAGGTGTCCAGGGGCAGGCGGGCGGCGAAGTCGAAGGTCGCCTTCATGTCTTCTTCGGTTTCGTCGGGGTTGCCCACGACAAAGAAGCCATGCACGATCTCGATGCCGGCCTTCTTGGCGGCCTTGACGGCCGCCTCCACCTGTTCGAGCGTGTCGCCCTTCTTCAGGCGGTCGAGGATCTTCTGGCTGCCGCTTTCAATGCCGAACATGATGGTGCGGCAACCCGCCTTGGCCATGAGCGGAAACAGCTTCTGGCACACGGAATCAACGCGGCCTTCGACGCCCCACTTGATCTTGATGCCCTCTTTGATGATGCCGTTGCAGATGGCCTCAATGCGCGGGGGCTGAAGCAGAAAGTGGTCGTCCACAAAGGCCACGGCGCCGTAGCCCTGCTGCTGCAGGTGCTTGAGTTCAGCCACGACGTGCTCGGCGCTGCGGTAACGCCATTTGCCCTCGTTGAAGATGGGGATGTCGCAGAAAATGCAGGGCCAGGGGCAGCCGCGCGAAGTCTGCATGGTGGTGAATTTGGCGCGGGAAAGCACGACGGGAACGTCCAGGGGCATGCTCTCGATGTAATCAACGGGCACACCCGCGCGATCGGGAAAGGGCCACTGGTCCAGGGCGCGTTCGAGCTTGCGGTCGGGGTTATGGACGATCTTGCCGTCCTTGGCCCAGGTCAGGCCCAGGACGCCGCTGGGATTCTCGAGGTTGTTGAGCAGGTCCAGAATCAGGGCCTCGCCGTCGCCGCGGCAGATGAAGTCAACGTAGGGGCACTGCTCCTTCACCTGCAGGGCGTTGAGCGTGGCAAACACGCCGCCAAAGGCAATCTTTGCGTCGGGCACCTCGCTGCGAATGGCCCGCGCCAGAATCTTGGCGTAGGGGTAGCTGGTCGTGCTGAGGAATGAAAGCCCGATGAGGTCGGGCTTCTTTTCCTTGATTTCGGCGAGGATCTTCTCGTTGGGCGTGTCGGGGTTGGCCTGGTCGAACATGAAACACTCATGCCCGGCCTGCTTGAGCACGGCGGACAGGCACATGATGCCGATGGGCGGAAACCCCATGACCTCGGGGTTGCCTGTCTTGCCGCGGCGTCCCTTCTGGATGGCGTAGAACTGCGGATCACGGACGTGAACCAGAATCACGCGCATAGCTGCTCCAGAGAACAGGCGGGGGCCAGGATTGTTGCGAATTGCGGAGGGATCTTGCCACAAGAGAGCGGATTTGGCGATTCTTTTTTGGACTTATTTTGTCCGCTTTACAGTTTGCATGGCTGGCAGGCCGCTGAAGTACGGCCTGCGGACGCAAGCCATGGATGGCTTGCGCATTTCAAGCGGCTGAAAAGCCGCTTGAAATGAAGGTCGGGCCCGATTCACTTTGGCCCGACCGTGCTGAAAAGGTGGCCGGATGCCACTCTTTCAGCAGCCTGCCAGGGAAGTCCGCACGCTGCGGGAAACTGGACTCCCGGCGTCTTGGATGCTTAGGTGGCGGCCGAGAGAGAGGACGCAATGGCATTTTCAAAGCAAGAGATACTGGCGGCGCTCAAGGGCGTACAGGACCCGGACCTGCACAAAGACCTGGTGGACCTCGGGATGATCAAGGACGTCAAGTCAGAGGGGACCGGCATTGAGCTGACGGTCGAGCTGACCACGCCCGCCTGCCCCCTCAAGGACCAGATCGGTGCAGACATCAGGCAGACCCTGACGCGCCGGCTGGGGGCGGGGGAGGTCAAACTGAACTGGAGTTCCAACACCGCGGCCACGAACCTCACGGCCCAGGACCTGATCCCCGGCATCAAGAACGTCATCATGGTGGCGGCGGGCAAGGGCGGCGTGGGCAAAAGCACCGTGGCAGCCAACCTGGCCAATGCCCTGGCCCAGCACGGCGCCGAAGTAGGGTTGCTGGACGCCGACATTTACGGACCCAGCGTTCCCACGATGTTCGGCATCCATGAGCAGCCCGTGGCGACGGAAGAGCAGCGCATCATCCCCCACGTGAAGTTCGGCCTGAAGCTCATGAGCATGGGCTTTCTGCTGGCCGAAGGGCAGGCGGTGGTCTGGCGCGGCCCCATGCTTGACAGCGCCATTCGCCAGTTTCTGGGACAGGTGGACTGGGGCAACCTGGACTACCTGATCGTGGACATGCCCCCCGGCACAGGCGACGTGCAGCTCTCCCTCACGCGCATGGTGCCCACAGCGCAGGCCGTGATCGTGACGACGCCGCAGGACGTGGCGCTGGCCGATGTAAAACGTGCCATCGGCATGTTCCACACCGTCAAGGTCAACGTGCTGGGCGTCGTCGAGAACATGTCGGGTTTCATCTGCTCCCATTGCGGGCAGCGCACGGACATCTTCGGCAAGGGTGCGGGCCGGCGCTGCGCCGAGAAGTACGGCATTGCTTACTTCGGCGAGATCCCCCTGACGGAGGCCGTGGTCGCCTCGGGAGACAGCGGCAAGCCCATTCTCGTCAGCCACCCGGCGGACCCCGCGAGCCTCGCGCTCAAGGAGTTCGCAATGCGCGTGGCCCAGCAGGTCGCCATTCACGCCAACAGGAACCAGCCTGTCACGGCCTGAGCTCAACACAAAGCGGGGAGCAGCCTCGCTGCTCCCCGCGGTGTTTTCTGCATGGCCCGGCGCGTCAGTTCGCGGGCAGGACCTGTTCAATTTCGCCCGTGGCCAGGTTCTGCGCGTAGACCACGTCAATGGCGTAGTTGTTGCCCCCCGTGCGCGAAATCGCGGCGAGGAACACCAGGTCGGCCTCAGCCATCGAAGAAGAAAGCTTCCATTCGCGGGTAATGGCCGCCGAGACATTCTGGTTCAGGGGGTCAGGCCCGCTCTTGAGCTCGAACTTCAGAAACACGCGACGCGTCTCGCTGCCTTCGGCGTCCTTGAGCGAGATGCTGCCGCGAGCGCCGGCGTGGCCCTTGGCAAAGGCCTTCTCCGCCACGGTCTCTTCCTTGACGGGAACGCCGTCGCGGTTACGCCACTGCTGCACGACAAAGAGCGTGACGTTCTCCTTGTCCCAGTCCGAGCCGTAGTTGGAAGCCACCAGCGCAACCCGGGCGTTGACCGTGCCTGGCTTGGCCTTCTGCGCCGTGATGTTGGGCTTGGGCATACCGCCGCAGCCGGCAAGGCCCAAGGCCAGCGCAATGACAGCGAGGATGGAAGCGGATCTCATGCAAGTCTCCCAAGATTCACTGGCGTCGAAGTTTGCACAATTCAGCGGGAGATTTCCAACCTTCACTGACGATTATTGCGCGCTGCGCGCTGCGCAACGGAACCCGCGGAACTCCGAAACGCTGGCCGGGGCGCGCCGGCCGCGGAAGAAAGTGCGCAGGTCGCTGGCGGCGTCGCTGTCGCTGGGCCTGACTTCCGAGGCGGCATCCGTTTCAAAGCTGCCGCCTCGCACGACACGCCGGTCAGACGTTGACGGCTTGTCCTTGACCAGTGGGTCCTTGCCCCCGCGGGTGTATGCCGTGTCGTCGTACCAGTCGAAGCACCACTCTTCCACGTTGCCGGCCATATCCAGCGCGCCGCAGGGCGAAGCGCCCTTGGCCGCGCGTCCCACGTTCTGGATGCCCGCATAGCCGCTGCGCTTGAACACGCTGCGCTCGCCGTTGGGGCGGTCGGCGCCCCAGGGATAGACCCGGGCGTCGCTGCCGCGCGCGGCCAGTTCCCACTGGGCCTCGGTGGGCAGGGAACCGCCGTCATCGGCCCAGCGGCAGTAGGCATCGGCGCCCTTCCAGGGCACGTTGACAACGGGAAAGTTGCCAAAGCCCTCTTCAGCCATCCAGGACTTGCCGTCGTGAGCGAGGTGCAGGAAGCCCTCGCCGCTGCGCGCGATCAGACCCTGCTGCACGGCTTCGGCGGGGCTGACGGCGCGGGCGTTGAGGAAGCGCGCAAACTGGTCGTTGGTGACCTCGAACTTGCCGATGAGAAATCCGGAAAGCTCGACTTCGCGCCTTGGGGCGTCGGGCAGTCCCTCCGCCACGCCCTGGACAAACTTCGAGGCGGGCAGTTCGATCATGACCATGCCGTCACTGACTCGCTCGTACTCCATGAAGCCCTGGGGGTTCTTGCCCAGGGGCTTGTAGCGGCGCAACCTGACGCTGAAGCTGTGGCTGACCCGGGTTTCGCGATCATTGAGGTCCTTGGCCACAAACTCCAGCTTCACCTCGCCCGCCTCATTCACCGACAACGTCTTCTCAAACCTGCCGCCCTCGAGCTTGAGCGTCTCCTGGCCCAGCTTCAGGCGGGCTTCGGCGTCATCCAGCCGCCCCGACACTTTCACTTCAAACGGAAAAGCATCAGCCAGCAGCGCGTCCCCGGCCGCGGGCGCGAGATCGAGGAACTTCGGCGCCTCAAGGTCCACCACAACCGTCAGCTCGGAGCTGAGGCTGCCCTTGAGCCAGTCGGCGGCCTCGACGGCGACCCTGTGGCGTCCGGCGGGCAGCGTCTTTTCCAGCGTGAAGCTGCCGTCAGCGGCCAGCGTCAACGGCTTGCCCTCATGGGTGAGCGTGCAGCCGCGCTGTTTGTTGAGCTTGCCCTTGAGGCTGACGACCTCCTGGGGGCTCCAGACCGTGCGCTCGCCCTTGAGGTCGAACCAGTTGAGGGCGAGTTCGAGCCGGTCGGGCACGATCTCGATGCGTCGGGCCTCCGACTTGTTGCCGACGCGATCCCGGGCGCACAGCTCGACGAACACGGGTTCTTCGCCCACCTGCACGGGGATGCTGAACGCCCCGCCCTTGTCGACGATGAGGGGCGGCCGGACCACGTTGCCGATCGTGCAGAGGATTTCGGTCTGGGGGTCGTCGTCGGTGGCCACCCCGACGAGGCTCACGCTGCGTTCCGCCGTGGGCAACACGCCGCCCCTGGCCTCATCAAACTGGCGCCAGGCCAGTTCGGGGGCCTGCTGGTCGAGAAACACATGCAGTTCGCGCTGGGCGCTGTCTTCTCCAAGCCTGGCCGAAACCTTGAGCACATTGAGCCTGGGCTTGAGCGGGACGGGATCTCCCAGCTTGTAGGGATTGCCGTTGAGCGTGACGGGCACGTTGCTCCTGCCCTCAATGACGTAGCTGGCCGATGACGTGAACAGGGGAGCGTCGGCCGTGGCTTCCGTGGAAGGCAGGGCCAGGCTGAACTCGGGCGCGGGAGCCGGGGGCTTGCCCGTGTCACCCTTCGACACCGGCTCGTTGCCCCCGTTCTTGCCCGTGGAGAACGCCGCATAGGCGCCTACGGCCAGCGCGGCAATGGCAATGAGGGCAATCAGCACCAGAAGCCCGGTCTTGGAGCTTTCCTGAACGATGGTGACGGGCCCCTGGGTGAACGTGGGGGTGCCCGACGCGCTGGCAGGCGCCAAGGTGGCCTGCGAAACAGCCGGGGCCGAAGCCTGGTTGGCCCGCGTCGCGCCGGCAAGAGCCGCCGAAGTTGCTGCCGCCGACGTGGCTGGCGGCGTGACGGCCACAAGCGTGACGCCGGGCTGCACCACCCCCTCGCGCGAGGAGCCCGAGGAGGCCGCTGCCGCGCTGCTTTGCGGCCCGGTGCGCAGCTGGGTGGGGCTGACGAGACGGGTGCCGCCGCCCTCGCCGGCGGCCAGGGCCAGTTGGGCGGACTCCGCCTCCGTGGGTGGATGGGCGGCCCACCACTTGTCGATGGCCTGGGCGTATTCCAGCGCGCTCTGATAACGCTGGGCGGGATCGACATGCATGGCCTTGGCGATGAGCGCACAGAGGTCGTCGTCGCAGGCTGGCGCGAACTTCTTCAGGGGCTCGGGCCGCCCCTGCATGAGCAGGCCCAGAATCTGGGGCGGAGTGCGGCCGGGGTAAGGATAGCTGCGTGTGATGAGGTGGTAGTGGGTGACGCCCAGGGCATAGATGTCGCTGCGATGGTCCACGCCTTCGCCGTGCCACTGTTCGGGCGGCATGAAATGGGGCGTGCCGATGATCAGGCCGGTCTGCGTCAGGTTGTTCTGGCCCGTGTCGTCGGCGGTCATGTCGCGCACGAGGCCGAAGTCGGTGATCTTGCAGTTGTCGTCTTCGTCGATGAGGATGTTGCCGGGCTTGATGTCGCGGTGAATGATCTGCTTCTTGTGGGCGTAGGCCAGGCCCAAAGCCGACATATGAATGTAGCGGGTGGCGCGGTGGGGCGAGAGCTTGCCCTTGGCCACGGCGTCAGCCAGGGATTGGCCCGGCACGAACTGCATGGCCAGGTAGTACAGGCCGTCGGCCACATCAGCGGCCAGCACCTGCACGATGTTGGGGTGAATCAGCCTCGCCGCGTGGCGGGCCTCGCGCAGAAAGCGCTCGACAAGCTGCGGGTCGGCTGCCATGCGGGGCCGGATGATCTTGATGGCGTGCTCGACGTGCAGCACGTTGTGGCGGCCCAGATAAACACCTCCCATGCCGCCTTCGCCCAGTTTCCTGATCAGGGTGTAGGGGCCCAGCGTCTTGTGTTCGGCGAGGATGGGATCTGCTTCAGGCATGTCTCGGTGGCCAATCTTCGATCATCGGCTTGGCCCGGGCTGCATCACGCCAAGGCGTCCGACGGCGTCTGCTACTTTCCAGGGTTCCTGTCCTTGAACTCGCAGGCGTCGCGCAGGTAGTTGTTGAGCTTACGGGCGTAGTCGTCCATGTAGTAGCCGTAAGTGACAATCTTGCCGCTTTCATCAAGCAGAATCACCGCCGGAATGAAGTCGCTGCCGATGCCGTCCTTCACCTGGGCGTCCTGGTCAAACACGCAGGTCCACGGAATCCTGTTGCTCTGGATGAAGGTCTTCTGGGCCGCCGGAGTGTCGTCCAGGAAGTTGACCCCCACGCCAATGACATCCAGGCGGGTCTTTCCGTCCTTGTTCAATTCCTCGAAGATGGGTTTGGCCGACTTCTCCTGCGCGGTGCGGCAGTAGGGACACCAGGAGGCCCACATCAATATCATCTGATAGTGGCCCTTGCCGTGCTCGCTGCGTTTGACTTCCTTGCCGCTGACGACGTCCTTGAGGACGAAGTCAGGAAACAGGTCGCCCACCTTGAACTTCTGGAGCACGTCCTTTTCGGCCGTGGGCGGCAGGGGGCACACCTCACCGCCGCCGGATTTGGGCGTCTCCGGTTCCTCGCTCGAAGCGCGGCGCGGATGGTACTTGGAAACGTTGTGGCCTTTGTAGGTTTCGTTGCCCGAGGCGTCTGTGCCGTAGCCAGACTCGGGATTCTCGGAAGCCAGCGTGCAGCCGGCCACGACGAGCGAGCCCAAGGCCAGGGCGAGGACGAGGTTGAGACTGCGTTGGACCATCGTGGACATGGTTTCTCCTGGTGAAACATCGCTAGAAGCTTCAACGCTTCAAGGTCTTACGAACACGCCACAATAGCCTGTTATTCAACTTTTTGCAAAATGGCACAGGCCGGCAAAGCAAGGCGCCCCGGCGAACCGGGGCGCCCAGAAGCCAGGCTGGGGCAGGAAACTAACCCGCCTCAATCTGATCGGCCAGCGTCTTGGCGTCTTCAGCCGCGCGGGTGCCGTCGTTCTTCTTGGCAAAGTCGCGCAGCTGTTTGGCCCGGTCCGTCTTGCTCTTGACCGTCTTCTGGCTTTCGATCAGTCGCTGCAGGGCGGTCGCGGCATCCACCTCGCGCTTGACTTCCTTGTCCTTCTTCAGCTCCTTGAGTTCAGCCGCAGCCGCATCGCCCAGCTCCATACCCTTGAAGCCGACGGCCAGGGTTTCAAGGCCGGCAAACGCGTCGAGGTAGCGCTTTTCTTCCTTGGCCTTGTCCACGTTGGCGCGAATCTTCGCGCCCTCGGCGTTGCAGCGATCAATGATGAACTTCGCGTCTTCGACCGCCGCTTCGTCCTTGCCCTTCTCGATCACCTTGTTGCAGTCTTCGATGGCCTTGGCGAACTGCTTCTCGACAAAGCTCATGGCGGCCTTCTCAAGGCCCTTGGCCACTTCCAGCTTGCCCAGGCCGGGGTACTTGATCTTGGCCATCTCGCTCTTGACCACCGAGTGGTAGTCTCCGCGACCCTCGAACACCACCGTGCCGTCCACGCCGATCACGTAGGTGAAAGGCAGGCCGTTATCACCGTCGTAGCCGCTCAGGCCGCCCTTGTAAACCGGCGCCGTGATGCCGCGGTCCGAAAGGAACTTCTTCAGGGCGCCTTCCTCGGTGCCCTGGGACTCAAGCAGAAACATGTTGAGACCCTTACCTCCGTATTCGTTCCAGAGACCCTGGAGTGAAGGCAACGCCTTCACACAGGGCGGTCACTTGATGCCCCACAGTTTGATCAGGACGACCTCAGCCTTGCAGTCCGCGAGGGTGCGGTGGTCCTGCCTTGCCGTCAAACTTTCACCCGCCGAGAAATCCGGCGCCGGCTTGCCCTTGAGCTGCGCACTCAGGGGCGCAGCCAGACTCAGCGCGGCCAGGAGAAATGCCCATGCCAGCGTCTTCATAGAATTCGTCTCCGAATGACGTAATGCCACCCTTATGGGCGGACCCAATCTAGTGTGGGAGAAGCCCCTTTGCTTACGGCCATTGCATGCTTTGAGGGCAGAAATTGTCGCCTCCAAAGCAGGCAGCCGCAAATACTTGCGGCTGCCATCGACGACGCAGGGCCCAGCATACGCAAGACGGGTCAGACCTTGATGCGGGCTGCCGTGTGAATCTCGATGTCGCCGTTGACCAGGGTTTCGCCGGCGAGGCGGAAGTTCTCGTCCAGGCGCGGGCCCAGGATGGTCTTTTCCTTCTCGGTCGGCTCCGAGAGGTTTCGGCGACCCTCAATGACCAGCACGTCGTCGGCGCCCTTGAAAAGGAAGGGCGCGAACTTGCTCATCAGACCGTAGGGCGAGCAGCCGTTCTTCTTGAGCGCCTCCAGCAGATTGGCGTTGGCCTCCACTTCAAACTGCAGGGCTTCGTTCTGCACGGTCACAACAGGCATGTTCCACTCCGAAATTCAGAGGCGGCAATGCTAGCACGGAGTTCCCTCCAGGCCAGTGGCACCTGGTGTCACTTGTGCAAATACCGCAATTTCGCACTTCAAACATCAAATCGCGAGTTTCTCAGGACCATTGAAAACGATGCAAACCTATTGCAGACCTTGCTTTAGTTCAATCCGGCCCGGGCATACATGCGATACAGCGTGGCGCGGCTGACTCCAAGGTGGGCGGCCATGTCCTCCTTGGTGAAGCCCTGGTCCTCAAGGTAGAGCAACAGGTCCTTGTTGAAAAGCGTTTCGATGGCCTTGTGCAAGCCGCGCTTGGCGGGCTGGCTGGTGGCGCGCCGCATGTACTCATCGACTACGTTTTTGCGCGAGGGCGTGCCCGTATCCATAAGCGGGGTGGTATCGCGGTCGCCGAGAAGGAAGCGCACGATGCTTTCGTCGGTGACGTCTGAAGGAGCATCGGCCGAGAGATGCACGAGGTCATCGCCGCCATGGCGAAGCAGAACCACAGCACGTACGCCGCTGCCGCCGCCATCCTTGGAGACGCGCTTGACCTGGCCTTCGACCTCTTCATACACGGCCGTGCTGTCGGCCACGGGCGGATTGGTCGACCCGTATGACTCGACTTTGCCGGCACGGCGCCGGGCCCAGCGCAGCACACCGAAGCGGCGCTGGAGAATGTCAAACATCTGTTCCGGCGGCGCCACCACGCGCGTCGGCACATCGACCTGTGCCAGGCGCGGTTTGACCTTGTCGCGTCGCCGAGGCTTGATCTCGGCCTGGGCCTGCTGGCCTGCGTTGCGCAGCAGGGCCGCGGCCTCCCGCACCAGGCTGAGTGTGGCGCTGCGCAGGCCATACTGAATGGAGCCGGCGGCAAAGCGCGTAGCACCTTCGGTGTCGGCGAAGTGCAGGCGGCAGCGGGACATGAGCAGGAGGGCCGAGGCCAGCTGCTGGTCGGAACCCGCGAGCGAAATCATGCGGCGCAGGCGCTTGTAGGCGCGCTTGTACATGCCGTCCTGGGCAAGTTGCCGTCCGGTTTCGAGCAGATACAGAGCCTGGGTGGCAGCGCTGACCTTGCTTAGGGTTTCCTGGTTGACGTGGGTCAAAAGCCAGTCTGCCCGCTCATCCAGGCCAAAGGCACCCGAGCGCAGCAGCGAAACACGCAGCACGGTAAGCCTCACCTTGCTGTCGAGGTCGCCGCGGTTGAGGCGGATGGCGCGGCGCAGCAGGCTGTCGGCCATGCGGGGCTCGAAGTTGTCCTTCATGGCCAGGGCGCGCATGGCCAGGGCAAGGGACTCGACAAACTCCGAATTGCGATAGAGGTTGCGGCGCCGGATCAGCGGTTTGACGATTTCCCGCGCAGCCGCGAAATCACCGACTTCAGCCATGAAGCCAGCCGTGCGGGCCTCGTCGATTTCCGGCGTGGCGCTGTCGATGGCAAAACCCAGTTCGCGCCCCAGGCGCAGCACGCGCAACGCCTCGGAGAAGCGCCCCGCAAGTTCGTGGTCATTGACGCGGCGCTTGGCCAGACGCGCCGCCTGCTTCTGGTCTCCGGCGCGGGCATGAAGTTCGATGGCGGCGTCGGGCAGGGCCTCGAGGCGACTGCGGCAGACCTCAAGCAGCAGCTTTGCGCCACGCGTCAGCGCCTCCGGGGGGAGATTGGCGCGCAGGCGCTCGCGCACTTCGGTGGAGGTCGGCACGAGATACCCCGAAACTTCGGCATAAAGCGGCGAACCGAACAGGGCGTCGAACTCCGCCTGGGAGGCCGAGGCCTCCTCCATCAATTCGTGGTACTCCTCGCGTGACAGGGGCAAAGGAGCCAGACTCACGGCCGCCTGGAACACGTGGTTGCGCAGAGGCATGGCGCGCAGCAGGCCGTCAATCTCGATGGTTGACAAGTCGGCCTCGCGCCCCACCAGCTTGGCGTCCTCGCTTCCCAGGGAAATCAACTGGTTCGTAAAATCGTGCACCGCGTCCGCACCGCTGACGCGCAACGGCAGCAGCACCACCAGGCGCGGCAGCGGCGGAGCCGCCGTTACGCCCTTGACTTCCTCGGCGCAGGCCAGCATGTCGGAAAGCCAGCGCAGGCTCTCGCGGTCGGCCACGCCCGGATCGGCGATCACGACGCAGTCAGCCGCGCCGGACAGCAGCGTCGGGGCATCCACGGAAGAGGAGGCGCCGAGAAGTTCGTTGGCCTGTTCGATGATCCAGCTTCTCAGGCTGAGAGAGCGGCCAAGGGCGTGGCAGGGCGCCCAGATCACGCGCCGACCCTGCGCCACTTCACCCGCGGCGAATTCCTGCCCGTATTGAACGAGTCGCGCCAGGCTGCGATGCGTCGCGATGATGTGCCGGGTACTGGAGAGAACTGCGACGTTCGTGGACACTGGCCTTCTCCCTGAGAGATTGTCGCCCTTCAGCCCCCGAGCGGCGACGCGGCTTGAGCATGAGGTATCGGAATGGAATCCTGCACTCGAAAATACCGAACTATTCAACGCCAAACTGTTTCACTTTGCTTTGTGCAGTATGTGCACTATGAGTGTCCCACTGCAAGGAAAGTCCTCAACTGTCGCCAAAAATCAAGCATAAACGAGCAGTAAATCACACGTGTCGGCCGGCCAGCATTCAGGGCGCAGCTAATGTCACGGCCGCCGAGTCTATACCAAATCATCGCCGAGTTAGAAATATTGTGGAAGTCAGGGGGCGGATGCTCAAGCGGAATCCCGATCCCCAGAAACAGCCGGTCCTCATCCTCACCCGGACTTACGGCCCGTTTCGAGCTTGCGCTTCACCTCCCTCACCACGCGGCGCGCAAGCCTTTTGTCGTGCCGCGCCAGAAAGGCCTCGACTCCCTTGCGATCCCAGCGGATGAGCTCGCGCAGGGCCCAGCTCAAGGCCTTGGCCACCATGTCATCGTGATCGCCGGCGAGTCGTTCGCACTGCGCCAAAGTGCGTGCGCTGTCGCCCTTGCCCCCGCGGCTTTTGACGTTCAACGGCACCGTGGCCACAAGCGCGGCCCGCCGCCACCAGCGGCTCCGGCTGCGGGACCAGCGTTCCAGTTCGCGATCACTCAAAACGCCGTTGCGCCAGGCCTGGCCGGCAATCGTGCAGCAGAAGCCGTCCACACTGGCCCAGTTGTCGATCCCCCGGCCCAGTTGCCGGACATCCCGGGCCTTGAGGGAGGCCATGGCGGGCCTGTGCCCCGCCAGCAGCTCATAGGCGGCCTGCCGGCCTTCAAGGGTATTCTGATCGAGGATCGCGCGGACCAGGGCAAGTACCTGCCCCGGGCTTTGGGCCTTCAGGCGCGGCCTGTACTCGCGCACCAGTGCGCGCATGCGGGGCGTGGAGACACCCAGGTTCTCCTGGGCCGAAGGATAGTAGCTCAACGTCGCCGCCATACGGGCCCGGTCGGCGCAGCGCCGCAGGCGTTGAACGAACTCCCGTGCCGTAGCCTCGGGGGTCATGGGCGTGTGAGCTCCTTCAGCACGGCCAGCAGCCGGTTCCAGGCCGTGAGCATGGCGCTCAGTTTCGCGCTGTCCCTTTCGACGGCGGGAAGCGCGCCGCACACGAAGTCCTGCGCCAGAGACAGCCCCAGAGCAAAAAAGCCGGGCGGAACCTGCCCGCCCCCCGACACTTCGACGGCATAGTCGCAATAGGCCTCGTCGAAGTTGCAATTCACCGTCCGCAGGATGAAGCTCGCCATCAGGCTCTGAAGCTGGTCGCGCCTCTCGCCCTCCAGGCCTGCAAACAACCGGGCCCCGGCCGGGCACTTCAGCGCGGCGTCAAAGCTCCCTACCAGTTCGCCCAGGCGCGGCAGCAGCAGGTTCAGGCTTTCACGGATGCTGGCCGTCTGCGCAGCGCCAAAGTTGAGCGCGCCGGCAAGGTCGTCAAATCGCTGTCTGGCAGAGCCCATGGGGCCCTTATCTCTCCCGTTGGCCAACCTGCAAGTGGGCAGTTCAGGACCGGCCAGTCAGCGGCCGTCCAGCAGGTCCACGGCTTCCTGCGCCAGCGCTTCCACGTAGGCTTTGAGCCGCGCCTCGATGAAGCGTGCCTCGCCCAGGGCGCCGCCTTCGTTGGGCGCGCGGGCCATGAGCTGGAACTCGCGTTCCACCGCCGCCTGCCCCACCTCGGCGCCCGCGGCGTTGACCACCATGACAACCAAACCCAGCGTGATGCGGCCCGTTTCCTTCAGTGCATCGAGGTCAAAGCGCGTGATGGCCCCGTGCAGCGTAACCCGCATCCCGGGCTCCTCTACGAGGTCGATGGCATAGCCGCGCTCGCGCAACCGGGCCAGCAGGGCGGCACGCCCCAACTGCATCAGGTCAAGCTTCTCCACTTCGAGCGCTTCGGCGGTGCCCAGAGCGTCGCCGAAGTAGATGGCCGGCACCTTCAGGGGCACGCCGGCGAGGTTTCTCAGCGGCATGAGCCCCAGGGGCTCTCGGGCCACCGTGGCCAGTGGCGGAGGTGTCGAGGCGCAGGACGCCAGGCCCAGTACCAGCAGGAGTGAAAGCCAGCGTGTCATGTCAGGCCTTGTCGTTGACGGCCACGCCCGTGAGCACGCGATCGAGGATTCCGGCAACCTCGCAGGCGCCGATCAGGGCCTTGGACTGTTCAAATCCCACGCCGATCATCACGGGTCGATCGAGGGGGTCCTCGGCCACGTGGCCGTGGCTGCATGAGGGCGGCCGCATGGGCGGCTTGAAGCGATCCAGGCTTTCGCCGGGCCAGAACCCGATGTCGCGCCGCGCCACAGCCACGATGTTGCCCGCGGTGGGGTGATTCAATGCGAACTCCTCCAGATCGTCGCCCGTCAGCACGCGCTCAAGGCAATCCAGGGCGCGCAGGCGCTGGAGCAGATCGGGCACCTCCTGCGGCGCGGCGTAGATGTGCTGGATCTGCGAGTAGGAGCGGGCAAACAGCACGCTCTGGGGCGCCTCGCGTCCGAAGACTTCGCGGCCCAGGTCGAGACAGCGGCTCACGGGCGTCAGGGCACTGGCGCCGATCACGCAAAACGCGCGGCCGGCGGCCTTGCAGGCCTGGGCGAGGCGGAAGCAGTCAGCGTCGAAGCTTTCCATGGTCGGCGCCATGGCCCGACTGAACCTGTTGCCGTCCACCAGGGGCACTCCCACAACGCTCTCCTGATAGGCGATGAGCAGCGATTCCCCGGCCTCCCGCACGCGCCGCATGATGGAGCCCTGCTCGCGCACGCCGGTGGGCAGTTCCCCCAGGGAGGCCACGGCAAGTTCCGGCCGGCGCCGGCGCGCGCGGTGCCAGAGTGTGAGTCGGTCTTCGATCCAGCCCTTGGCTGGGTCTGCCACCTGGCGGTTTTCGCGCAACCCGCGGGCGACGAGGTCCACCTGCGAGTCGCTGGAGATGCCGTGCATGGCCGGCAGCATGCCCGTGAGGTAGGTGGCTTCCAGCGCGGGATAGATGGCGGGGAAGATCGGCACCACGGGCGTCATGAAGCCCTCGCGGCCGAGCATGGACAGATAACTGGTCTGGCGGCGATAGTTCTGCAGCAGTCGCACCGAAAGGCCGGGCACAATCAGCAGCAGCAGATTCCGGGCAGATTCCATGGCAAGAGGCAAGGAAGCCGGGGCTCTCGCGTAAAGCGAAAACTGCCGGTTGCTTTACGCGCGGCCTGCCCGCGATTAGTCTCGCGGCCCTTGAGCGACGCCTTCCAGATCCGGCTCTATGAGCACGCCCGCGACGAAAGAGCCTTCGTTGCGCTCAACTACCGCACGTTCCGCGACTCCATTCCGCCGCGCGAGACCGTTGACGAAGAGTTCTTCCGGCGCCACCACCGCTGGCTGCTTGAGCGCTACGCGCCCCATGACGGAACACGCAACACCGTGCTCGTGGCGGAGGTCAACGGCCGTTATGCCGGCCACTGCTGGATCGGCATGCAGACGGATTTCTTCACGCGCGCGGACGAACCGTGGATCTTTGACATTTCCGTCATGCCGGAGTTCCGCCGCCGCGGCCTCGCCCAGGCCATGCTGGCTGCGGCGCACAACTTTTTGCGCGCTCGGGGCTTTACCTTCCTGGGCCTGCAGGTCATGGCCCACAACGCCGCGGCGCGCAGGCTCTACGAAAAACTGGGCTACACGTCCCACGCCATCACGTTGCGCAAGGGTCTTTAGTCCGCGCGCCTGGACCCCCGACCCGACCATCCGGCGACAGCAGAGGCCATGACCGATGCACGCTCAAGTTGCTGTTATGAGCGTATTTTCATAAGATGAAAACTCTCCGCGTTCCTCTCCCCCAGTTTGGAAACCAAGCGCACAGCCACTATCTACTTCCTTATCCACTTATCGGAAGTTTTCCTTGCCCTCGATTCCGTCGCATCTCGCCTGGTTTCGCAGCGGCATGGACCTCTGTCCCCGGCTCGCCGGCGGCCTGCTGCTTGTCGCGGGCGGCATCTCGCTGGGCGGCACCCTGGCCAACCGCCCGAACTTCGCCGGAGAAATCGCTGACCTCCCGCCCATGAGCGCGGCCTCGGCTGTGGCCATGATCCTGCTGGGCTCGGCCCTTCTGCTCTGCTCTTCGGCCACTCCCCTTGCGCTGAAGGCCGGGCGCGCCGCGGCATGGTCGGCGGTGCTGACGGGACTGGCTTCCCTGCTCTGGTCCTCCACGCCCGTCCTTCCGGGCCCGGGCGGGCCTGAGTCCCTGCGCTGGCTGGAGTGGCTGGGCATCATGGGCGTGGCCCTTGCGTTGCTGCTGGTCAAGTCGCGCCGGGGATTGCGCCTGGGGCAGGGGCTGGCCCTGATGGCTGTGTTGTCCTTTCTCGTGGTATCGCTGACTTTCCTTTTCATCCAAACCCCATCTGACGCGCCCCTGGTGATCGGACAACTCGGGTTGCTGGAAGCCATCTGTTTTCTGGTGGCCTCCTGGGGAGTCTTCTGCTCAGGCCGGGAGACCGGGCTGATGGCCCTTCTGCATCGCGACACGCCGGGCGGACAGGCCGCCCGCAGGCTGCTTCCGGCAGCCGTGCTGGTGCCCATCACGCTCGGAATTCTGCGCCACTTCGGACAGGTCTATGGGCTCTTCGGAACGGGCTTCGGCATCGCCTTTCTGATCACCACAGGAGTCGGCATTGTCTCGTTCGTGGTGTGGCATACGGCGCTGCGGCTTGACTCCGTCGATGCTGAACGCCGCAAACTGGACGAAACCCGGGCCCGCAGTGAGGCCCGCCTGCGCATGGCCGAGAAGGTGGCCAGGCTGGGCACCTGGGACTGGAACATCACGGATGACTCGCTCGAGTGGTCCGACGAGGCGTTTCATGTCTATGGGCTGCCCACGGAGGCCGGGCCGCCCCGCACGGAACAGTTCATGCAGATGGTGCTTCCCCAGGACCGGGAAGCCCTTCGACAGGCTTTCAGGGAAAGCCTTCAGGGCGTCAAACCCTTTGCGCTGGAGTACCGCTTCAACCGTCCCGACGGCCGGCCCATCCATGTGCTTGTCCAGGGCGAGGTCCTGCGCGATGAAGACGGCAAGCCCGTCCGCATGCGCGGCACCGCGCAGGACGTGAGTGAGAAGGCGCGTCTGCAGCAACAACTGCATCAGGCCCAGAAGATGGAGGGCATCGGCCGCCTTGCCGGCGGGGTCGCTCACGACTTCAACAACCTGTTGACGGCCATTCTCGGCTACACGGAGCTGGCCCAGAAGGCAAGCGCCCCGGACTCGCCGGCTTACAGGCATCTGGCCCATGTGCGGCAGGCGGCCGACCGCGCTGCGGCGCTGACACAGCAGCTCCTTGCCTTTGCGCGCAAACAGATCATCGAGCCCAAGGTGATCTGCCTGAACGACGTGCTCTCATCCATGGACAAAATGCTGCGCCGCCTGCTTCAGGAAAACATCGAAATCGTCACGTTGCCCGCCCGGGGACTCTGGCTTGTTCGTGTTGACCCCACCCAGATCGAGCAGGTCCTGCTCAACCTGGCTGTCAACGCGCGCGACGCCATGCCCCACGGCGGCAAACTCGTGCTCGAGACGGGCAACGCAGCCCTGGATGAACAGTACTGCGCCAGCCGGCCGGACCTGCGCCCCGGTGAATACGTCGTGCTCTCCGTAACGGACACCGGCTCGGGCATGTCCGACGAGGTCAAATCTCACCTCTTTGAGCCGTTCTTCACCACCAAAGAGCTGGGCAAGGGCACGGGTCTGGGCCTGGCCACCGTGTTCGGCATCGTCAAGCAGGCAGAAGGCCACATCGCCGTTTACAGCGAACCCGGCCGGGGCAGCATGTTCAGGATCTACCTGCCGCGCACTGCCATGCCGGCCAGCACCCGCCACATCTCCGACAACATCGACAAGACCCGGGGCGGCACCGAGACCATCTTGGTCGTGGAAGACGAGCCCATGATCCGCCGGCTCATCGTGGACACGCTGTCTTCCCTGGGCTACACCGTGCTGGAAGCCTCCAATGGGGAAGAAGCCCTCACCCGCGCGGCTGACATCAGCCAGCCCATTCACCTGCTTCTGACCGACGTGGTCATGCCGCGCATGGGTGGCCGAAAACTCGCCGACGCGCTCATGGCGTCGCGCCCGCGGCTGGCTGTGCTCTACATATCGGGCTACACGGAGAACGCCATCGTCCACCAGGGCGAACTCGACGCCCATGTCGAGTTCATGCACAAGCCGTTCACCCACGCCGCCCTGACTCGCCGGGTTCGTGACATCCTTGATGCCCGCGCCGGTCTGACGGAGTGACGGCACCCGCGCGGCTTGACCCGGAAGCCCTTATTGCGATAGTGCCGCTTTCCAGCGAGCCCGGCCATGCCCGTTCCCGTGATGAACCTCAAGGCGCAGTACGCATCCATCAAGCCAGAAATCGACGCCGCCGTCGCCGAAGTGTTTGCCAACCAGAGCTTCATTCTGGGACCCATCGTCGAGGGTTTCGAGAAAGAGGCCGCGGCTTATCTGGGGGTCAAACACGCCATCGGCGTGAACTCAGGTTCTGACGCCCTGCTGCTCTGCCTCTGGGCCGCGGGCATCAAGCCCGGCGACGAAGTCATCGTGCCCGCGTTCACCTATTTCGCGACGGCCGGCGCCGTGGCCCGCCTGGGGGCCAGGCCCGTGTTCTGCGACGTCGAGCCCGACACCTTCAACATCGACCTTGCGGACGCCCAGCGCCGCATCACGGCCAAGACCCGGGCCATCATGCCCGTGGACCTCTATGGCCAGTGCGCTGACCTCGAGGGCGTCAGGGAACTGGCCGACAAGCGCAAGCTGGTCGTCATCGAAGACGCGGCACAGGCCTTCGGCGCCACGCGCCACGGCAAGAAGGCCGGGCAGGTCAGCCAGATGACGATTTACAGCTTCTACCCCACCAAGAACCTCGGCGGCGCGGGCGACGGCGGCATGGTGGCTACCAATGACGACACCCTGGCCGACACGATCAAGCTCCTGCATACCCACGGCGAACGGCCGCGGTATTACAACAAGGTCGTGGGCATGTGCGGCCGGCTGGACGCCCTGCAGGCCGCGGTGCTGCGGGTAAAGTTGCGGCATCTGGATGCCTGGAATGCACGGCGCGCGGAAATCGCACACCTCTATGATGCGAAGCTGGCCGGCCATCCGAAACTCAAGACGCCCGTCACGGCCAGGGGCAACACGCACATCTACCACCAGTACACGCTGCAGGTGGGAGATGGCGCAAATGCCAAGGCCCGCGACGAGCTGATCGTGAAACTCAACGAGAAGGGCATCGGGAACATGATCTACTACCCTGTGCCCCTGCACCGTCAGGAATGCTTTGCTCACCTGGGCCAGGGCGAAGGCAGCCTGAAAGTGGCCGAGCGGCTGGCGCGCAGCGTCATCAGCCTGCCGATGTATCCGGAAATGACGAACGCCCAGGCCCAGGAAGTGGCCGCGGCGGTGCTGGCCTCTGTCTGAATGGAAAGGGAATGAAAATGGCCAACGTCGGACGCAAAGACTTCAAGCTGAAGAAATCCCGCACCATCCGCGACGCCAAGACCGCCAAGAAGCGGGTCACGCGCTCCAAGGCCTCAGCACGCAAGCCCAAGGGGCGTTAGATCATTGGGATTGCGGCCGCGGCTGCCGCCCGCGGCCAGCATCGCATCCGCATGCTGCACCGTTCCCAAGACCGCCGACGCAGGCGGCGAACATGAAAACGGGGGCGGTCAACACCGCCCCCGAAAACACCGCCTGCGGCTGGGTTTACTTCTGCCAGCACTCAAGCTGGCTGAAGAACCTGTCGAGGGTCATCTCGCCGAGTTCGCCCTTGTCACGCGAGCGAACATTGATGGAGCCTGCGGCCTGCTCCTTGTCGCCGAGCACGATCACGTAGGGAATCTTCTGCAGGCTGGCCTCGCGGATCTTGTAGCCGAGGCGGTCATCCTTCAGGTTGCATTCAGCGCGCAAGCCGAAGTCCAGCAGCTTGCCGTGGACCTCGCGGGCATAGTCCGCGAACTTCTCGCTCACGGGAATCACCCACACCTGCACGGGCGCCAGCCAGAGCGGAAAGGCGCCCGCGTAGTGTTCGATGATCATGCCCATGAAGCGTTCCAGAGAGCCCAGGCCCGCGCGATGGATCATCACGGGCGTGTGCCGCTGGCCGTCTGCGCCGACATACTCCAGCTCAAAGCGGGCGGGCATGGAGAAGTCGAGCTGGATCGTGCCGCACTGCCAGGTGCGCTTGAGCGTGTCCTTGATGTGGAAGTCGATCTTGGGCCCGTAGAAGGCGCCATCGCCGGGGTTGAGCTTGTAGTTGTAGCCGCCGGATTCCAGCGCCTGTTTGAGCGCGCTTTCGGCGCGGTCCCACATTTCCTCGCTGCCTACGCGCTTGGCCGGTCGTGTGCTCAGTTCCATGTGGTACTCGCTGATGTTGAAGTCGGCGTAGACCTCCTTGAAGTAGTCGATGAGCATGTTGACTTCGCCCACGATCTGGTCCGGCGTGACAAAGTGGTGGGCGTCGTCCTGCGTGAACGCCTGCACACGGAACAGGCCGTGGCGCACGCCGGACAGCTCGCGGCGGTGCACCAGCCCCAGTTCGCTGTAGCGCAGCGGCATTTCATTGTGCGAGCGCAGCTTGTGCTTGAAGATCATGCAGTGGCCGGGGCAGTTCATGGGCTTGATGGCCATGGGCCGCTCTTCCTCGACCTCCACCACAGCATCGGGCTTCTTCTCGTCGAACATCTTCATCTTGGTGAAGAACATGTTCTCAAGGTAGTTCGCGTAGTGCCCGCTCTTGTGCCAGAGGCTTTCCGCCAGCACGATGGGGCCCTTCACTTCCTGATAGCCGCGCTTCCTGAGCTTGTTGCGCGCATAGTTGGCCAGGTTGTTCCACAAAGCCGCCCCCTTGGGCAGATAGAACGGAAAGCCCGGGGCCTCTTCGTTGAACATGAACAGTTCGAGCTGCTCGCCCAGCACGCGGTGGTCGCGCTTCTTGGCCTCTTCCAGCACACGGAAGTACTCGTCAAGCTCTTCCTTCGAAAAGAAGGCCGTGCCGTAGACGCGCACAAGCTGCTCGCGGCTTGCGTCGGCCCGCCAGTAACTGCCGCTGACCTTGGTCAGCTTCACGTTCTTGAGCCAGGCCGTGGAGGGCACGTGGGGGCCGCGGCACAGGTCGATGAAGTCGCCGTGCTTGTAGAAGGTCAGCTCCTCGCCGCGCCGGGCGATGCCGTCTACGAGTTCCTGTTTGAACTTGTTGTGTCCGCCGTCGATGGCCTTGTAGCGGGCGTAGAACTCGTTGGCTTCGTCGTAGCGGGCCACGCAGCGCTGGAAGACAAACCCCTCCTTGGCGATCTTGGCCATTTCGCCTTCGATCTTCGGGAAGTCCTCGACGGTGATCTTGCCCTCAGGCAGGAAGATGTCGTAGTAGAAGCCGTCTTCCACCACGGGGCCGATGGTGAGCTGCGCCTTGGGGAAGATGCGCAAGATGGCGTCGGCCATCATGTGCGCCGCGCTGTGGCGCAGCACCTCCAGGGCTTCTTTGTCCTTCTTGGTCAGAATCTGGACCGTGGCGCCGTTGGGCAGGGGCAAGGCGAGGTCCACGACCTTGCCGTCCACCTTGGCGGCCACGGCGTCCTTGGCCAGCCGCGAGCCGATGGCCGTGGCGAGGTCGGCGGCGGAGGCGCCATCCTTGAGTTCACGGGGAGAGCCGTCCGGAAGTTTCACGGAAATCATGGGAGTCCTTTCGAGGCCGCAACGAACCGCGAACGTCAATGTGCGGTCCGGAAAGGCGGGCGCCATCGGACCGCTTGCTTACGCGCGCGGCTCGTCAACGAAAACAGGCCCAGCAGGCCTGTGGCGTGACGCCATGCGTCACGGGAAGGTTGGCCTCTTCATTTATCTGGCGCGGTGGCAACGCCCACCGTCGCATCGTGCCCCGGCGGCCACACCCGTCGAGGCAGGCGCAAGACTAACCGAGCCTTGGGGGCCGTCAATGGGGCGACGGGGCCCGCAACCATGCGCGCCCCGTCAAGCTGACAAGAGGTGAGTTTCAGCCGACCGCTAGCCCAGCACTTTTTCAATGGGCTTGCCGGCCGTCTTGTCCGTCAGCCACACCGGACGGTTGCCCGCCTCGAACTCCTTGGCCGTGTCCCAGCCCATGAGCGAGGCGAAGGTCCAGAACAGGTCCTGCACGCCCACGGGTTCCCTGGTGATGGTCATGCCGCGCTCGTCGGTTTCGCCGATCACCTGGTTGCCCTTCACGCCGCCGCCGGCCAGCACTGCGCAGAAGTTATTGGGCCAGTGGTCGCGGCCTTCGGTGGCGCTGATGCGGGGCGTGCGCCCGAACTCGCCCATCCAGACCACGAGGGTGGTTTCCAGCAGGCCGCGCTTCTTGAGATCGGCCAGCAGGGCGGCCATGGGCTGGTCAAATTCGCCGCAGAGCTGCTTGGTGCGCACGAAGTTGTTGTCGTGGGTGTCCCATCCGCCCAGCACGACTTCGACGCAGGCCACGCCGGCCTCAATCAGGCGGCGGGCGATGATGCAGCTTTCGGCGAAGCGGCCGCTGCCATAGGCCTTCTTGACGTCATCGGGCTCGTCAGCGATGTAGAACTTGCTCTTGAGCGGGCTGTCCATGAGGCGGCGGGCCTTCTCGTACATGGCCTTGTGGGCCTCGACGGCTTCCGCCCCGCGCTGGCGGGCGAAGTCCTTCTCCATTTCGTCCACCAGCTTCATGCGCTTGTCCATGCGCGCCTTGTCCACGCCTCCGGCGTAGTCCAGGTTCTCGATGCGCGCGCCGGGATTGCTGATGACGAAGGGGTTATTCTCCACGCCAAGGTAGCCCGCGCCAAAGGGCCCGCCGCGCAGTTTCACGAAATTGGGCAGGTCGAAGTCCTTCTTGCCGAGCTGGTGGCTCACGATGCTGCCCAGGCTCGGGTGCTTGAGCGTGGGGTTGGGAATATAGCCGGTGTGCAGCAGATAGCTGCCGCGGCTGTGGTTGCCTTCCTTGCTGTTGAGGCTGCGGATGACGCAGATGTCCTTGGCCATCTTCGCCACGTTCGGCAGGTTCTCGACGGGAGTGAATCCGGGCGTATCCGTTTCCAGGACCTTCCAGGGTGAGCCGGTGTCCTTGCTGTTGGGCTTGGGGTCGAAGGTATCGAGCTGCGAGGGAGCACCCTCCATCCACAACAGGATGACCTGCTTGCACTTGCCGCCGCGCTTGGCCGTGGTTTTTTTGTCGTCGCTGCCCTGGGCCAGGAGGTCGCTCCCCCACCAGAAGTGGGAGGTGGCCAGGATGCCGCCGGCGGCAGCCGTGGCGCGGAGGAAGTCGCGGCGTTTGACGGAGACGAGCGGGTTAGCCATGTTCAGCCTCACTGGGTAACGATGTTTGCCGTATCGACCGTTGCGATTTCAAGGAACCCCGCCTCAGCCGCCGGGTTTCGGAAAAAATCAGTGGTTGGTGGCGAACTCCGTCGTGTTGAGCAGAGCCCAGAAGATGTCTTCATAGGCCCTGTTGCGGTCGCTTTCACCCTCCACGTGCTTCTTCATGCGCGACGCCTCCCACTTCTCGGGCGGACGGCCCAGGGTGGCCAGAAAGACGTCCAGGCCGCCGCGCAGCTTGTCGTTGCCGCTTTCGGCAATGATGCGCTTGAGCGTGTTGTCCTGGGCGAGGTCCGTACCGTCGTTGAGCAGCCGGCCGTTGAGCATCATCAGGGCCTGGGGAATGGAACCCGAGTAATCGTCTATGTCGCGGGAACCTTCGTCGTCGGAGTAGGCGTAGTTGAAGCTCTGCAGGATGTAGGCCAGGGTCTGGTCGCGGCGCTCACGGTTGTTTCGGCTGCCAAAGTCTCCCGCTCCGATGGCCCGCATGACGGAGAACACCACCTGCTCGGGGCTGAGCCGGCGCACCATGGCGCGGCTGTAGGTGGCCCGGTCCTCACTGTATCTGGCGCCGGCTTTCCTGGGGACGGAGGAGAGGTGGTAGGGTTCGCTGTTGCAGATCATGCGGATGAGGTACTTGAGGTCGAAGCCGCTGGCGGCGAACTCGCGGGCCATGCGGTCGAGCACTTCGGGGTGGCTGGGGGTGTTGTTGCTGTTGAAGTCGTCCACAGGGTGGACGAAGCCCACACCCAGAAAGCGCGCCATGTAGCGGTTGACCGTCATTTCACGGAAGTAGACGTTGTCGGGGCTGGTCATCCAGGCCGCCAGGGCCTTGCGGGGCGGGTTGGCGGGATCCAGCTTGTAGGTTTCGCCAAACAGGAACTTGGGCAGCACGGCCTTGCCTTCGTCGGTCAGGGCGCGCTTGAACAATTCAACATTGGCTGGGAGGGAGCGGTCCCTGGCCTCGTAGATGGCGGGCAGGCCTTTTTCGGCCTGCTGCGTCATGCGGGTGTCGGTGAACCTGAAGAAGTTCTGGACTCCAAGAAAGTCGTCGGTGGTGATCTCTTCGTAGGGGTGCTTGTGGCACTGGGCGCACTGGATCTGTTTGCCCAGAAAGACTTTGCTGGTGATGCCGGTCAGTGCGGGCCGGTCGTTCTCAAAGCTGATGACGTAACCGACGGCCTTGTTGTTCTCGCTGGAGCCGCTGGCGGTCACGAGGTCATAGACCAACTTGTCAAAGGGGCGATTCTGGGCGAACTGGCCCTGCAGCCACTCCTGAAGCATGTTGCGATAGGTCGCGTCGGCCTCACGGCCGATCAGCGTAATGGCCCAGAAGCGCGCCCAGTACTCCGCGTATTCGGGGCTGGCCAGGAGGGCCTCGATCAGTTTTTCGCGACGCTGATGGGGCTTGAGGCGGGCGAACTCCTGACCTTCGGGCGTTGTGAGGTCAGGGATCAGCCATGTCTTCACTTCCTCGCGCGACGGAATGCGGCCCAGAACGTCGAGGTAAGCGCGGCGGATGAACTCGGCGTCGGTGCATCGCTCGGCCAGGGGCATTCTCGCGGCTTTGCGCTTGGCCCGCAGGGTTTCATCAAGGAAGTCCCGGGCCCGTGTCCAGTCCTTGCCCATGGCCTCCGTTTCAGCGCGGGTCTCGGATTTCTTCTGGGCCTGCAGGGGTTCAGGGCCCTCCAGGGCCAGAACGCCGCAGAGGGCGGAGAGGGTCAGCAGGGCAAAGGCGACGACGCCGCGGCCGGAAGGTGACATGCTGCCTCCATGGAGCTGGTATGATTCGCGCAAAGCGTGACAATGTCGATTCTAAGCCGGTTCCAGGGGAGAGTCACCGGATTCTTCAAGTTTCAAGCATCATCACTCTGTGGGTGGCTTGTCATTTCTCACCCTTACAGAAATTCGGCAGGGAAAGGCGCGCTCTTGGCGCGTAAGCTTTTGCGGCGCGCAGGCACAGAGCCGGACACAGACAGGGGATCACCTTGACGAGAACATTGGGCCGGATCTTCCCGCTGCTGCTTTGCCTGCTGCTGGGCACACAGGCCGCCGTGGCCGACGCCAAGGCCCTGAAGGACCGCCTCAAGGACATCAAGAAGGCCTGGCCCAAGGCGCCCAAGAGTGAGCGCCTCGAGTGGCTGACGGAGCTGGGGCTGGAAAGCGAGCGAACGGTTGACGATTTCCTGCTCGAACTCGTTGAAAAAGAAGCTGACTTCGACACCGCCGGCGAGGCGGCCAAAGCCCTCGTGGCCCATAAACTCGCCAAGGACGGCAAGGACCTGCTCAAACTCTACAACCGCTGCAAGGAACCCCAGCGCCGCGCCGCCTGTGTGCGCTGGCTGGGCGGCTACGGCGCTGAAGCCCCCCTGCGCGAACTCAAGGACGTCGCCCTGACCGACGACGGCTCGGCCGCCGCCGCGGCCCTCGCCCTGATTGACGCCGGCGGCACGGAAGGCCTCAAGCAGCTCGACACCGTGGCCCAGATTTCAAAAAGCGCCGACGCCCGGCGTCTGGCCGTGGGCGGGCTGCTCAAACACGGGGACCGGCGCGGCATTGACGGCCTGTCAAAGCTGGCAGGAATTGAGGATGCGAGCTTTGCCGCCCACTTTGCCGTGGGCGGCGCGCTGGAAACGGACGCCCTGAGCGAAGTGCTGAAGTTCGCGAAGAAGCGCGTGAATCTGGGCGTGGGGGTGCGGCCGCACCTGTTCGGCAGCCTGCTGTCGAGGTTGACGCGCAAGGAGTCGCATCAGGCCATTTTCGAGGCCCGGGACACCATCGACAAAAGCGTGGACATGGAGCTTTTCTCCTGGCTGTTCAGCTATTGCGCCTGTGGCGTTGACGTCAAGCTGGCGTTGGGCGCCCTGGGTCGCAGCGAACCCGATGAGATTCTTCTGGGCCTGCGCTGGCTGCAGCGTGCGCCCAAGGCCCTGGAAGGCGACGAACTGGCCAGGACCGCCGAGGCTCTCTTGCCCCTGTTGAACTCCGACAGCGACAAGCTCGCAGGCCATGCGCTTTTGGCCGCTGCGGCGGCGGGCGTAAGGGGGGAGGCCTTCCAGGGGCGCCTCAGTGCCTGGCTGGCGGACAAGGAAAGGCCCCAGAGGCGCTCGGCCGCACTGCTGGCCGCCGCGAAGGGCAAGTTGCCGGAGTGCAAGCAGGCGGCCCTCGACTTGCTGGCAGACGACTGCTGGTACGTGGCCAGCGCCGCCCTTGAGTACGTGCTGGCCCTGCGCCTGCCCGAAGGCGCGCCCCTGGCCTTTGCCCTGGCCAGGCGCCAGGGCGATGGCCGCCTTTTCCACGAGGCCATGGCGCTGCTGGCGGACCTGACGGGCGTGGACTTCGGTGACGACCTGGCCAAGTGGGAGCAATGGTTTTCAGCCAACCCCAACTTCAAGCCCGCCGAGGGCAAGCTCGCAACCCTGCGAGGCGCGAAGGTCACCCGCACGGCCAAGAAAACACGGGCGCGCTTCTACGGCCTTGAGATCGACAGCGAAAACGTCGAGTTTGCCATCGACCGCAGCATCTCCATGATCGACCCGGTCACACGGGAGCCCAGGCGCCCCGATTTCAAGGCCCGCAAGGCGGACGTGCTCAAGCGCCGCGCTGAGGTCAACCGGCTGGTGCGTGACGGCTTCCTGCCGCGCTTTCACGTGGCGGCCTGCGAAATCGCGGCGGCCCTGGACGGCATGAACGAAAAGGCGAAGTTCGGCATCACACTGTTCAACACGGAGAGCGTGATGATGGGCGACAAGCGCGTGGTCAACGACCTGGAGTCCAGGCGCAACGCCCTGAGCTGGCTGCTTTCCAGCGAAATCAAGGGCGGCACGGATATCAAGGCCGCGCTGTGTGTGCTGTGCGAGCGGGGCGAGGCCGACACCATACTGGTGCTGACCGACGGCGACCCCCTGAGCCTGGCCCTGATCGAGCAGGTCCAGCGCAGCAACGCCTTTACCCGGGTGAACATCGAAGTGGTCAGCCTCCACGCCAAGGAACAATGGCGTCACTACCTCGACACCGTGGCGCGGCTGAACGCGGGCCGCCTGGTGGAAGCGGAACCGAAATAGGCCAGCCCGCCGGCTGGTGTTCCGGCGGGCAGGCGATGAAGCGGGCGGGGGCGGCCCTGAGGGCCGCCCCGCTGAGTTTCCGCGTCCGCGAAGGCCGGGACCGGGGCTAGGCGGCGCGCAGGGCGTGCCTCTCTTCCTCGTCGCGCGAGGGCAGGGCGAGTTTCCTGCCGAAGCTGCGCTGACCCTGGGGACCGTTGGGCGAGCCGTCACCGTCTTCGTCATCACGGACGCGGGCGCCGGAGGTGTCCTTGCCGACGTTCTTGGCCTCGAGGTCGAGGGTGAACTTGACGAACTCCTCGTCAAGCTTGTCCCAGTCCTTGTCGCTGCTGATGCCGAACACCTTCTTGAAGTGATCGATGAAGGGCTTGGAGTCGAAGGACTTCTTCTCGACTTCGCCGGCGTAGTCGGCCTTGATGTAGTCGAGCCACTTGTCGCGATACTTGAGGCGGCCGTTTTCCTTGTAGTGGAAGAGGAAGGTGCTGGCCTGGCAGGAGGCGGCATAGAACACCGCCACGAAGAAGTTCTGGTCCACGCGAAGGTTGAGCTTGAGTTCGCGCATGCGTTCAAAGCCGACCTGGGCACACTGGGGGTAGTTCATGCAGCGCAGCATGTCCTGGATGCGGAAGAGGTTCTTCTTGCCCGTATACTTCTCGTAGACCAGCTTCCAGTTGTTCAGGCGCAGGAAGTTGGTCTGCATGAACTTGTACTCGGCCTTCTCGGTGTCGTCGGACTTGGCAAAGCCGGCCACGGAGTCCGTCAGGCCCTCCTGGATCATGACGTTGAAGTACCGGGGGCGGACTTCCTTGGGACGCCACTGGCGGTTGACGCGCTCCCAATCGAGGGGGTTGGCGGCATAGTGGTCCGACAGCATGTGAAACGTCTCGTGCATGAGAGTGGACTCGTTGGACCAGTCCTCCTCGTTGCCGGCCACGGCGTTGGGGTCGTCCCAGGTCACGATGTGGCGCAGGGGCAGGTAATAGTGGGCGCGGGCGCCGGGCATGCCGCCACCCATGAAGTCCTCCAGGAACTGCTGGTAGGTCTGGCCGTCCTTGAGCACCAGAATTTCAAGGGCCCAGCCCTCGGCCTCCGCAAGCTGGCCGGGGGTATCAAACTTGCGGCCCTTGAGTTCGGCCTTACGGCTGACCGTGGAGCCTTCCGTGGGAACCGTGCGCTGGAGGTTGAAGGGCTTGACCAGGTTCTCCTGGAACCAGCTCACAAGCTGGCGCAGCATGTTGGCCTTGACGGCGAAACTGCGCTCGAGGTCCGCCACGTCGCGGCCCGGCGCCTTTTCGACGAGCACCAGGAAGGGATTCCAGTAGGTGTATCCCCAGACATCTTCAAACTCTTCGTTGCCGCGGCCCAGAGCATCGGGTGAGAACATCGCCTTCTTCATGCCCTTGACGTTGGCCTGCTTGAAGCGCAGGAAGGCTTCACGCGCGTTGATGGCAAAGCCGTCCTTGGCGTGCCGCGCCTTGAGGGCCTCGCCTGCCTCGCGGCACTTGGCCTCGTAGCCCTTGATTTCTTCGAGCTGTTGGGGGTTGAAGAAGTCGTCGCCGCCGACATCGTTCTGGATGTCGCGCAGGCGCCTGGCCCACTCGCCCCACTCTTTGAGGGCCCACGCCTGGTAGTCGTCGAACTCCGGCGGCTGTTCATACTTGCGATAGCCCAGGATTTCGCAGATCTGCATGTAAGCTTCGCTGGGCACCTTGAACTCGCGCTCCACGCCGTTTTCAACCTTGCGCACGACGCGATAACGGTCCATCAGAGTGCGGGCCTTCTCCAGCAGCGCGTTCACCTGGTAGCCGTCGTTGTGCAGCATGAGGGCGACTTCGGTAACCTCGCGCTTGCTGCTCGATCCGGTCACGCGTTTTTCAAGCAGAGACTGGAACTGGTTCTGGTAGCTCTTGAACCGGTCCTTGAACTTGCCTTCGGCCTTGGCCTTGTCGCGGGCCTGCACGTAGCGGTTCTTGATGTCTTCCGACTGCAGGCCGATTTCGTTCTTGAGGTCCGTGTCGAACTGAGCCAGCAGCTTTTCGTCTTCGCTCAGTGCGGGGGTCCTGGGCCCGTCCCCGGAGGTCTGGCCGTCCTTGCCGCCGCCCCCGCCGGAGGTGCCCGGAGTCTTGCCCGAATTGCCGATGATGACGCCCAAGATGATGATCAGAACGATGACGCCGCCGCCGATGCCGAGATAGAGCGGCATGGGGTTCTTCTTCTTCGCGCCGGGCTGGCCGGGCAATGGCGCGGGGCGCCCCCCGGGCACAGGTCGGCCCTGGCCGCGCGCGGGCGGCGGGGGCACGCGCGAAGGATGGGGCCTCGTACCCACGCCCGTGGGCGGGTGCGAGATCACAGTCTCTTCCTTGCGCAGGACCGAGTCACCGCCCTTCATGTCCACGTCAAAGTTAGCCGTAGGCTTTTTGGGGCCGGGTTTGGGCACCGGCGCCGTGGCCTTCTTCACCACGGGGGCCGCGCGCTCAGAGGAGCTCGCGTCCTCGATGTCCGACCGGCGGATGGTGCGGGTGCCGCCGATGATGGTCGGGTTGGCGACCTGCGGCACGGGCACCATGATCGAGGCGCCGCACTTCTTGCAGGTGGTGGATTTGCCCGCATGCTGCTGGGGCACGCTGTACTTCGTGCCGCACGCCGGGCACGGGAAAACAATGGGTTCCATCGGTGGCTCCTTCGCCCCGGCCTTGGCCGGTCCTGCCTTGCGCTGTGGTTCAACATCGTAGGACTTCTGTCCCGAAACAAAAGGCGGCACACCCCCGCCCGCGGCCAATGCCGCAGCCTTGGCCGAGGCCTGGGCCAGGATTGCGGCGTCCAGGCCGGAAGGCGGCTGCGGCGGCCTCAGGTTATCCAGAAATGCGTCGTCTTGCGTCATGGTTGCTCTAGGCTCTGTTTCCGTGAATCCCCTTGCTACACAGGGCTGTGCGGCCTGTTTGCGGCCTGTTCAGGCACCTGGTGTCCTCAACGTGGCTCGGCCGCGCCTCCGGCTCCAAGTCGCCTCCAAAGCTCGCCATCTGTCGTGCTCGCACGTGCTCGCGACAAACGATTCACAGGACAGAGCCTAACGGGCGCTCAGGGCGGCCCTGAGTTTGTCCAGGGCCAGCCTGTACCGCGACATCACGGTCTTGGCCGGCGCGCCCGTCAACTCCGCCACTTCTTCAAACGTAAACGCGCCGTAAAGCCTCAATAAAACTGTCTCGCGCTGCTCCTCGGGAAGCTCGGCCAGGGCTTCATTGAGCCGGGCCGCTTCCTCCGCACCCGTCAGGGGGTCCGCCGGCAGCACCAGCGTTTCCTGTCCGCCCTGATGTTCCAGAGCCTTCTGCTCGCTCTTTCGCCGACGGGCCTCGTCAATCACCCGGTTGCGCAGGGCCGTGTAAAGATAGGCGCCCAGCCTCGTGTCCGGCGCCAGTTTCTCCACGCGCTCGATGAACTTCATCCAGACTTCCTGGGTGACGTCCTGGGCCCGCGCCGCGCTGCCGCACAGGCTCAGAGCGTAGCCATAGAGGCCGGCCTTGAAGCGCTCATAGATGCGCGTGAACGCCTCAAGGTCGCCCCGCTGATAACGGGCCAGCAGTTCGGCTTCCGAAACGTCCGTCATCGGGGCGATCACCACACTGAATTGAACGAAACTGCCACCCGCATTCCTCAATTGGAATTCACGGAAACTCCGGAAATACGAATGGCCCCCGGGGCGGCCCCACGCTAAACGCCGGCGCCGGACAGGTTTGCTCGCCGCCCGCGAACTCCATCGCGCTTCGTGTGCCTATGAAACCACCGCGAAGGGGACTTGTCGCAGGGAAAAAACCGCCCCCCGCAGGTCGCTGCCGGCATCCAGGATTCGACTTTTCCGGCAGAAGTAACGGAATCGGAGGCCAAACAGGACATCTTCCGCAACCGGCTATTCCACAAGGGCAAGGCTGACTGTGATGTTGTCGCTGCCCCCCGCCGCGTTGGCCGCTGCCACCAGGTCCCTGGTGGCGGCCTCAAGCTCTTTGCCATGCTTGAGAAGAATGGACTTGATCTGCTCGTCAGGCACGAGGTCCGTGAGGCCGTCGCTGCAAAGCAGGAACAGGTCACCGGCCTTGACCTTCTCCCATTTGACGTCCACTTCCACAGCAGGCTCCATGCCCAGGGCCCGCGTGATAATGTTCTTCAGCGGGTGTGAGCGGGCATCCTCGGCTGAAATCAGGTTCTTCTTGCGCAGCTCGCCCACCCACGAATGGTCTTCCGTGATCTGGCTCAGCTCACCTTCACGCATGCGGTAAATGCGACTGTCCCCCACATTGGCAAACACGACGTAATCGCCCGAAATCACCACGGCAACAATGGTCGTGCCCATGTTGCGAAGCGCGGCATCGGAGTTGCCCCGCCGGTAGATTTCCTTGTTGGCGTTCTTGATGGACTTGGTGAGCAGTTCGGCGTCTTTGCGCTCGTTGGAACTGCCGTTGCGCGACTTGAAGGCCTGTTGGAGCGTTTCAATGGCGATGTGGGACGCGATTTCACCGCCGAGGTGGCCGCCCATGCCGTCAGCCACAGCGCAAAAACAGGACTCCTCGATGACGATCGAAGCGTCTTCGTTGTTCTTGCGCTGCATCCCTACATCTGTGGCGGCGGCAAATCTTACGACCATGACGCCGTCCTTGTGCCCCACATCGGTGTCAGGCATGGAGGGTAGTCCAGGCTAAACGCACAGAAACACACGCCTCACAACTTCAAGTAGTCCCGTAACGTACCCGCTTGGCGAAAGACTGTCAATTGTCGTGCGCAAAGTAACGCTGCATCAGCACTTGGATTACCGGACCCTGCCGCAGCCGGGGCCCAAACGCCAGGCCCGCGGACCCCCTCACCGCTGCCCGGCCGGCCCGGCATCCAGGTTCACACCATGCGGTCTTCGTCCAGCTTGAAACGCTCGCCCAGATACTCGCGACGCACCACGGCATCCTCCGCGATCTCGCGCGGGGCTCCTTCCTTGATGACCTGCCCCTCAACGATGATGTAGCTCTTGTCGGTCATCGGCAGAACCTCCCGCACGTTGTGGTCCGTCAGCAGGATGGCCATGCCGCGCCGCACCAGCCCCGAAACGAGCCCGCGCAGGTCTTCCACAGCGATGGGATCGACGCCGGCGAAGGGCTCATCCAGCAGGATGACCTTGGGCTCGTTGATCAGGGTACGGGCAATCTCCAGCCGCCGACGTTCTCCGCCGCTGCAGCGGCCGGCGAGGTTGCCCCGCACGCGGGCTAGGCCGAAGTCGGCCAGCAGTTCCTCCAGCCTCTGGGCTCGCTCAGGGCCCCTGATGGGGCTGCCCTCGAGCACGATGCGCAGGTTGTCCTCAACGCTGAGCCGGGCAAAGATGGTGGGCTCCTGGGCCAGATAGCCCAGGCCCAGCCTGGCGCGCCTGTGCATGGGCAAGGCCGTCACATTGCGGCCGCCAAGTTCCACCTCTCCGCCATCCACCGGCAGCAGTCCCGCCAGCATCTTGAACGTGGTGCTCTTGCCGGCGCCGTTTCGACCCAGGAGTCCCACAATCTGGCCCGGCATCACGCTGACAGAGATGCCGCGCACGACGCTGCGACTGCCAAAGCGCTTGGTCAGGCGGTCGCCGCGCAGCACGGGAGACAGGTCGCTCACGCCTGTGTTTTAGCGTTGACGCGGGAGAAGCAAAAGCGGCTGCACTAGCGCGCGCGAATCAGCCGGGCGTCGTCGAGGCCCAGGCTGCGGCGAAGCTCGGCGGTGTCCTGCAGGAAACGGCGGCCGTCCTGGTAGTAGCCCGCCGTACGCTCCAGCCCGGGCTGGCGGGCGACAAACCAGTCGTTGAAGAGCTGCATCATGGTCTCGCGCAGGTACTTTGCCGCCATGCTGGCCAGGGCCACGGGCAGATGGTCGTTGTCGCCTTCTTCGACAAAGGCGATGAACAAGCGCGGCTCATCGCGCTCGCCCGGCACCACCAGTTCGTAACTGGAGATCTTGGTCGATTCCACAAAGGCCGAGACTTCGGCCTCCGGGAACTGGCTCTTGAGCGCGCGGCCATAGCGTTCGCGGCCGCCCTGACGGTCACAGACCACCGCCAGGTGCCGGTGCCGCCGCCAGAGTTCGCCGACGACGCGTCCCACGACTTCGAACTCGGCCTTGGACTTGTTGTCGGTGCGGCCGATGAGCCGGTTGAGCTCGCCCTCGAACACGGGCACAGCCCCCAGTTCGCGCAGGGCCAGGCCCCCCTGCGCCAGGGCCCGCGACAGGGCCTCGGCGCGCAGCGCGGCTCGCCCGGTGCCGGCCTGGAGCGGGAAGGGCGCAAGGGTTGCAGCGTACCAGTCGTAGGCGCCGCGTCTTTCACGGGCCAGAGGGCAGAAGGAGGCATAGAAGTGTTCGAAGCTGGACACATTGAAGCCGTGCAGGCAGGCCCAGCTGAGGAGTTCTTCTTCGAGGGGTCTGAGACCCCTCGAAGGGTTGTAGATCTGTTTGGAGTCACAGACGACGGGCCGCTGCTTGCGCTCTCCGGGCTTGCGGCCGATGGCTCCCCCCATGCGCTGCCAGAGGTTCTCCGCAAGCAGGGCGTCAGCACTCAGGGCTTGGGGCAGGGCGAAGGCCGAATAGCCCAGGGTCAAGGGGCCCAAGATGGGTCCGAGCCCGGCTTCATCCATGCCGGCGATGACCTGATAGTGGGCCTGCGCCATGGCCAAATTGTGTCGCGTCCGTCCTCTGCGGCAACTGAAAACACGCGGCAGGGACCTACAGGAACGTGATGGTGAGCGTGTTCTGCAGCGCGTTCTGCCCGATGGCCACGTTTTCGACGGGATTGGCAAGCCAGTCCAGGGCCGGAAGACCGCAGTGCTCCAGCACCAACACGGTGCGGCCCAGGGGATCCTTGCGCACCATGAAACGCAGGATCCTGCGATCCTGCGCCGTTCCGCAATGGACCGAGGCCAGTTGCAGCAGTTCTGCAAGCAGATTCTGAAGCTGCCGCCTGCGCACGAGAACGTTGTGGACGCCGCGGTAGCGCCGCAGCACGACCACACCGCACTGCTCCAGTGTAGGGCCCCAGGCGAGGAGCAACTGGTCGAGCAGGTCTTCCAGTTCCAGCTCCTGGGGTGCGTCAGCGTGGGGCGCGCTCAGGGCTCCGCGCGGGTCTTGGCGCAGGGCTTCCTCCACCTCCTCGACAAGATCCAGGGCCGTGCCGGCGTCACAGCCGTTTTCAATGACATGGCGCAGTTCAGCCAGCAGCTCGAGCGCATCCAGCTTCACAGACGTCGGCAGCAGGATGTGGCTGATGGACGGCTGCTCCAGCTTGGCGGAAACCGGGGGCGGGACGGAGTGCTCAGTGGACATGGCAGGGCTCCAGGGCTCTGCATGCCAATGTCGCGGCAGGGGCTTTTGGGTGCAGGAATTCCGGAAAATCGCGCGTGCAAAGGTCACACCCGCGCGGGCCGTCTACTTGGCCAAGAGTTCCTTCTCTATGTAACTGGTATGAACGGTGCCGTCGATGAACCGCTTGTCGCTCATGATACGCAGGTGCAGGGGCACGGTGGTCTTGATGCCCTCAATGCGCATCTCCTGCAACGCGCGCTTCATGCGCGTGATGGCCTGCATGCGGTCCGGCGCGAACACCAGCAGCTTGCCCACCATGCTGTCGTAATTCGACGGAATGGTGTAGCCCGCCTCGATGTGGCTGTCCCAACGCACGCCCGGCCCGCCGGGGATGAACACCCGCGTGATCTTGCCGGGGCATGGGCGGAAGTCGTTGTCCGGATCTTCCGCGTTGATGCGGCACTCGATGGCGTGGCCGCGCACTTCGACATCGCTCTGGGAAAACGGCAGCTTCTCGCCGGCGGCCGCAAGAATCTGGGCGCGGATCAGATCGGTGCGTGTGACCAGTTCGCTCACCGGGTGCTCGACCTGGATGCGGGTGTTCACTTCCATGAAGTAGAAGTTGTTCTTCGAGTCCACCAGGAACTCGCAGGTGCCCGCCGTCACGTAGTTGGCGGCCTTGGCCAGCGTCAGCGCGGCTTCACCCATCTTGCGGCGCAGGTCAGCCGTCATGATCGGCGAGGGCGCTTCTTCAACGAGCTTCTGGTGACGGCGCTGGAGCGAGCAGTCGCGCTCGCCGCAGTAGACGAAGTTCCCGTGGGAATCGACGATCATCTGGATTTCGACGTGGCGCGGGCGCTCGAGATACTTCTCAACGTATACGCTGTCGTCCTTGAAGGCGATGGCGGCCTCGCTCTTGGCCTGAAGGAAGCCCTGCACCAGGGCAATCTCGTTGTGGGCCACGCGCATGCCGCGGCCGCCGCCGCCGGCGGCCGCCTTGATGATGACGGGGTAGCCGATGTTGTTGGCGATCTCGATGGCCTGCTCTTCGCTGTCCACATTCTCCTTCACGCCCGGCAGCATGGGCACGCCGACTCGTCCGGCCACCTCGCGGGCGCTGGTCTTGTTGCCCAGCAGGCGGATGCTCTCGGGCGAGGGGCCGATGAAGGCGATGCCGGAGCTGCGGCAGACCTCGGCGAAGTGGGCGTTTTCGCTCAGGAACCCGTAGCCGGGGTGGATGGCGTCGACGTCAGAGATCTCGGCCGCGCTCATGATGCGGGAGATGTCGAGGTAGCTCTTGGCGCTGGGCGCGGGGCCGATGCAGATGGCTTCGTCGGCGAGGTCGAGGTAGGGAGCGCCGCGGTCAGCCTCGGAGAAGACGCAGACGCAGCGCACGCCGAGTTCGCGGCAGGCGCGGATGACGCGCAGGGCGATTTCACCCCGGTTGGCGATAAGGATTTTTGAGAACATGGGTTCGCGTTTCGTGCTGCGTGTTCCGCCGCGTGGCCCAGGGCAGTACCCGGACCCCGAGACACGAAACACGGGTCTTACGCAGGCTTCACCAGGAACAGGGGCTGGCCGTACTCGACGCTCTGGCCGTTCTCGACCAGGATCGCGGCGATGGTGCCCTCCATTTCCGCCTTGATCTCGTTGAAAACCTTCATGGCCTCGATCATGCACACCGTCGAGTCCTTGTTGACGCTGTCGCCTTCCTGAACATAGGGCGGGGCCTCGGGGTTCGCGGCGCGATAGAACGTGCCCACCATGGGACTCTTGATCGCAACGGTACCGGCCGGCTGCGCGGCCTGAGCCGGGGCCGCCGCCGGTTGCTGGGCCGCCGGCGCCGCAGCAGCCATGGGCGCCATGGCCGGCACCACCCTCATGCCCCCGTCATACTTCTTCTTGAGGCGTATCTTCTTGGCATCCTCCACCAGCTCGACCTCCAACAGGTCGTTCTTGTTCATCAGCTCGATGAGGCGATTGATTTCGTCGAGGTCCATGGCGCAGCTTCCCGTGGTTCAAGGGCGGGGACTGTATCGCTGACTTGCCCCTGACTCAAGAGCAATGCCCAAGCCCGGTTTCCATGCCGCAAGTCCGCCAAAAACACGTTTAATGACCAAGCCCCGCCCGATTGGGGCCTGGGCCAACTGACCTTCACGACAGGGGAACCTGTGACCCGCTTTATTGCTCTTTGTGCCTTCGCCGCGCTCGCCGCCGCTTTCGTCTGCCTCCAACCCGGCATCGCCCAGGAAAAACCCGACAAGGGCGAACCCGTCAAGCTGCCCCCCGTGCCCGCCGGCGAGGTCTCGCCCGAGGGCCTGCGCTTTGAAGTGCCCTATCCGCGCGGCAAGGGCTACCTCACGCTCTCGCGCCAGAACGGCTATCTGCGCGTCGATGCCGAGGTGCAACTGCTTTACAACGCGGGAGACGGCGACCGCTCCATCGGAAGCGCCGTGGCCCTGGTACTTTCAGTGGACGGCTACAACGGCCGCATCCTGATGCACTACCCCAACGCCGTCTGGGTGCCCAAGGCCGCCATGCCCGTGTTCCGCTACGAGAAGACCTACACCAAGGAAAGCGCGCCCGTCAATTCAGCCCAGAGCCCTGGCTTTGCCGCGACCAGCAACGTGCGCTTCTCCGACCGCTGGACCACCACCTACTGGGTCAATCTGCGCCGTCTGATCACCGCGGGCAACACGCCGGACAGTCCGGCCGACCACTGGCGCGCCGCATTCCACGCCGGTGACAGCGCCGCCTATCAGGTTTTCCCCGAAGGGGTCAACGGCCAGAACCCCGCCATCACGCCCGAGCGCATGTTCACCTTCAAATTCAGCACCCTGCCCCAGCGCCAGGATGAAGCCCAGGACCCCCTGGCCGCCATAGCCGCGCGCGAAGACAGCATCTACAAGGACATCCAGTCCCTGCTGGCCACCTTCAGCGTGCCCCAGAACGCCAGCCAGGCCCAGGTGCAGGAGGCCTTCGTCAAGGGCTTTGCCGCGCTGAAGACCATGGGCAAGGCCTACCCGGACCTTTTGCTGGTCAAATTCCTGCTCTGGCAACTGGGCCTGCGTTTGGGTGCCGGCGAGGGAGTGGATCCCATTGGCTTGCTCAAGGACTATCTGGAGGCCTGTCCCAGCCAGTTGCGCGTGCATGTCAATTACATTGACACCCTCATTCGCGCCCAGCGCAAGCCCGAGGCCCTCAAGCATATCGACCTGCTGCTGGCCAGCGACATGGCCAAGGGCCACGAGCCCACCAGGGTGCGGGTGCACCTGGACATGGCCCCCCTGCTGATTGACGCCCAGGAGGCATCGGCGGCCGAGAAGGTCTATGATGCGATCAAGGACTCGCCGGTGCTGAACACCGACCTGCTTCAGCGCCTGCGCTACACCGTGGGCGCGTCGCGCGCGGCGGCCGCGCTGGGCAACCGCGAGCGCGAAGCGGCGCTCATGAACCTGCCCGCGCGCGAGCCCGGTTTCAGCCACGCCGAGGTCAAGCCGCTGGTGGACTATGCCCGCTCGCTGTTCCAGCTCGGCTACGAAGATGAGGGCGTGCGCGCCGCGGAAGTGCTGTGCGATTCACCCTGGCTTTCCAAGAGCGGCAGCGTGCACTCTCAGGTGCGCATCGACATGGCCGAGTACCTGCTGCGCACGAACTACGCGGCGGACAAAGCCTACGCGCAATATGAAGCCGCCCTCAAGAGCGGGCACTTCGCGGGCGATGACGTGACGCGCTTTGGCTGCCACATCGGGCTGGCCCGCTGCAGAGAAGCCCAGGGCGACATGAAGGCCGCGGCGGAGATCTATCGCAAACTTCTGGAGACGGAGCAGGCCAGGCTGACGGCACAGCAGATCGCCGGCATCAGGCAACTGCTTGAGTTCCAGACCAAGGGCCAGAGCCAGTGGGAAGAGGAACTCAAGTTCATCGCCGAGGATGCAAAGAAGCAGAACCCGCGCCTGACTCTGGAGACGACGAAAGGCAGCATCGTCGTGGAACTGTTTGAAGACGACGCGCCCAACACCGTGGCCAGCCTGGTGAGCCTGACCCAGAAGGGCTTTTACAACAGTCTCTCCTTTCACCGCTACGAACCCAATTTCGTGATTCAGGGCGGCTGCCCCCAGGGCAACGGCTCGGGCAGCGGCGGCTACCGCCTCAAAAGCGAGGTAAGCCGGCGCAACCACTTCATGGGGACCTTCGCGATGGCCTGCTCGCAACCCAAGGGCAACACCGAGGGCAGCCAGTTCTATATATGCACCTCCAACGGCCCCAACGTGCTCAACCTCAGCGGCAGCTACGTAGTGGCCGGGCGCGTGATCGAGGGAATGGATGTGGCGCGGCGGCTGCGCGCCGGTGACCGCATGGTCAAGGTGACGGTCAGCAACCTGCGCAGCCGGGAATACAAGCCGGAAACCCTTCCCGAAAGACGTTAATCTGAAAGCAGAATGCGCGGTCCGGCAACAATCAAGGGAACCCACTGGAGCTGCCATGAAAGCGCTGAGCCTTGCGACCTCCCTGCTGGCCTTTTCTCTCGTTGCCGTTTGTCCGCCCGGTCGCGTTTACGCCGGCGAGACCGATGCACCCTCCACACAACCCAGGGACGACGCCTCACGCGTGGCTGAACTTGAAAAGGAAGTGGCGGCGCTGAAGAAGAAGCTGGCTGAACTCGAGGCCCGCCTGGCCAAACTTGAAAAGGGGGCCTCCCCTGCGGAGGTTACGGCCACCAAGAACTTCGAAGAGGCCATGGTCCAGCTGGATATCAGCGACGCCGAGAAGTCAGCCATCCGCGACTCCATCCTGAAGTGCAAGAAGGCGATGGTGGAAACCCTGGAGGTGCCCACGGCAGGCGGCCGCATTCCCGCCGAAGAAGTCATCGATTGTCTCGTCAAGATGCAGGATCAGGAAGAAGGTGCCGCTGAGGAGTTCCAGAAACTCATCCTGTTCCTGAGCACGGAAAAAGTGCCCGGCGACGAGAAGAAACGCAGCTACCTGCAAGCCCTTGAGGAATCCAAGAAAGTCAATCGCGAGACCATTGCGAAGATCCTTTCGCCCGCCGACCGCAAGCGCCTGGATGCCTGCCACGCGGACTGGTCGGAGTTTGAACTGGGCGAGGACGACCCCTTCACCCAGCTTTACCTGGCCCGTGTGAACAAGACGGCGCGCAAGAAAGACGGCAAGTAGTCCCCGGGGAGAACCCATGAAACCACTGCTCTTGCTGGCCATGGCGCTGCCGCTTGCGGCGTTGGGCTGCGGCGACCAGCGCGAAATGGAAGCCCTGCGCGCCGAGTTGGCACGTACCAAGACCGAACTGAGTGACGCCCGCGAGGAGGCCAGGCTCGATCAGACCCGCCTCCAGGAGCGGCTGGCGCGGCTGGAGGCCCGCCTGGGACGCGAGGGCGCCGCCGGAGAGCGCAGCGTGCAGGAGGAGCTGTCGGCATTGAAGGCTGAACTGGCCAAGGCCGCTTCCGGCGAGGAAAAGGCCGCCCTGGAAAAGCGCATCGCGGCCGTCGAGACCCGCGTCGAGAGCGTAAAGACCGAGGCCATGGACGAAGCACGCAAGGGCCAGGGCGGCGGCGCCGTGGACGAACAGCGCATCGCCGAGATGGCTGCAAAGAAGCTGGCCGAGGAACAGGCGGCCAACGCGCCCACCAAGAATTTCGACCAGGCCATCGCCCGCCTCAGCGCCAGCGAGGCCGAGAAACAGGCCGTCAAGGACGAGATTCTGAAGTCCAAGAAGGAGATCCTCGAACTGCTGGAAGTGCCCACGGCAGAGGGTCGCAACTTCGGGGAAGAGGTAATTGATGCCTTCATCGCCTCGCAGATGGGCGCCGAGGGCGCACAGGCCCGACTGCTCAATCTCTTCGCCGACCTCGCCAACACCCGCGTGCCGGGCGACGCTGACAACCGCAGCTACGCCCAGGCGTTGGAGGACATCAAGAAGAAGAACCGCCAGACCATCGGCCGGATACTCTCACCCGACGACCAGAAAAAGCTCGACCGAGCCCACGCCGACTGGACGGATTTCGAAGGGCTCGAAGGCGACCCCTTCACGGACTTCTACCTGCAACGCCTCAAGAAATATCAGGACGCCAACAAGAAGTAGCACGCCTTGCGCCACCCCCGAACCAACAAGCGCCGCCCCGGGGGCGGCGCTCTGTTTCCGGTCCCGTTGGCTCGCCCGGTTCAGCGGAAGTACTTTGAGCCCTCGATGGCCGTGGCCAGTTCCTTGGCCTTGGCGCCGGCTTCCGTGCCTTCCTGCGATTTCTGCACGCCGCGCAGCGCCTTCACCTTCTCGGCCTTCTTCAATTTCTTGTTCGACTCCAGGGCCTGGCGCAGGGCCTGCCAGGCGCCCAACTCCTTCTTTACGTCCTTGTCCTTGCGCAACTCCTTGGCCTCCGCTTCAGCCTTCGTGCCGCTCTCCGTGCCCTTGAAGCCCGAGGCCAGCCTGTCCAGGGCCTCCAGGCAATCGGCGTAACGCTTCTCGCCCTTGGCCAGGTCCGCCGCCGCCCGCAGCTTCTGCTCCGTGGCGGCACAGGCCTCGATGATCATCTGTGCATCGGCCACGGCGGCCTCCGAGGGCTTGCCTTCCACTACTGCTTTGGCCAACTCCGCCGCCTTGACGTAATCACCCTTGCCAAAGGCCGCCGCCGCCTTCTCGCAGTCCTTCTCGACCTTGTCCTTGTTCAGGCCGGTGTAGGGGCGCCGGGCCAGTTCCTTCTCGACGATGCCGTCCCATCCCTCGGAGCCCTTGAACACCAGCAGGCCCTCGGCGTTCACCACATACGTGTTGGGCATCGTCTTGATGTCCCAGCTCGCCAGCGAACTCTCCGACGCGGTCACAATCGGAAATGTGTACTTGTTTTCGCCCGCAAAGGCGAAGTTCTCAAGCGCCGTCAGACCGTCGCCTTCCACCGCAAACACGCGCAAGCCGCGCGCCTTGTTCTTCTCCCACACTTCCTGCAGGTGCGGCAACTGCCGCAGGCAGGGCGCTCACGTGATGCCCCAGATCTTGATGACGATGACACTGCCCAGGCAGTCGGCGCGGGTGGTGGCGTCGCTGTAGGCGCTGAGGCCGCCCATGGTGAAGTCAGGGGCAGGCGAACCCTGAGTCTGGGCGCGGACCAGGGGAGCAAACAACAACAGGGCCAGCAGGATAAAGCGCATGGCATCTCCGTGATTGAAAACCAGTGGCCCAGTGCGCGGCAGCATAGCTTGTTCAGGCCTTCTTTGCCGCATCCAGCAGGTTCAGGTACAGCATCTGGGTGGTGACCGGCCCCACGCCGCCGGGTACGGGGGTAAGGAAACCCGCAACCTGCGAGGCGGAGTCGAAGTCCACGTCGCCGCGGATCCTGCCTTCGCCGACGTCGATGATGCCGACATCGACCACCACGGCACCGGGCTTGATCCAGTCGCCCGTTACCATGCCCGCCCGGGTTCCGATGGCCGTGACCAGAATGTCCGCCTGGCGCGCGATGGCAGGCAGATCCCTGCTGCGACTGTGGCAAAGCGTGACGGTGCAGTTGCGATCAAGCAACAGCAGTGCCGCGGGCTTTCCCACGATGGTGCTGCGCCCGATCACGACGGCGTTGGCCCCGTTCATGTCGATGCCGCTTTCCGCGGCAAGCTCCACGGCCGCACGCGCCGTGCAGGGAAGGTTTAGATAACGTTTCATCACGATGGCGCCGAGGTTGACTTCGTCGATGCCTTCGATGTTCTTGGCGGGCGCGATCATGCGCGCCAGCTCCTCGCCGTTGAGATGTTTGGGCACCGGCAACTGCAGAATGATGCCCGTGACCGACTTATCCGCGTTGAGTTCATGCAGCTTCGCCACGACGGCGTCTTTGGGCGCCTCGGCGGGCAGGTCCACCATGGCGTAGTCCACGCCCAGGGCCTCGGCCTGCTTCTTCTGGCTCTTGCGGTAACTGGTGGTCCCATCATCGACCCCCACCGCGAAACTGACCAGCTTTGCGGCCCTGCCCCCTGCGCGCAGGGCGGCGAACTCCAGGGCCAGCTTTTCCTTGATGCGTTTGGCGACGGCCTTGCCGTCCAGGATCTTAGCGGGCATGGAACCCTCAATGTACGCGCCAAAAAAAGGCGCGGCTGCAAGTCTGCGGGGGGCGGCAATCCTAGCAACGGGGCCGCAGGCAGACAGGGGAACCCGGGGCGCGCTCGCTATAAACGTCAAGCACTTTATCGCTTGCGCTTTGCCCGACACTGCTAGATTGCCCTTGTCCCCAGTGAGGCAAGACGTGACCACGGCAACAGCACAACTCAGCTTCGGCGACACCCAGGCGCTTGACGCTTCTCTCTCGGACAACGTGCGCGGACTCAAGGGCAGCGAAATCCTCAAAATCGCCGCCGCAGTACGCGAGATGATCGCCCAGGGCAAACAGGTCTGCAACCTGACCGTGGGCGACTTCAACCCGAAGTTCTTCCCCATCCCTGCGGCGCTGCGTGAAGGCATCGCCCGTGCCCTCGCCGGCGGTGAAACCAATTACCCCCCCTCCGATGGCGTGCTGGCGCTGCGCAAATCCGTGGCCGAGTATGCGGCGCGCGAATTCAACGTGCGCTACCCCGTCGAGGGCGTGCTGATTGCTGCGGGCGCCCGGCCCATTCTCTACGGCACCTACCGCTGCGTGCTCAACCCCGGCGACAAGGTCGTTTATGGCCTGCCGAGCTGGAACAACAACCACTACTCCTGGATCGCCCAGGCCAACGCCGTCGAGGTTGTCACTCAGGCAAGGCATGGCTTTCAGCCCACCCTGGACGACTTCCGCCCCCACCTCAAGGACGCCAACCTGTTCTGCCTCTGCACGCCCAGCAACCCCACGGGCACCGTGATGGAGCCCGGGGTCCTGCGCGAACTGATGCTGGGCGTGGTGGAGGAAAACGAGCGTCGCGCCAGGGCGGGCAAACGTCTGCTTTTCGTGCTCCATGACCAGGTCTATGCCTCGCTGGTATTCGGCGAAGCCAGGCATGTGCACCCCTGCGCCCTGGTGCCGCAGTGTGCGCCCTATGTGATTTCGCTCGACGCCATTTCCAAGTCGCTGGCGGGCACGGGCGTGCGCGTGGGTTGGGTGCTGGCGGCGCCGGCGGTCGTGGCGCGCATGCGGGACTTTCTGGGACACGTGGGCGCCTGGGCTCCGCGCGCCGAGCAGGTGGCGGTGGCGGACTTTCTGGGCAACACCCAGGCCCTTGCCGCCTTCCGGCAGGAAATGGACGCCAAGGTGCAGGCACTGCTCAACGCCCTCTATGCCGGCTTCATGAAGATGAAGCAATCGGGCCTTCCCCTGGACTGCGTGCAGCCCCAGGGGGCGATTTACCTGTCGCTGCAGCTCAAGCTCATCGGCAAGAGCTTTGAAGGCCGCAAAATCGCGAGCAACGCGGACATCGGCCAACTGCTGCTGGAACGCGCGGGCATGGCGGTCGTGCCCTTCCAGGCCTTCGGCCTGCGTGAGGAAAGCGGCTGGTTCAGGCTCAGCGTGGGCGCGGTCACCCCGACGGACATCGAGACCTGCCTGCCCCGCGTCAAAGCCCTCCTGGAATCCGTGCGGTGATCGCTGGTGGCCCCGCCGTCGAGGCCCCGGGGCCGCCCGCCATCGCGACACAGCGGCAATCAGCGGACGCGGCGGCGGCGATTGCGCATGTAATCGACGAGGATGTTGCCGCCCAGAGAGTCCAGCGCGGAGTAATAGGCCCGGCCCTTGTTCGTGCGCGTCAGGCGGTCAATGAAGTCCACCAGCACCGCATCCTGGGCGATCATGAAGGTCGAGATCGAGATGTTGCGCCGGCGGCAGTGGTCGGCCTCTTCCAGCGTCAGCGCCACAATGCGCGGATCGAGCCCAAAGGGGTTCTTGTAAAGGCGGCCGTTTTCAAACACCGCGCTGGGCTTGCCGTCCGTGATCATGAAAATCTGCTTGTTCGTGTGCTTTTTGCGCGCCAGCAGCCGTTGCGCCAGTTGCAGCCCCGCGCGCGTGTTCGTGTGAAACGGCCCAACCTGCAGATAGGGCAGACGCGAAAGGGAAACCTGCCGCGCTTCGTCGCCAAACGTAATGACCTCCAGGGAATCCTTGGGATAGCGCGTCTGGATCAGTTCGGCCAGCGCAATGGCCACGCGTTTGGCCGGGGTGATGCGATCTTCACCGTACAGAATCATGGAATGGCTGATGTCGATCATCAGCACCGTGGCGCAATTCGCGAAGTGTTCGGTCTCGAAGACCTCCAGGTCATCCTCGCGCAGGTCCATATCGTCAAGGCCGGCGCGCTTGAGCGCGTTGGTGATGCTGAGCTTGTAGTCGATGTCGCTGGAGAGGTCGCCGAACGTGAAGGGCCGGGTCTCGGGCAGTCGCTCGAGGCTGGCGCCGCTGCCGGAGGTGCGATGCTCGCCCTGGCCCATGCCCTCGAGGTTGCGGAACACCTGATCGAGTGAATCCTTGCGGATGGCGCGTTCAGCCTTGCGGGTGGGCACCAGCAGTCCCTGCTCGTCGGGGCGGACCAGGCCCTGGTCCGTCAAGGATTGAAGGAATCTCTCGAACCAGCTTTCATCGCCCAGGCCGTGTCGCTGGGCCAGCTGCTTGAGCCACTCCAGGGCCTGCTGGACGTCGCCCGAGGCCATGAGCAGCAGCTGGTTCCAGAGCTTGAGCAGCTCTTTTTCAGTGAGGGCCTTGCGGGCCTCGTCGGGGTCCAGACCCAGGTAGGCAATGCGCACGGAGCCATTGTCCGATGGCCGGCCCACGTTGTCGATGGCCGGCTCTTCAGCCCGGGTGCGCGGACAGGGCCTCCTGCTCGAGTCTGGCGGCCACCGCCGAGGGCCTTGGCAGAAAGAAGCTGACAGGCAGGGCTGCCAGGGCCCAGGCCAGCTGAATCAGGCGCCCCAGGGCCGAGAGCACGAATGCGGGCTCCGCGGCCACCCCCCGGAGGCCGAAGAAATACATGGTCGCAGCCTCCCCCACGCCCCAGCCCCCGAAGCTGATGGGCAGCGCTGCCACCATGCCGCTGACGGGCACCAGCACGAAATAGTCGTACCAGCCGATGGCCGTGATGTTCAAACCGTCGCCCAGGGCGACGTGCATGGTAATCCAGCCCAGTTGCGGCAGCACGGAAAGGGCCAGCGCCGTGAGAATGCCGCCCATGCGCCCGCGATAGACCTGGACGGCTTCGTCAAAGGCGTTGAGGGCCTCGCGAAAGGGCAGACGCGAGACGGCGTTCTCCGGAAAGAGCCTTCGCACGCGCCGCGACAGCATGAGCGTCACTGCCGTGCTGCCGGCGGCTAGAAAGCCGACGATCACGAAGGCTGCCGCGCGCATGGACTCTTCGCCGATGTCCGGCAACAGCACCACGAGGGCCAGTGTGCCCAGGGTGAACAGGCCGCAGATGCGGTCAATGAGCACGGCGGCAAAGGCATGGGCGCGGCGCTGGGTGTGACCGGCGAGATAGAGGGCCTTGACGGCATCGCCGCCGACGGTGCCGCCGGGGATGGCGCTGTTGTAGAGCTGGCCGATGAGGGTATAGATGATGGCGCGAAGGAAGTTCAGCCGATAGCCCAGCAACTGGACGAGATACTGCAGGCGCAGTGCACCCGCGGCAAAGCCCACGCCGCCCAACCCCAGCGCCATCCATAACATCGAGGACTCGACCTTGCGAGCCACGGTCAGGACGCCGGGCTTGTGCCAGACGCCCTGCTCGGGGCTTTGCACGGGCGCGAACTCGTGAGCGGGAATGGTCTTTCGGCCTTCTTCAAGTTCGACGACGAGCCGTACCCCCTGGCGCTCGACCACCGTGGCCTGGACCGCCACATCTTCCAGTTGAATCTGGTACGCAAACAGATAGGCCAGCACCGCCACTCCAAAGAGCAGCGGCAGGAATCGCTTCAGCAGGTTGGCCAGTTTCTGCTTCAAGGACCTGGGCCGGGCAGAACGAAAGCCCGAAGTCAATGTCCGGCGCGGCCAGACGCAAGAGGAAACAGGCGGCCGACGCCGCGCGCCGGCCGCCCTGAACAGGATGCCCTAGCGGATCACCGCGGCATACTCGGAGACCGACTTGATGTCCCGGCCCTGCCGCTTGAAGAGTTCGGTGAGGCCGGCGAGCAACTGGGGGTCTTCCTGGTAGTTCTGGGTGAACTCCGCTGCGCGGTCATCGGCCACGCGCACCCGCAGACGGAAGCGCAACTCACGGCGCACGTCCTCGCGCGAGAGCTGGGTATTCAGCGACAGGTAGAATTTCTCGAACTCGGGCCAGGCCCCGGCATTGCGGCCGTCAAAGGAGGCCAGGCGCATGAGCTTTTCCTTGCTGTCGCCGCGATACCAGGTGTCGAGATATTCCTCAAGCTTTCTGGATTTGAGCAGCTTTTCGCGGGCGTAAACCTGCCAGCCTTCGAGGTACTCGGCCTCGACATTGAGGTGGGGTGTGACACCGCCTACTCCATTCTTGCGGTCAATGGAAATGCCGCTGGGAAGGTAGTAGCTGAAGACGGTGCACTTGAGGGTGCGGTCGGTGCGGGGAATGCGGAAGAAGGATTGGCCGATGCCCTTGCCGAAGCTGGGACGGCCGACCACGAGGGCGCGGTTGTTGTCCTTCAGGGCGCCCGAGAGCATTTCGCTGCCCGAGGCGCTGTTCTCGTTGATCAGAACGAGCAACGGCAGGTCGGGAAAGTAGTACTCGGCGTTTTCGTCCGTGCGGCCCTTGGCGCGATAGATGGTGCGGCCCTTCCAGTTGCCCCAGACGCCGCCGGCTGTGGAGATCAGGTCGTTCTTCTTGAGGAACATGTCGGCAATGTTCAGCACGGTGCTGAGCTGGCCGCCGGGGTTGTCGCGCAGGTCAAACACCAGGCTGGTCATGCCCTGACGCTTCAGGTTCAGCAGCGCGTTGGCGACATCCTGCGTGCTGTTGGAGCCAAAACGGGTCAGGCGCAGGTAACCCACGCCGCCGGGCAGCATCTCTTCCAGGGCCGTATCCACCTCGATCTGCTGGCGCTTGATCTCGAAGGTCAGTTCCTTGTCCACGCCGCGCCGGCGCACAAACACCACCGCCGTCGTGCCCTCGAGGCCCTTGATGTAGCCCACGGCGTCGTCCACCTCGGCGCCCTTGAGATCGACGCGCTTGCCGTTGGCGTCCAGCACGCCCACAAGAAAATCGCCGCTGCGCATGCCGGCCTTGTAGGCGGGGCCGGCGTAGATGGGCTGGCTGATGTGGATGTACTCCTCGTCCAGGCCCTTGGCCACGAACGCTCCGATGCCGAAGTAGCGGCCGCTCTGGTCCTCCTCCATCTTCTTGAGCTCGGCCGCCGTGATGAAGTCGCAGTAATCATCCACGGCCGCCGTCATGGCGCGGCAGGACTGGTCGATCAGGTTGTCCACCGTCAGGGGCATGGACTCGTTCTTGTAGTCAAAGCGGTCCTCGACGAAGTGGGCGCGCAGCACCCGGATCTGGGAGGCAATCAGGGGCTCCTTGCGGTCCTTGGCGCCGGACTTGATCTCCTCCATCTTCGCGCGGATGTCCACGATACCCTTGGTGATGCGCGCCAGCCTTCCGAGCTGGCCGGGTTCCTTGGCCAGTTGCTCCATGCGGCCCCGGGCCGTGGCAACCTCGCCCAGATCGGCGAGGGACAGCGCTGCTCGGGCCTTGAGATCATGGTCCGTGGAGAGCAGGAAGTCCTTGAGCTGATCCAGGGCCAGTTTGTCGCCGGTGCAGGCGAACAAAGCCTCTGACAGCGCCACGCGCGCGCCGGCGGGCAGTCTGGCGCTCTTCTTCCACGCTTCACGGAGTCGGGCCACAAGTTCTTCATCGTCGGGGCATTCGTCAGAAATCAGTGTGGCGGCGCCTTCCACGACAGCCGCGTCAGCCTCGCCCAGCAGCTTGCCCAGCGTCTCGTAGGCGGTCTCGCCGTTGCCGCGCGCCAGGAGCAGGCGCGCGCAGGCGAGCCGCACCCAGGCATTCTCGTGGTCGAGGCCCCGTTCAAACAGGGCGGACAGCTTGGCGGCGTCCTCACCGGCGTCCATGCGGCGCAGGGTGCAGGCGTAATCCCAGGCGCGCTCGGGCCTTTGCGCGATGCGGGTGATCAGCTTTTCGGCCTCCGCCGTGACGCCGGCGGGCTCTTCCTGCGCACAAAGCGGCGCGCAGACAACCAGCAGGGACAGCAGTGCAAGTGGGACTCGATGCATGGCAGCTCCAGGGGCCCATACGTGCTTCCGATAATACGATGAACCCGGCGCCGTCAGGGCGGAAAACCCGCCCTTTGCCGTCGGGCCCGCAAAGCTCGCAGACAGGCCCTCGCCAAGTGTCCGGCGGCTGGTAACGTCAAGGCTCCATGGCTGGCCCTGGCCCCATCCCCGATCCCCTGCGCGAGCGCCTGCTCCAGCAGCAGCGGCGCGTCCGCATTGTGCGCATCACCTTCGCGCTCACCTTTGCCCTGGCCCTGGCGCTGTTTCTGGGCGCCGCCGTAGTGCAGAGTCACTCCCCCACCCTGCGGTTGGCGGGCATCATCCTGCTGGACGTCAAGGATTCCGCCGCGCCCGATGCGCTGATCATTGAAGAGAGCATTGACGGCGTGCAGCCGGAGATCACAGGCACGTTTCGCCTGGGGCTGATGCGGGCGGGGCGCGTGACCCAGGGGCCGGAGACGGCTGGCGTGCCGGGGGCCCTGGCGCTCAAGGGTGAAAGCCGCGCGCTTGTCATCTTTGACTCCCACTATCTCGAGTACGACCTGCAGGGGGACCCCGCCCAGGCCGGCTGGCCCAAGCTCGTCACGCGGGGCAACCTGGGCATCAACGAGTCCAACGCGTCGCCCGTCGTGGCCAGCCTGGACGGGGTGGACTGGCTGTGCTGGGTGCGCGGCACGGAGATACGCCTGCGTCCCCTGACGGAAACGGAAGTCGAGCCCGCCCTGGTGCATTCCACGTTGCGGCGCGGCGCGAGCCTGGACCTCGTCGCGGCAGAGGGGCGGCTGTGGCTGACGGTGCTGGAGAAGACCTCGGGCCAGCTCAAGTTGCTTTCGTTCAGGCCCCACCTGGGCCAGCGCCAGGCCGAGGCGCCCCGCGATCTGGACCGCGACGCGGTGCCGGAGAAGGAGGCGCCCGCGCCGGCCATGGTGCGCTTGGCGCAGATTGACGGGCTGATCACAAGCGATGTACGCAAGGAGGTGCGCACCGCCTCCCTGGCCATTCTTCAGGGCAAGCCCGTGATTGCGCTTTCCATGCGCGAGAAGGAACGAACCCAGGATTCGTGGGAAGTCTGGCGCATGGATGACGGCCGCAACTGGGTCGAGCAACCCAAGCCTTCATTCAAGCCCGCGTCCCTGCTTGGCATGGCGGGCTACGTTTCGCTGTCGGCACGGGGCAGTCACCTGGCCGCGCTCTACAGCGACGGAGGCAGCATCAAGCTCAGCATGGCCCAAGCGGCGGACAAGATCGTGTTTGGCGAGCCGCTGGACCTCGAAGTGGGCACGGGGCGCGGGTTTGGCCCGGTGGTGACCTGGCTGGCGGGCCTGCTGATTCTGGCCGTGCTCATGGCGGCCCAGGGAGTCTGGCTGCTGCTCAACCGCTCACCGGAGCTGGACAAGACCCTGGCCAAGCTGCTGGAGAAGTCCGGCGACGACAAGGGCAAGCCCAAGGGCGAGCCCCTCGTGCTGGCCAGCCAGCTTGGACGCCTCTTTGCCCTGCTGATCGACCTCGCTGTAACCAGCCCCGCCGTCATTCTGCTCAAGTCGGTTTATGGCTATGAATGGAGCCAGGCCTACAGCTTCTTCATGCTTGGCAGCGTCGGCGCACCCTGGCCCAACGTGCTGGAAGCCATGCAGGCCGGACTGGTCACCCTGGCCATTCTGGCCCTCTACGGCATGTTGTGCGAGATGTTCTGGGGCAAGACCTTCGGCAAGGCCCTGCTGCATCTGCGCGTCGTCAACGTTGATGGAGACGAGCCGGCCGCCTGGCAGATCGTTCTGCGCAACTTCCTGCGCATCGCGGAGATGGCCCATTGGGCGCTGCTGTTCGTCCCTATTGCCATGATGGCGCTGACAGGTCGCCAGCAGCGCCTGGGCGACTATCTGGCCCGCACCCTCGTCATCGTCGAGGTGGTGCCGGAAGACCAGGCCGACGACCTTGAAATCTGACCATGGGATCCTTCGTCATCCATGTCGGCCTGCCTCTGCTTCAGGCTGTGGTGCCTGAGGGCGGGGCCGTGGCGATTCCCCAGGAAATCACGGTTTCCACGCCTGAGATCCTGGCCAAGTTCTCCCTGATGTTTCTCTCCGTGCTGGCCGCCGGCGGCCTGCCCTGGCTGCTGCGGAATTCCTCGGCCCCTCTGCTGCGCCGTTTCCGCATCGGCACCGTCTACTCCCTGCTGCCGGCGGTCATCGTGGGTACGGGGCTGGCCTCGGCGCTCACAGGTGTTTCGCTCACGCGCATCAAGTTCGGCACGCTGTCCGAGTTCTGGCCTCTGCCCCTGACCATATTTGCCCTCATTCTGGCCCTGGAGTCCGCCGGTGGCGTCCTGGGCGTAGTCGCCCGTGCCGGTGAGGGGGAACCCGAGCCATGAGCCTTCGCCCCGCGGCCGTTGCCGGCGCCTTCTTCAGCGCCGATCCCCGCAAGCTTCGACGCCAGATCGAAGGCTGGCTGGCCACCCCCGCCAGACCCCGGGCCCGCGCCCTGGGCGTCATGGTACCCCATGCCGGCTACATGTACTCCGGCGAGGTCTGCGCCCACGCGCTCGCCAGCGTCGAGATTCCCCAAAGCGTCCTAATCCTGCACACCAAACACCAGGCCGGGGGCGCCATGCTCAGCCTGGCCACCTACGATGCCTGGGAGACTCCGCTTGGAGACGTTCCGGCCGACGCCGCGCTGACCGCCGCCCTGGGGCGCGTTGACGGCATCATGGCGTCCAACGCCCCGCACACACGCGAGCACGCGGCGGAGGTTGTTCTTCCCTTTCTGCGCCTGCTGCGCGAAGACTTGCGAATCGCCGTCATCAGCGTAGGTCCCCAAGACGCCGAAACGCTGCAAGCCGTCGCCCGCGCCATGGCTCCGGCACTTGCACACACACTGCTGGTGGCCTCCAGCGACATGAACCATTACGAAAGCCACGAAGTCACACTGGCCAAGGACAACCTGGCACTTGAACGCGTGGCCGCCTTTGACCCTGAAGGCCTGCTCAACGTTTGCGCAGGGCACGACATATCCATGTGCGGCGCGGCCGCCACGGCCCTGATGCTGTTTGCAGCGCGTGAGCTTGGAGCGCGCCGTGTGGAGTTGCTCGAGCACACGACCAGCGGCCCGGCTTCGGGAGACTTTGACCAGGTGGTGGGCTATGCATCGGCACGGGTGATATAGGGCGCGGGGGCATGGGCTTCGCTATCATGTGATTTCTGACTCGCCGGGGTCCCATGGGCCGCGCAACACTCAGAAAGCTGCTGCTTGCCCTGCTCTCGCTGGCCGGGGTGCTGCACGTCAGCGGCTGCGGGCCCGAAGTGTTCATCGCCATGGCCTTTGCCTCGGACACTTCACCCTTCACCTCCGAGTTCTGGGACATATTTGAGCCCGCCCCTGACCCCGCCGTGCGCCTGGTTATGAGCCGCCAGCCCTCAACCACGGCAGGTCCCGGCGCGGCATTCAGTGTGCAGCCGCAAGTCACCATCGTGCGCGAAGACGGTTCGCGCGTCGAGGACGACAACTCCACATGGGTCACAGCCACCATCGTGCCGGGCACGGGCACGGCGGGCGCCACCTTGTCCGGGGCCACCACGATCCGCGCCTCGGGCGGCCGCGCCACGTTCACAAATCTTTCCATCGACCGGCCCGGCAACTCGTACCGCCTGGCCTTTACAGCGCCCTCGCTTCTCTCAGCCACCAGCGAGTTCTTCAATGTGGGCAGCGGCCTGACTACGGCTTCCATGGCCATCCTCACCCAGCCCGGCGGCTCCACCCCCGGCAACCTTCTGGCGCGCCAGCCCGTCATTGAACTGCGGTCCATATCCGGGGCGCGTCACACGCAGGATGACTACACTCAGGTGACAGCCTCCATCACGACCGGCAGCGGCACAGCGGGCGCCACACTGACGGGAACCGTGACCGTGACGGCGCAGGCGGGCCTGGTCACCTTCTCGAATCTCGCCATTGATCTCGCGGGCGCCGGCTATTCGCTTACGTTCAGCGCCAATCCAGTGCTGCCCACGCGGGTCTCGGCCTTGTTTGAGGTGCTGCAACTGGGACCGGGCAACGCACCCTTTGCCCCGGCCGCCCCCGGAGGCAGTGCCGTCTATTTCGTGGCGCCCACGGGCAGCGACAGCAACCCCGGCACTTCGGCCCAACCCTTTCGCACGCTGCAACCCGCCGCCAACCTGGCCCAGCCCGGCGACATCATTGAACTCGCCCCCGGCAGCTATCCCCGCGCCGCCATGACCATCACCGGTACGGTCGCCCTGCCTGTGGTGATCCGCGGCGCCGGCGCCGTCTTCGACAGCGGCACCAGCGCCGCCGCGCCCGAGGGCCTGCTGCTGAGCAACTGCACGTTTCTCACCGTGCACGGCTTGCGCGTTCATAACGCCTTCGGGTCCGGCATGGCCGTCAGCGGAGGCAGCTTCGTGTCGCTGCAGGCAGTAACCTGCGCCAATTGCGGAGGCGCCGGAGTCGCCATCGATGCCGCAGCCGACATCATCGTGGAAGGCGCCACAGCCTCGGGATGCCAGGGGGCCGGCATCGGCGTAACGGGCGGCAGCGATCGCATTACCGTGCGGGGCAATTACTGCCATTTCAACGGCGCCCAGGGCATCGACCTGCGCGGCAGCGGCCAGGACAACATCAGTTCCAACAACCTGATTGCCCGCAATCTGTGCGTGGGCAACGCCCTCGCGGGCCTGCGTCTTGGCTCCGTGCGCGACAGCGATGTGCTGAACAATCTTCTGCGCAACAACCAGGGACACGGCATCGAGCTTCATGATGACGGGCTTGGCGCGGGCTTGGGCTCCATGAACAACCGGCTGCTGCACAACACCGTGACCTTCGCCGCCACTGAGGGCCTGTTTGCCCTGGCCCTGTTCAATGACAGCAGCGGCAACACCGTTTCACACAACCTGCTGGTGGGCGGCGCCCGGGGGGCCATTGCCTTCACGTCAGGTTCGCTGCCGGGCCTGGCCGAGGACTTCAACGTGCTGCACAGCCTCAGCGCGTACTCGCTTGCCGAGGAACCCCTGGTGGCATCCTATAACCTTGCAGGCTGGCGCGGCCTGACAGGCGGCGCCGTGAACTCGCTGGATGCCGCGCCGCAGTTCGCAGCTCCCGCCTCGGGCGACTACTCTCTGGCGGCAGGTTCTCCGGGCGTGGACATCGGCGGCAGTACCAGCGCAAGCTCGACCTACGACGGCCAGGCGCGCCCTCAGGGCGCGGCAAGGGACGCCGGCTGCCACGAGCGCTGATCGCGGCTGGCACAACCTCGCAAGGTACTCGCGTCAGGGGTCTTCGGGGTCGGGGCCGGCGTTGAGCTGCTCGCTGAACAGTTCGACACCACGGCAGCGACCCGTTGCCGTTGCGACGGTGAAGATGGCTCCGTTCATCCGAACCCACTCCTTGGCCACCTTCAAGAAGCGCTGCTCGCCCGTCATGAAGCGCTTGAGCACCATGTCCTTGTCGCGCCCGATTACGCCAAGATGGGGGCCCGTCATGCCCAGGTCCGTGATGTAGCCCGTGCCGCGCGGCAGCACCTGGGCGTCGGAGGTCTGTACGTGGGTGTGGGTACCGAAGACCCCGCTGACGCGACCGTCGAGGTGCCAGCCCATAGCGACCTTTTCGCTCGTAGCCTCGGCATGGACGTCGACGAAGAGGATGGGAGTGGCCGCGCGCAGGCGCAGCAGGTTGGGTTCGAGGGCGACAAAGGCGGGTTGAGTGTTCTGGGGCGCCTTCATGAACACGTGGCCGCACACGGAAAGCACGCCGATTTTGAGCCCCGGCCGGGCCTCATACACATGGGCGCCGCGGCCCGGCAGCGGGTAGTTGACCGGGCGAAGCAGGCGCGGCTCGCGCTCGAGGTATTCGTTGATTTCCGGGTGATCGACGATGTGGTCGCCGTTGGTCATGCAATCCACGCCGGCCGCGAGGATTTCGTCGGCTTCCTTGGGGCGGGTGCCGGCACCGTTGGTGGCGTTTTCGACGTTGACGATGACGAAATCCAGCGCGCGCTCGGCGCGCAGGGATTTGAGGCGCTCGCGCAGAATGCGGCGGCCCGGGCGACCTACCAGGTCGCCCAGCGCGAGGACACGTATGGTTTCAGGAAGGTTCAACTGCGTGGCTTTCCAGGCGCAGGGCGCCAGATCCCGGCGTCAACCATGCTAGCGACGGGGCAGGTCAATTTCAGTTTCGTCGCTCTTGGTCGCGGTGCTGGTGTCGCCATGGCTGGTTTCGCCGGACTCGACCTTCTTGAGCCGGTCCGACAGCTCCGGCGGCTTGTCGATGCGTTCCGTGGCGAGCACCAGAGGCGCCTTCTCGACGCGCTCGGTCTCGATCATGCCCGGCGGCTTGGCCACCTTCTCCGTGGCAATGCCGCGCACTTCCATTTCCTCGCGCGAGACTTTGCGTGTCGCCTGGACCTCGGCGGCGATGGCCGCAGACATGGCGGCGTCGGCGTCGGGGTTATGGGTCGCGTTGGAATCGAGGCGGCGGCTTTCGCCCTCGCCATCGTCGGTGCCGCCATGGGCGTACTCGGGCTTCAGGCCGAAGGTGCGGCCGGCATTGACGAGCTTCAGGGGCGGCCCGGCATACTTGGCCGGCATGGCGAAGTGCTTGGGCGCAAAGGGCAGGTTGTCGTAAAGAAGGCTGATCAGCGCGGCCTGTTCGGCAAAGTCCCAGTTCTCGTCGATGCGGGCCACATACACGATGGGGTGCTTCTTGATTTCGGCAGCGCGGGTACGGATGAAGTGGCCCATGGCCGACTTCTGAAGATTGACCAGAAACTCGCGCAGGGGCTCGCCGCGGTGCGCGCCCAGCATGATGATCTCGCGCTTGGAGCAGGCAATGCCCTGCGGTGTCTTGTCGAGCTTGGCCCCGACGACCGCGTATACGGTCGCCTTCAGCGCCATTTCCGGCGCTTCCGTCATGGGCTGCTTGAGCAGCCACCAGCCCTTCCAGTCAAGCGTGACCGTCTTCAATTCCCGCCGTCTCCGTGAAGCGAAACGCTCAGTTTACGCAGGCTGGCCCGGCTTTCCACCCTCGCCCGGCTGCTTTTTGCCCATCAGCTTTGAAAGGTCGCCTACGTGCTGGCTGTCAACCCCGGCCGCTTTCAGGTTTTCCGCCTTGATGGCCTGGGCGATTTCCTTGCGGTGGACAGCGACGCGGGCGGGTGCGCTGATGCCCAGCCGCACCTTGTCTCCCGCAATGGCGACAATAGTGACCTCAATGTCATCGCCGATCATGATGGATTCGTTGACCTGCCGCGTCAGGACAAGCATGGCCACTCCGCCGGGCCCAGGGGGCCGCGAAGGGGCCCCCTGATAGGCGGAGTGTACCACGGCGGGTCAATCCGCGAACACCCGGAAGCGCGTGACGTACTCCGGCCCCGCAAGTACCAGTTGGCGTGCCTGGCGTGTTGCAGGGTTGAAAACCAGGGGGCCCTGCAGGTTGGCCGTCATCAAGGCCGGGTTCTGCGGCACAACGAGAATCACGCGCACCTCGCCGGCCTCGGGGCCAGGCAGGCCCAGGAGGTCCAGATCTTCCCGTGTTACAGGCACGCGGTAATCATCCTTGAACAGCAGGGGGTTCATGATCAGGAAGGCCAGTTCCGGGTCTTCGCAGCTCTGCAGCCACTCCAGCGGCGTGCCGACCGGCCCGGGCAGGCGCGCGTAATCGTGCAGGTGCCCAAAGCCAAGCAGCCCTTCGCTGAAGTGAAAGACGCGCCCCTCCTCCACCTCAATGGCGCCAAAGCGCGCCGTGGTGATCTGCCTCGTTTCGATGGTCGTGTTCATATTGTGTTCTCCGGACGCGGCCAGGCCGCGGGGCTAGAGGTAATCCAGCACGCTGACACGTGATATCTGTGCGGTGACCTGCAGGCCCGCGTTCAGCACAAGCTGAGCCTGCTGGAATTCCGCCGCGGCCCGGGCCAGGTCGGTCTCCATGACCTCGGCGGAGAGGCCGGCCAAAGACGTGTTTTCAGCCTCGATGCGGTTTTGGGCCAGCTCCAGACGCTGCACGCGCGACCCCGCCTCCGCCCGCTGGTCCAGTACCCGGTTCAGCGCAAGGTCCACTTTCTCCATGGCGCGTGCCACGAGCGCGGGCTGGTTGCCCTCCAGCGCCTGCTGCAGCTCAGCCAGGACGTCAAAGGCGCCGTCGGAGCGCATGGCGCGCGGCGCGAGGTCGCGACCCTCGAAGCGGCCCGTGGTGACGTCAAAGCTTCCGCCCAGGCCGAGGTCGTCGGCCGTCGAGGCGCCGGGCGTCTGTTGCGTCAGGGGCTGGGGACCGCCGGGTTGATAGGTCGCTGTGTTGAAGGTGTGGTCGCGCACGACGAGCCGCTCACTGACCTGCTCATTGAGCAGGCGCACTTCGCCAAGCGCCGAGGCCGTGCCGCCCAGACCCAGAGCCGCGGCGTCAGGGCCGCTGAATCCGACACGGGCAAGTCCCGACTCATCCTCGATCCGGAACTTGAGGAAACCGCCGGCGTCGGCGCGGACCGAGACGGCCATTCCATCGAGTCCGCTCTGACGGGCGGCGCGCGCCAGAACCTGCTCCAGTTCCCCCGCCAGCTGCGTCAGCGTGCGGCCGCCCAGCGCGGGCACGCTGATGCTGCGCGCAGGCTCGCCGTTGAAGCTGACATTGAAGTTCAGCGCCGCGCCCGGAGAGGCGACCACGGCGCTGTCAAACTCCCGGCGGCGAAGCGCCGCGGCCGTGAAGTAGCGCCCGCCCGCGGGATTGACGTTGTCGGCTGCGGCATTGACGGCCGCCGCGATTTCACGGGCGGTGCGGGCCTGGGCGAGGTCCACCGCCACCTGGTGCCCACCGGAGCTGATCAGAGTGAAATCGGCGCCTGCTACATTGTCGATGCCCCGTCCGGCATTGAGGTCGGCGCTTTGAGCCTCGGGCAGAGGCCGCGTCAGGCCGAGCTGGTGGGCCAGCGTGCCGTTGAAGTCCTCCACGCTGAGCGCCGCACCCCAGAGGCGGCTCACGAGTTCGAGGCGGCGACCGTCGGGGGCAAGGCGTGCCTCGACTTCGACACCGGCGCGTGAGATGGCGGCCGCCAGATCGTGCAGCGTCGCGGCCGGGTCTTCGATCAGCGGCTTGAGGTCAATCACGGCGCCGAGGTCGCCGTTCTGTATGCGCAGGCCCTGGGGCGAACGAGGCCGGCCCGCGGCGTCCGTTTCCAGGCGCAGGCCGGCGCCGCCGAAGAGGTCGGAAAGCCGCGTGAGATGGAAGGCCGCGGGCGTGAGGTCGCGGCCGAGAAGGGCTTCGTCAGTCGAGAAGGCAGCGGCGCCGGAGATGTAGCCGGGTCCGGCGAGGCTGGTGCCGCGGTGCAGGCGCAGGTCGGCGGCGGCATCGTTGGCGGCCTCAAGGGCGAAGTAGCCCGCGCCGCCGCTGTCATTGACGAGGAACTGGAGCGTGCCGTTGCCCGTGTTGGCGCTGACCGTGACGGACATGTTGCCGATGGACGCACCGGCGAGCGTGGCGGAGATGGCGGCATCGAGCGCGGCGGCCAGTTCCGTCAGTCCGCCGGGAGCAGCCGGTGATACGCTCAGGGGCAGCGTCTGGCCGTTGACCTGCATGCTGAAATTGATGGGTCCGGTGAAAGGTGCCAGAGCCGAGAGGTCCTCGCTCTGGAACAGGTGGCTGAAAGCGGCCGTGGAAAGGCCGAGGTCGCGCGCCGTGGTGCGGCCGGGTTCGTCGGCAATCAAGATGCGGGCGTTGGGCGAAAGGGTGCCGCCGTCGAGCGGGCCGCCCGGAAACACCGCCAGACGGATGAAGCTTGCGGCGCTTTGCGGGCCCTGAGGCAAGCCCGTTGCCGGTGCCGTTTGCAGGGTGGCCGAGAAGAGCTGTGCGCCCGAGGCATCGCGCAGGTTGTTGAGCGCGACGACCACGTCCTCGATGGTGCGCGCGTGGCTGATGTCGAGACTGTAACTCAGGCGGGCGCCGGTGGCGGCGTCGGGTATCACGTCGATCAGCAGGCGCCCCGCGCTGTCCACACCGGCGCCGTTGTTCAGGGCCGCAAGCGGCGTTGCGGCCAGTCTGGCCCCTACGGGTGTCACGTCGCTCAAGCTGGCCCTGGCGTTGAGGTCGCTGCCTGCCAGCGTCAGCGGCGGGCCGAACACATCTTCGGCGCGCAGCGAATTCTCGAGGCTGACGCCCGGTCCGATCTCCACGCGGTTGGGGGCCTGCCTTCCGGCAACGCGCACGGCCTTGCCCAAGGCCGTGAAACCCGCGCCCGGCCCGCCGAACAGGCCCTGCCCGCCGTGGGAAGCGTTGGCCACATCCAGCAGGGCCTGACGCAGCGCCGCCACTTCGCGCGCGCTGTTGGCGCGGGTCTGGGCGTCCGTCGAGGCGTTGCTCTCGCGCAGGGCCAGGCTCTTGAGCCTGGAGAGAATGTCGCCGGCCTCAGAGAGCTGGCTGTCGGCGAGATTGTAGCGCTGGCGCAGGTCTTCCGCGTTGCGGTTGAACTGGAGGTTGCGGCGCTGGAGCGACTCCAGCGACAGCCAGTTCGCCGCGCCCTGCGGATCATAGCTGAGCGAGCCGATGCGCCGACCGCTGGAGAGCTGGGCGGCGGCGGTATCGATGCGGCGGTTCTGGGCCGCCAGGTGTCGCAGCAAGCCCTCACCGGAGGTCAGGGGAGTGGAGCGCGCGAGTTGAGGTCCGAAGACAGCCATAACCACTCCTTCAGATCGACTGCATCAATGTGGCCATCAACTGGTCGACGATGCTGACGAAGCGCGCCGCGGCCTGAAACGCACGCTGATGAGTCATCATGGAGACGGCCTCTTCGTCGATGTTCACTCCGCTGATGGTCTCGCGTTCGGCTTTGGCGGCCTGCACCAGTACCTCCTGGTTCTCGGCCAGCTCGCGGGCTTCAGCGCCCTGCACACCCAGAGCCGCAGCCATGCCCTCGAAGTATTGCTCCAGCGTAACGCCGGGCTGAAACTGCCAGTGCTGCACGGCGGCCATCTGCAGGGCAGCGCTGTTATCCTGAGGCTGCAGTCCCGCGGACAGGCGCAACGGGTCGGCCTGCAGTCGGCCTTCGACCGCGATATTCGACGCATGCTGGCCCGCAAAGAGCGCGTTGAGGCCCGAGGCAGCAATGAAACCGCTGCTGTCGTTCTCAAAGCGGAAGCTGACATCCGGCGAGCCGGACGCGATCTCCAGCCTCATGTCAGGCGTGACGCGGGCGACCAGGGGCGCCCCGGCGCCCAGACGCGCGCGCAACTGGCCGTTGATGTCATCAACAAGCTGGGCCAGGGTAGTGTCGTTGGTGGCCGGAGGCGTGGGCCGCTGGTCGAGGTCCAGGGAAATGGCAAAGCGCTCTTCGCTGCCCGCGGCGCGGTTGGCCACCACCAGTTCGAAGCTGCCGTGCTTCAGGGGCGAATCGAGGCTCGTGATCTGGAAGGTGTCGCCCGCGGCAATGCCGCCAAGGGGGGGCTCAAAGCCGATGCGCCCCAGCGCGGGGTCGTACTCCCGGATCAGGGCGAACTCGCCGGCCCGCGCGCCGCTGGTCATCAGCACCCGCGCTCCCACAAAGGCCGTGGGCGAACCGCCCGCAGAAGCCGGATAGCCCCTGAGTGCGGGATCCACAAGGTAGCCGCCCAGACTTGATGTCTGCTGCGCCAGGCCCGACACCACCACGGGAATGTCGCTCAGTGCGTGTGCGGCCGCAAAGGGCCGCGACTGCGCCGTGGAAAAACCGCCCGCCGGCGCGCCCTGCGCGTGGGCGGCATTGGCCGCCTCGATGAAGCCCCGCGCCAGGCGATCCAGTTCTCGCGCAAAGCGCGGCAAGGTCTGGCCGTGGGCCTGAAGCAGAGCACCCAGGGAGCCGCCCGCGGGGGCCAGCGTCTGGCCGCCCTCTGCCAGCGCCAGGCGCAGGGAGCCCTCGGGCCCGTCTTCCACTTTGAGGCCAAAGGCCGTGGCGCCGCGCACGAGCATCTGCCCTGCGCTGATGATGTCCAGGCTGCCGTTGCGCTGCTCCACGGCCCGGAAGTCGAGCAGTTGGGCCAGTTCCTGGAGTTTCTGCCCGCGCTTGTCGCGCAGGTCGTTGGCCTGGCCCGCTGCCGTGCCGCCGATTTCGAGGCGGGTGATGCCCTCATTGAGCGCAGCCACTTCGCTCAGCAGGCGGGAGGCATCAGCGGCGCCCGCGCGCAGTTCATCGCCGGCGAGCCGACGCGAAGAAGCGAGGCCCTCGGCGATCTGGTTGAAGCCCTGTGCCGCCCCCTGGGCGCGCTCGAGGAACACGCGACGCGCCGCGACGTTTCCCGGCGCGCGGGACAATTCCTGGGCCGCGCTGAAGAATGCCGAAAGCTGGTGCGGCAACGCCTGGTCCGAAAGCGCGTTGAACGAGGCCTCCACCCGCTGCAGCACGCGCTGCGAGGCGCTGAGCGCGCCCAGACGGCTGGTGACTTCGGCCAGGCGCTGCTCCACGGCGAGATCGACGATGCGCCTCACGCCGCGCATCCCCACACCCAGTCCCGTGAAGGCCTGGCCGTGGCGTGCGGAGTCAATGGGTTCGAAGTTCACCCGCTGGCGCGAATAGCCCGGCGTGGCGGCGTTGGCAACGTTGTTTCCCGCCACCTGCAGCGCCGCCGCCTGCGCCGCCAGCGCAGACTTGCCGATATCGAGTGCGGAAAACAGGCCCATGACGATTCCTTCTCAGGCGTTGCGCGAAACCAGCGCGCTGGCGGCGAAGTTGCCCAGCGCCCCCTTGCGTGTGTAAACCTGCTGCTCGCTGCCCAGTCCGGCATGGGCCAGCACCTGCACGTAGCCGGCGAAATGGGTCAGGGCCTGCTCGCTCAGTTGCGCGTTGAGTCGGTTCACGCGCGCGACCTCACCCGCGCCGCGCCGAAGATGTTCGCGCAACGCCTCCAGTTCCAATCGCTGGGGGCCGGCGGCATGGGGCAGGAGCAGCCCCAGCCGCGGATGCTTTTCGCCCGGCAGCAGCCGCGCCAATGCTTCCGCGCGCGCGTTTTCCAGGGGGGCGAGGCGGGCCAGGGCTTCTTCTTCGCGTGCCGTGGCCTGTTCGATTTCGGCGAGGCGGCAGGCCGTGAGCGCGTCGCGCTTGGCCAGGGCCGCAGCCTTGAGGTCGTCCTGCGCCCGGGCCAGGCCGCGCAGGGTCTCCAGCAGGCAGGTGAGGTCGCTCATGGCTTGAGTCCGTAGGCTTTGCGCAGCGTCTGGCGCAGGGCGCCGTGGGCCACGCCGTCGAGGCCCGAGATCAGGCTTTCGCGGACCATCCGCGAAACGCCGCCTTCCCGGCCCGCCGAGAGTTCACACAGGCGCTCATCGAGCAGCGACGAAGCGATGTCCTCGGCCATGCCGCCGCTGAAGAGCTCACTCTTCTCAAGGGTCTGGCGCTGGGCCTTCATCAGCATCTGCCTGAAGAAGGCCTCGAAGTCAGCCGCCACCTCTTCGACTTCGCGACGCGCGGCCAGCTCGGCGGCGCGCTCTTCGGCGCTCAGGGGCCAGGCAGCCAGGTCCTCCCACTGGCCGGTAATGCGCGCCGTGGGACGCGCCAGGGTCGCAGCGGCGTCATTCATATCGCACCTTCGCCTGGAGCATGCCGTTCTGCGACAGGGCGCGGATGACCGCGACCTTTTCGCCGGCGTCCAGCTTCAGCAGGTTGAACGTGTCAATCAACTGACGCAGTTGCACGTTGGGGCGGCTCAGGGGAACCGTGGCGGATTTCACGCTGGTGCCGGGCTCGGGCCTCTCCGGAACGTCGCCGCCTGCACCGATGGTCACGCTGATGCCGCGTACGGTGAAGGCGCCGGGCAGCACGCGCACATTGCCGGAGAACACGATCACGCCCGTGGTTTCGTCGATGGTGACTACGGCCACGAGATCCGGATTCACGCTGAGAGAGTCAACCAGTTCCTTGAAGCGCATTTCATCGCCGTGGAAAGCCGGGGGGATGGTGACCTCGACCACGCCGTCGTTGAGCGCGCGGGCCAGGCTTGCCGGTGCGCCGTGGCCGCGCGAAACCTCCGCGTTGAGCGCCCGCGCCTCATTGATGCGCGAGGCGATTTCGTTGGCGGTGGCGCTGTCCGGGTGCGACAGCAGCAGGGTCACGCTTTCGTGGCGCTTGCCGTAATCGTCCACGCGCGTCGTGAAGAACTCGACCTTGATGTCCTGAAGCATTGAGCCCGTCACGCTGCCGTTGACGGGGTTGCGCGGCTTGTCGCCGTCCTGGGCCAGGGTGATCCGGCCCGAGGCCGTGGCATACTCCGTTTTGTCCCCCGCATCGAGGCTGAAGAAGAGCAGGGTGGGAAAGAGCGTGCCGTGTTCAAGGGACTTTGACTTGTCGGCTACGCTGACGCGGCAGGTCAGGGTCTGGCCGGCGTAGCCTTTGAAGGCCGGCACTTCCACGCTCACGATCACGCGCGCCACGTTCTTCGTGGCATAGGCCGAGGCCGGCAGCTTGGACTGATTGAGCTTGGACGACATAGCCTGAAGCATGAGCAGGGTCTTGGCGTCCTTGTCGTCGCCGGTGCCCTTGAGACCCACGACAAGGCCCTCTCCCGTGAGCTGGGTGTCGGCAGTGCCCTTGTAGGTCACGATGTCCTTGACGCGCACGCTGACCTCCTGGGCCTGGGCCGCGCCGCAGAACAAAAGTACCGCGAGGAGAACACAAATCTTCCGCCGCATGCTGTGCCTCACTGGTTGGCGCCCCGGGGGCGCGTCTTGCCGATGCAGAAGCAGGCTCCGTGCCAGAGTCAGAACGGCCAAAGGAAGTTGAGCAGGCTGGTGAGCCAGCCCTGTCTCGCACCGTCACTGACGTCGCCTTCACCGGTGTAGCGGATGCGAAGGCCGAAACACTTGCTGGCGTCGATGCTCTTCGTGCGACTGTCGGCCATTTCCGGGTCGATGCGGCAGGTCAGCTCGACGCGCTCGGTGTCCTGCATGACCGTGATTTCCTTGAAGGCCCGCACCTCCAGGTGGCCGTTGGGCAGCACCTGCACGACCTCAGCCGTGATCACGTCAGAGAACTGGCTTTGGCGGTTGCGCGCGGCATCGTTGCGGGCCTCGTAGTCCGCCGAAAGGCTGATGCCGGGCGAAGACGGCGCCGCGCTGACGAGGTTACCGGTGCCGCCGTCAATAGCGATCCAGTCCTTGAGCTGGGCCTGGACGTCGGCCTGTTTGGCGGTTTCCAGGCTGTCGCTGCGCCGGGCACTGACCTTTTCGCCGATGCGGATCTGGATCAGGTCGTGCACGCGCCAGCCGCGAGGCTTCTCAGGCTCCAGCGTGTAGTAGCTGCTGCGCTTGCCGTCCTGCTCCGTTGCGGCCTTGAACAGGGCCTGGGCAGAGAGCGGCGCGCAGGCCATCAATGTCAGAATGAGGACTCGGATCATGGCTGGCTCCTGATAAGGCGACCGGCGCCTGTTACTCCACTTCGCACTCGCCCGCGGCCGTCACGCGGGCCACAAGCTCGACGGCGGGGCCCGCGTCTCTGGCGCGGCGTACCCGGATGCGCTCGCCCGCAGCCCCGGACTCCATGGCCGTGGCCGCGGTGGTCAGCACGCCGCCGCCGGGCAGTGGGGCGCGAAGCGTCACGCTTTCGCCTTTGCGCACCAGCAGGGCGGGCTTGGTGTTGGATTCGGTCAGCCAGTCCCCAGCGCGCAGCGTGCGCGTCAGTTCGCGGCCCAGGGCGCTTTCGACGCTGGCCAGGCCCGCAAAGGGGCGTGTGGTGAAGTGCTCTCGCACCTCGCACATGTCCGGCGTAATGCGCTCGCCGGCGCGGGCGTCGCGCGTCAGGGCTACGCAGCTCAGGCGCACGCCTACTTCCACGCTCAGGGTCAGGCCGCTCACCGTGCGACCCTCGATGTCCAACGTCAGTTCGTAGTCCAGCTTGCCCAGGGCTTCCTGCGCATGCCGCGTCTTGACTTCCAGCAGCGTCCCGCCCGAAACGGCCAGTAGGGCGCGGCTGCGGGACAGCTCGCGGACTTCGATTTCTCCCTGGGGCGGCGTCAGCTTGGCCTGCAGCCGCCGTTTCAGGCGTTCCAGGGCGTCACGCACGACTTCGTCCTGCCCGGCAAGCTCAGCCGGGGCAGCCTGCGCCGAAGGAGCTGCACGGTCCCCGGGGAGGGCAGGGGACCGGCCGGCGTCCCGGGTTTCTGGCGGCGCGTGGTAGTCGCCCGAGGACGCATCGCTTTGCGCCTGTCCGCCCAGCACCAGAGGCCGGGTGTACCCATAGAAGGCCACCTTGTCGGCATCGACGCCGCTTTGCAGCAGGCGCGTGCGGATGTAGGCCATCTCGATGGCGCGGGTCTCGCCCGCGGCAGGCGCTTTGCCCAGCAGAACAGCCGAGGCGGCCTGGACCGTGGCGCTGTCGCCGCTGAGGGTGCCGAGCTGGGCGAGGCTGACGTAGGCGCTGTCGACACGGACGCGATCGGCGAGCACCACCTGGGCCAGGGCACGCGATTGGGAGAACAGCGGGGCGCCGAGCAACAGGGCAAGCAGGAAAATCCTCATGGCAAGGCTCCGTCAGGCGCGAAGGTTGTTCGCCACGCGCATCATTTCGTCGGCGGACTTGATGGCGTTGGCGTTGATTTCGTAAGCGCGCTGGGCGCTGATCAGGTCGACCATTTCCTTGACGACCTCGACGTTGCTTTCCTCCAGGGCCTGGTGGCGGATGCGCCCGAAGCTCGATGTTGTGGGGCTGCCGGTTTCGGCTCTGCCGCTGGCGTCCGTTTCCAGGAACAGGTTGTCGCCGATGGCCTGCAGGCCCTTGGGGTTGACGAAGCGGGCCAGTTCGATCTGGCCGATTTCATCGGCGTTGGACTGGCCGGGCATGATCGCGCTGATGCGTCCGTCCTCGGAGACCGTGATGCCCGTGGCCTCAGCGGGAATGGTAATGCCGGGCTGGAGTTTCAGGCCGCCGGCCGTGACCAGGTTGCCGTCCTTGTCGCGGAACAGGTTGCCAGAGCGCGTGTAGGCCGTCTGCCCGTTGAACATCAGCAGCTGGAAGAAACCATCGCCCTCGATGGCCATGTCGAAGTTGTTGCCTGTCACGCGCATGCCGCCCTGGCGGAACTCCTTGTCAATGCTGTCGAGCTTGACGCCCGAGCCGATGCTCAGGCCCACGGGGGCCGTGTTGCCTTCGGGCTGACGCAGGCCGGCGCGGCGCACTTCCTGATAGAGCAGGTCGGCGAAGTTGGCCCGGTCCTGCTTGAAGCCCACGGTGTTCACGTTGGCCAGGTTGTTGGCAATCACGTCGACCTGCGTCTGCAGGGCCGACATGCCCGAGGACGCCGTATGCAAGGCTCGAATGGCCATGTTGCTCTCCCGATATCAGGCGGGCTGCTGGCCCGCGTTGTTGATCAATTCGCCCAGGGTCTGGTCCTGAAGCTTGAGCAGCTTCATGTTCGCTTCAAACGCGCGGCTCACGTTCACCATCTCGGCCATGAGCAAGGTCGCGTCGCTCGTGCTCATTTCGAGCGCGCCCTGCTTCACGCGCGCGGCCAATGCCGGCCGCGCCCCTTGACCCGTCAAGAGCGTGTGCCCCAGCTTTGCGAGACGGGCTTCGTCCTGCTCGCTGAAATCGGCCAGACCCAGCCGGCGCCCCGTGAGCGCTGTGCCCCCGTTTCCGCTCACGGCCAGGCTGCCGTCCTCGCTGACCTCAAGGCGCGCTCCGGAGACGCCCAGTGCCCGCCCCAGCTCACGCAGGTTCAGGCGCCTGCCCTCTTGATCCAGCACGAAGCTCTGGCCGTCGCGGCTGACCAGAAAGCCGTCCTTGTCCTGGGTGAAGGCGCCCGCACGCGAATAGACGCGGCCGTGGCGCGCATGTTCGAGCACGAAGTAGCCGCGCCCGTTGAGCGCAAAGTCGAGTTCGTTGCCCGTGGTCTCCAGGGCGCCCTGGCGCAGGTCCACGCGGCTTTGCGCCAGCTGCACACCGCCGCCCTGAAGGTCGAGCAGGCTGTGCCCGTGATCCAGCGCATCGGGGCCACTGTCGTGGGCGAGACTGGCGGGCGGGCGCTGCATGAAGCTGAGCAGGTCCTGACGGAAGCCCGGTGTGCGCAGGTTGGCGAGGTTGTTGGAGAGGTTTTCAAGGCGCGCCATCTCGACGTGTGCGCCGGTGCAGGAAACCCCGATTCCGTGGAGCATGGCCCTCTCCGCAATCTGACGCTGGAGGGGGAAGCAGCCGCCGTGCCAATGGCGCCTGCCCCATGAAAAAGGACGGCGCACCGGGAAATCCGGTGCGCCTCGACGGAAAAGTTTTCCCCGGGGCCTACTTCTTGCCGCTTGGGAGCTCGTAGGATTTGCGGTCGTCGTCGGTGTAAATGAAGGGCTTCTGGTGGACCCCCTCCAGATCCGCGATCTGGCCGACCTTGGCCTGAACATAAGCCGTGAGTTCATCGACGCTGACATCACGGTCCTTGTTCGCGTCGGCCTTGCCCGACAGCGCCTCCAGCACATAGGCCGTGAACAGGCCGCTGCCGAGTTCCTCCATTTCCAGGGCGCGCTCCGCCGCCGGCAGGCCCACCTGCGCGCCCGTGGCGCTCAGCAAAACCAGGCGCGTTCCACGCTCGGCGCAGAGCTGGAAGATCGGGGCCAGCAACGATCGTGGTTTCTCATTCTCCGCCCTCGCCGGCAACTTGGCCAGGAGTGCGTCCGTCACGGCGCAGCGCGAATCTCCCCGCGCCAGAAAAGAACAATCCAGATACAGCACCAGGGTGCGGGGACGCTCTTCCAGAGCGGCGTCCACCAGCTCGATCAGGGGCGTGATTTCGAGTGGCGTATCGGCCGCCGTGACCGGCGGCTGGGCCAAAGCCACGCCCAGGCGGCCGTCCTGGGTCAAGGTGCCTGTGCCGCAGAACATGAGGAAGAACTCATCGTTGCCGCGCGCCAGAGGCGTGACCTTGCCGATGGCCTCAATCACGGCGGCGCGTGTGGCGGCAGCGCCCGTGAGTGTGGTGACGGCGCCCTCCGTCAAGGGCCGGCGCGTGGCCGAGAGGGCAAAGCGAGAAAGTGCCACGGCATCGGCCTCGGCATAGCGCGTCATGGGCAGGCCGGGCCGGCCCTGCGAGTCCACGCCGACAATGACCCCGGCGCGGCGGCGCAAGTCGCCCAGAAAATCGGGATCTTCGAGTTTGCGGGCGAGGTCCTGCGTGACGAAGCGCAGGGCCTGTTTGTGCGCGGCACACTCGCCGATGGGGATCATTTTGGATCCGACCTTGACCCAGTTGCTTTCGCCCATGTAGCCGGGGGTGCTGAAGATGGAGAGGGCGTTGAAGCCGTGATCGAAGTCGTCAAGGCTGCGCACCAGGGTCTCCTTGGGCGCCAGGCGCTTGCCCAAGGCGAGATTGCCCGTGGAGGTGGGGAAGAGTCGCAGGTCGATGTGCACGTTGACGTCAAAGTCCTCATCCGCGATCCACCACGTGAAGACGGGGCTCATCATCCACCAGATGAACATGTTCCAGGCGTAGGCGCCGTTGCTCTCGATGTAGCCGACGTCGTGGCGGCGCACGGAAGGCTGCATGACGACATCCAGCCCCTGCGCGAGGGCGAGGCGGCGCAGCTCTTCAGGCGTGGAGTTGGGGCGGGCGCCTTCCAGGGGCTCGATACGCTCGAACATGCGGTACTTCACCAGCACATCAAGCAGGCGTTTGTGGATGCCCGCCTGCCCGTTGAGCTGCTCAGGCGTAGGGGCGAGCACCCAGCGCTTGGTGTCTTCAACATTGGTCTTTTCAGGATTGAGCTCCAGCTCCAGCACACAGGGAGCAAGACCGACGCGCAGGCCCAGGGGCTGCCAGCCCGCGGGCACGATCTTCTCGTTCTTGACGTCCTCCTCGAGGTTGGGCGTCTCGATGGTCGAACAGGCCGTGCAGGCAAGCGCCACGACCATCAGCACCCAAAGCGCGACGGATCGGGCAACGCGCCCGCCGGCAGCTGCCTGTGTTGAGATGTGGCAAGGGCCCAAGAGCCCCCTGGGCGGGCCACCCTTGAAGCCAGGCAACGCTGAAGCGGTCCGCTGTGTTCGGGCTGGTTCCATGTATGTGCCACCTGACGCCCCCGATGGCTCCCGGGGCGAAGTCCAGTTCCTCATTACCCGTCCTTCTTCGGCTGATACTCCTGCACGCAGCGGAAGCCGCGCCCCGACGAACGGTCTGCCAGTTGCGCCGAACTGTTCTTGGCGCGGCGGGCATAGCCCAGGAACAGATCGGGCCTCAGGCCGGTTTCAGCTCCCTTGACCACGGCACGACCGGGACTGAAGGCGCCGTCAGTCCACTCGGCACAGTTGCAGCCCAGGTCGTACACGCCCAGGGCGTTCTTGGCCCATTCTGCCGTGCCCACTTCGCGCAGGCGCGGCACGCCGACGAGCGGAGCGTCTTCGCGCTTGCCGAAGGGATAGTCGCCCTGGTCGGAGGGCTGGTTGGCGTTCGGGGCGCCGGCTGCGATTTCCCATTCGTCGGGCGTGGGCAGGCGTTTTTTGGCCCAGCGGGCGTAGGCGCGCGCTTCGTACCAGCTCACACCCGTGACCGGCAAGTTGGCCTGGCTCGGGTCAAAACCGCCCTTGACCCAGCCCTTGGGGCCCGGTTTGCCCGTCGTGTCCACGAAGTGCTTGAGCAGGGGCAGAGCTTCTTCGTCCCAGAATCCGGGCTGGCTGTAGCCGTCCTCCGCGACGAACTTGAGGTACTCGGCGTTGGTAACGGGCACGCGATCCATGAACAGAATCTTCTGCTGCTCCACGGTGCGCTGGCGGTTCTTGTCGGAGTCGCGCAAAGAACCCACGATGAAGCTTCCGCGCGGCAGAATCACCAGGCGATCCGAAAGGTCGGCCAGGGCCTTGCGCGCCGTGATTTCATCGAGGCGCCCCTGGGCCTCGGCGCGGTGCGCCTTTTCAACCAGGTAGATCAGGGCGCGTTTGAGGTAGTCGACGGCCACCGCGTCTTCGGCGCCGCGCGATTCCTCGAGCAGCACGACGCCCAGGCGCGAGCGGATAGCCGCGATGTAACCCTCAGCGCGCTGGACGTAGTCGGGGTCCTTGATCGTCTCGCGATAGAGCTTCTCGTAGGCACCCAAAATGGCCTCCACCTGATCACTGGTGGTGGCTGTCGCCTCGCGCGCGTGGATTTCCTCGAGGTTTGCAAACTGCCAAAGTTGGGCGAGCCGCGCCTTGTCGCGCGCCGTGGCGTACTTGCTGGCCTCGGCTTCCTTCATGGCCTTGGCCACGTACTCCACGGCGATGGTCCAGCTTGAGGAGCCCACGGCGTCTTCGGCCGTCTTCAGCAGGCGCTGGAAGCCGGAGAAGGCGGCCTCCTTCTCTGTGAAGTCGGCGCGCAGTTTCTTGACCTGGTCGGCGCGCTGGCCGGTGATTTCGGCGATGCTGAGCATGAGGTCGCAGACCTCGAACTTGGGCGGCTCCTGGGAGAGGGCCTGGCGGGCGTACTCCAGCGTCACGTCCGCCTTGGCGCCCGCGGCTTCTGCCTTGAGCTTGGCCGCCTGCTCATCGGAGAGGGGCACCGCCAGGGCCAGATCTGAGAGGCGGATCACCTCGAGCACGGGGTTCTTGGCCGCATCGAACTGGTCAGCCTTGACCAGCAGGGCCCGGGCGGCCTGCACGCGGGCGCGCAGCTCGACGAGTTTGTCGCCAAGGTCTTTGAACTGGCGGTGGCGCTCTCGACCGGCTTCGTAGTCCGCCAGCCACTTTTCGACGCGCAGCTTCTCGTCGCCCGCTTCCTTGTTGCCGGGGTCAATGGCCAGAACGGCCAGAAGGTCCTGCAGCGCCGCGGTGTACTGACCGCGGATGGTGTCATCGGCCGGCCGGTTGCGGTCCTGAGCTTCCCTAAGTGCGAGGTCGGCGGATTCACAACTGGCCCGCGCCTTCTTCAGGGCGTCGGCCAGGCTCTTCTGGCGCTCGGCTTCCTTTTCCTTCTGGGCTGCGTCGCGCGCGGCCTGCTCCTGGGCGGCCTGCACGCGGGCCTGTTCGAGGCTGGCGTTCTGGCGTCCCTCGCGGGCGCGCTCGTCGCCATCGACGAGCTGGAGCACCGCCTCAAACTCGCTCTGAGCCTTGATGGCCTTGTCGGACGCGGCAGCGAACTGCCCGGCCTCTCTTGCCGTGGCCGCCTCGACCAGCAGTGTTTCGCCGGTCTTCAACTTAAAGGGCACATCGGCCAGGCGGGCCTGCCGCAGCACGACCACCGTGGCCACGATGCCGCCTATGAGCGCGAGCACGATGGCCGAACCCGCAAACACGGCCTTGCGGTGACGCGCCAGCCATTTGCGGACAAGCTGGCCCATGGTGTATTCGACGGCCGAGAGCGTTTTGCCTTCCTGCCACGAGCGCAGGTTTTCGATCAGGTCCTGGGTACTCTGGATGCGGGCGCGCGGGTCCTTGTTCAGGCAACGCATGGCCAACTGTTCCAGTTCCTGGGGAATGGCGCGGTCCTGAGCGCGCCTCGAGGGCGGCTCGGGGTCGTACTCGCGGACCTGATCGAGGATTTCCTCGGAGTTCTTGCCCGTCCAGGGCAGCTTGAGGCAGAGGATCTCGTACAGGATCACGCCCAGCGAGAAAATGTCGCTCTGCACGTCCAGCGTGTCGGTTTCGCCGCGGGCCTGCTCGGGCGACATGTAGGTGGGCGTGCCGAGGATGGCGCCGACCATGGTGGTCCCGGCGTGGGCGTCCCGCCGGTCGCTCGCCACGGTGCGTTCGGCCGTTTCCTCGCGCGTGCCCACAATCTTGGACACGCCCCAGTCCATGATCTGCACCTCGCCAAAGCGACCCACCATGATGTTGGCGGGCTTGAGGTCGCGGTGAATCACGCCGCGCGAGTGGGCAAAGGCCAGGCCTTCACACAGCTTGATGAAGATCTCCACCAGCCGCGAAAGCGGATAGCTGCGCGCCGCATTGGCGTCGCCCTGCCGCAGACGCTTGAGCACCGAGCTGAGTTCCTCACCCTCCACCAGCTTCATGGTGAAGTAGAGGTTGCCGCGCCCGTCCACGCCGATTTCATGCACGGGCACGATGTTGGGGTGTTCGAGCTGGCCGGTGATCTGGGCCTCTTCGAGGAAGCGCTCCACGAGGTCCTTGCGTCCGAGCATTTCCTTTCGCAGCACTTTGAGGGCGACGCTGCGGCGCAGGTCGTTGTCTTCGACTTCCAGCACCTTGCCCATGCCGCCTCGGGCGATTTCGCGGATCACGGTATAGCGCTTGTAGGAACCGCCGCCCTGCTTGAGGCGCTTGACCACGCGCATGGCGGTGTCCTGGCCATCGGCGATCTTCACGCCTTCACCCAGGCCCATCTTCTCACGCATCTGTGCCAGGGTGACCTGGGAGGCCGAGATCTGTTCGCCCGCCAGGTTCTGGTCGTCGGTGATGTTGCTCTCGACGCCGACCTTGTTGCGCTTGCGTCCGCCCACTTCCCCCGTCGCCATGGCCGTGCTCATGCCGCTGGTGCGCGAGCCGGTGCTGGGTTCGTTGGTGATTTCGCCCGTGACTTCATCGTCGATGCCGGGCTCGGAGTCATCGTAGACGGTCTTGAGGTCCGTGGGTGCGATTGTGTCACCAGCCAGGGTCACGCCGAAATCCGCGTCGGAGTCGTCTTTGACTTCCGTGATCACGGGCGCCTTCGACGGCGACTTGGATGCAGGCGGGACGGAATTCCTGCCGGGCGCTCGCGTCCTGCCGAAATCGGTCACTGTGGCCGAAGGATCGTCTTCCGGGGCGCTCTTGGCCACGTCCTTTTCGGAGTCAAACAGCGTGACTTCCTCAATCTTTGCACCCGCCAGCACGGCGTCGGAAAAGGCCGGCCGGGTGAGATCGGCCGGTTGACCGAAATAGCCATCATCGGCGTCGCGCATGACGTCACGCACAGCGCTGTCGTTGAGTGCCGAGGAAGGCGTCGGCGGAGCCTTGGGCTCGTCCTCGATCGCGGGCAGGGGCTGGCGCGCGAGGTCGGGCATGGACTGGGTCTGGGGCTCCAGTTCGCTGGCCGACTCGTCAAAGTCCACCAGGGTGTCGCCGCTGCCGCCCAGGCGCTGATCCTCGGCCAGGGGGCTGACCTGCATGGGCTCGAGATTCTCCTCAGGCGCGAGGTCCCCCGGGGCGGGTCCCTGGCTGGCGGTTTCAAGTCCCAGATTTGTCGAACCCAGATCATCCCACTGGCTGGGGGTACGCTCCACGAGCACTGGCGAGCTCGTCAACTCGGGGATGGGCTCGGGCCTGGGCGTCACCGGCAGCGGCGCAAGACCGGGGTTTGACCCATCCTCAAACAGGGAATCGCCGCTCTGGCTCGTTGGCGGGGGCAACTCCATTTCCAGGTGCGATTCGTCGCTCGACTTGCGCGGGCCCGCCTTCTTCGGAGGCATGCCGCTTGGCAGCGGCTCCACCAGACGAGGCACTTCGTCAAAGCGCTCATCCTCGGGCGCCAGCGCCGTGGGTTCGCCCGCACGCTGCCTCAGGTCGGCCACCGTGTCGCTGGGCCTGGCGTTGAGCAACTGCATGGCGGTGGTGACATCCATGTAGCCGCGCTCGACGGCAAGTTCATGGACACCGAGGTCAGGATCGACGCGGCGGCGCAGGGCCAACTCCTGGCGCAGGGAAGCGGCCTGGGCGGAAGTCAGCAGCCGGCGCTCCTGGGCGCGGGAAAGGAACAGGACATCAAGCGGGTCGGCGTTGCCCATGCCTTAGTCGAACCTCACGATGCGGACCTGATTGAGCTTGCGTGTCTTGCCGGCGCCGAGGTCATACTCGCCGCCGATGGCGTAGAAGCGTTTGTTGGCCGGGTCGAACATGCCGCAGGCGCCCAGGCCATGCTGGACTCCTCCGATGGTCAGCGATTGCCAGGTGATGCCCGCGGGCGGAGTGATGGCCGGGCTGCAGAAGACCAAGGCCTGATTGTCGAACTGGGCCGGCGGCGCCGTCAGGAAGCGGCCTCCGTCGGGATCAAAGGCGCCGGCGCCGGGGAAGATGCCCTTGGGCGTGGCGGGCGCATGGGTGGCCAGGGCCGTCCAAGTGCCTGATGCTATGCCCCCGAAGACCCACTCATAGAGCTGCAGCGTGCCGCCCTGCGCGGCCTGGGTGGCGCCACCCAGAACGTACATGCGGGACTTGTCGTCGCTGATGCCGCAGAAGGCCCCGGCACGACCGTCAATGCTGCCGGTCACCGTGGGCGTGACCCAGGCGGGTGCGCCGCTCAGATTCAGGTAGTGGATGCTGCCCGTGTACGGATTGGCCGTGTTGTCATAGCCACCGAACACGATCATGCGGTCATTGCTTTCGTCAAAGCAGGCACAGTGACCCATGCGAGGTGTGGGGGGCGTGCCCGTGGCCGAGGCCAGCGCCCAGGTGCGCGTCGTCGGATTGAACTGGTAGACGGAGTTCTGCAGCAGGCCTTGGCCCGTGGACGCCTTGTTGCCGCCGAACAGCACGATGCGATTGGTGGCTCCGTTGAACACCAGCGAGGCGCCCTGAAGCTGTCCGGGCAAAGTTGCCGCGCTCGAAGACGGATTGACAACCTCCCAGAGCACGCCGGCTCCGAAAGCATCAAAGCGCACGCGCCAGAGTTCGTCACTGACACCATGGTCGCAGATGCCGCCGTAAACGTAGCCCCAGTTCAGGGACTCGATCCAGACACAGGCGGCGTTGCGCCGACCCTGCGGCACCAGGCCCGTGGGGCTGGGTTGCAGCCAGCTCAGAGTATTCGTCGTTGACTGCCAGAGATCGCCGAAGTTGCCCACCAGATTGCGGCCTCCGAACATCACAAGCTGGCTTCCGGCGACAATCAGCGCGGCATCTCCGCGAGAGTCCGGGGTGCGCTCCAGGGCGATGGCCGGAAGAGCCCAGGTGGGCGGAGCGACATTGAAATCCAGGATGCGCAACTCGTTGCTGAAGAGGCCGCCGGGCGAGCGCCCGCCGAATACCAGCAGGCGGTTGTTGGGCGCGTCAAAGGCGGCACTGGCGTCATCGAGGCCGCCGGTGGGCGCGGTTCCCAGCGTGGTGACGGAGTCCCAGTTCCAGGGGCTGACAGTCGTGTTGAGCTGCCACACGACCGTGTTGGTCCCGGACGTGCCCACCAGGCAATGCTTGCCGGAGCCGGGGTTGTAGTAGTAAGCGCATTTTTCGGTCTGGGGGGCGCTGGGGGTGCCGGTCACGCTCGTCTGGCGGGTGAGCCAGGTAGGCGCGGCGGGAGTCGTAATGTCGAGGCGGAAGATGGTGTCGCCCGCGCAGACACGGATTTCGTTACTGGGCTCATCGTGGAAGCAGAGGTAGCGGAAGGTCTGGCTCAACTTGGGCGTGTTCCCGCCGCTGCCGCCCGGCGAAAGGGCCGTCCACGCCGGAGTAGCGGCCAGGGTATCGAGCGAAAAGACGCCCACATTGTTGGTGCCGTTGCCCACGAAAGCGAACAGCAGCTTGCGCGGGTTGTCAAACACCATGCTGATCGTGTTGGTGGACAGTGCGGCGTTGATGCGGGGCAGGGTCGTAAACGTGCCGCCCACCGGGTTGTAGATGAAGCACAGGTCGTCGTGCTTGCCCGTGGAGTTGCTCATCTCGCTTAGACCGCCCATGACGAAGACACGGTTGTTTGAGGCGTCATAGGCCACGGAAGGTTCGCTGCGGGCCATGGAGATGTCACTGCGGAAGGTGCCCACGTTGCCCATGCCGTCGAGGTCAATGGTTGCCGTGTTGAACACGGAGGGAACCACGGTGCTGGTTGCGCGTATCACCACGGTGGAATCCGATTGACCGGTCGTCGGCGGCGTGTAGCGCCCGGAGCTGTCAATCGTGCCTCCTCCGCTTACCACCGACCAGTTGACGGATTGGGAGGCGCCGGCGGGCAGCACCGTGGCCGTGAAAATCAGGACGCGGCCCTGCACGAAAGTTCGCCCTTCATTGGGCGAGATGGTCAGGCTGCTGGGCAAAGTTCCCGTGCTGGGGTTGACGGTCACAACGGCGGTGGCAGTAACGGTTCCTGCCACGGAACTCGTGGCCGTGACCGTGACGTTCTGGCTGGATGCCGCGCTCGGGGGCGGCGTATAGACGCCCGAAGCGCTGTCAATGCTTCCGAAGACCGGGTTGATGGTCCAGATTACGGATTGGTTGGCGTTGGCCGGCACGAAGTTGACTGCATCAAAGTCAACGCCGGCGCCGCCCGCCGTGACGATGGCCGTAGCGGGCGACACCTGGAAGCTGGTGGGCGGCGGGGCCACAAGGTTGATCTGGTAGTCGTCAGTCACACTGGAAACCACCTGGCTGCGCGCCCGTACGAAAACCTGACTGGGCGAGGGCAAGGCCGAGGGCGAAGAATAGAGGCCCGAGGCATTGACGAATCCCACTGTGGAATTGCCCGAACCCTGGTTCACGCCGTTCCAGTCGATGGTCCAGTAGACCTGTTGGGGTGCGTCCGGCGGGTTGACGGTCGCCATCAGGCTGAGGCTTTGCCCCAGCGTCACCTGCGAGGGACCCTGACTGGAGCCTACGCTCTCCGTCACCAGCAGCGAGACGGGGCTGGGTTTGAGATTGACCACCGCCGATCCGAAAACCGCGCCATCAACACTTGTGGCACGCACGTTGATCTGTTTGACCGCCGGCAGTGTGGTAGGCGCCGTGTATAGTCCGCCCTGGGTGATGGTGCCGTTGGCTGACCCGCCCACCACAGACCAGTTGACCTGCTGCGGGGCGCCTGCGGGTGCCACCGAGGCAGTGAACTGCTGGGTGAGGCCGGCCACGACATCGACGGGCGTTGGCGTCACGTTCACGCTGCTCGGGGCATCGCCCCAGTACAGCCGCCACGTGGCCGTGACGGCTCCGGTCACGGTGCTGGTGGCTCGCACCGTGCAGAAATTCGGGTTGCTCAGGGCCAGTGTCGCCGGGGCCGTGTAAAGCGCCGTTTGCGGGCCCTGCAGGGGGCTGGAAACGGGCACAATGCTGCCGTTGCCGCCGCCCTCCACGATGTCCCAGGTTACGGTGTGGTCGGCGGCCGCCGCAGGCAGGATGGTGGCTGTGAAGTTGCGCGTCTGCGAGACATTCACCGTGACGCGGCCGTTGTCCTCCACGAGCGTGATGCCCGCCGGCGTCGCGGCTGCGGGGTTGTTGATCACGGAAAAGCTGGCCGAGAAGTAGGTGGGGCCCGGCAGGGCCGCCGCGGGGAAACCCTGGGGGTTATCCGTGGGCGTGATCTCCCAGACGACGTCTGCAGCGTTGGTCAGGGGCAGGGCGATGTTGGAGTTCCAGATCAGGATGTTGTCCTCTCCGGACACTCCAGAGCTCATCTGGCCCAGGTTGCCCACGACGAAATCAGAATTGCTCAGTATCACGCTGCTGGAGCCGCCGTTCCAGGTCGCCGTAATGGCGCAGGAGACTTCGTCGCTGCTGCTGTCCTTGATCTGGATGCGCACGGAGATGTTGCCGGAATTCTGGTACACCTCGAAGTCGCTGACCTCCGGCGCCTCGTTGTCCGCAAAGCTGAACGTGCCCGTGTAAATCGTGGTGCCGTAGACGGCGGGCGAAGACCCCAGCTCCACGGGCGTCAGTCGCAACTCCACGTTCTTGGCACCCTGGGCTGCCAGGTCCGCCAGTCCATTCCACTCCAGCGAGTAAAGGCGCGGATTGGGCGAGCAGACAAAGGGACCCGCCGGCTGCGTCGTGGCCTGGCCTGTGAGGCGCGCGGGCAGCCAGTTGGTTCCGTCGATGGTGTATTCCACGGCGACTTCAGCACTGTCGCTGCCGCTGTCGCTTAATGTGAATTGCAGGGGCACCTTGCCGACAAAGGAATCGCCGGCCACGCTGGAAACCAGCGTCAGCTCCGGCGGCCCGTTCTGGACGTTATTGAGCGTGATGGGGCCCACGAACACCGGGTCGCCTACCGTGAAGTCCGTCCAGCCCGAAGGCCGATCCACGGGAATCAACGCCAGATAGACATCCGAGCCCGCAAAGCCCGGCAGGGCCACACTCGAATTCCAGATGAACTGGCCCGCAGCGCCCAGGGGCGTGGTCAGCAACGCCGTGGGCGGAGTGCCGACGAAATCGCCCGTCGCAAGTTCCGTAAAGGTCTGACCCTGATCCAGCGTGAAGGCGACGACCATGCCCGCCACGTCTGCGCTGGAATCGCGGATATTGAACGTCACCAGCACCAGACTGCCCGTGACCAGAACATCCGGCGATTGCGGTGAAGTCGTCTGGTTCACCACGGGGGCATCATTGCCCGCCACCAGCCCGCCGAGGGATGCCACCGGCCCGGGGCCCGCCCCGTCGTTGGCCACAATGGCGATGTGCAGACCCGTCTCCAGCTCCGTGGTCAGCAGGTCAATTTCATAGTCCCACTTGAACACCTTGGCTGACCCACTGGGACCGGAGTTCAGGAACGTCACCGGGTCACCGCCCACGCCCTGGGTACACGGAAAAAAGTTGATGCCGTCGCGCGACCAGGTCACCTGCACACTGCACAGGTCGGAGTTGGCGTCGATCAACGTGTAGTTGATGCTCGCGGGCGCATCTTCGCGGGTCAGGGAGTTGATCACCACCACGGGCGGAGAGTTGGTAGAGGGAGCGGGCCCGCCATCCTTGTCCTTCTTGTTGCCCGCAAACGCAAAGATGCCGCCGCCGGAGCCGCCTGCCAGTGCCAGCAACCCCGGACCGCAGCCCGCAAGCAGCACCGCCATGAGCCCAAACGCGAAACTCAGCAAACACGCTCTTGTCGTGGGCATGGAACTGCACTCCCTGCACAGGGGATGTCCGTCACCGAAAGGGGAGAATCAATGCTACAAGGTCACAACGCCATGGCAACCCAAACTCTTACACAAAGCAAGGCGCCATGACACGAGCGTGAAGCTACCTCTTCGTGCGGTCTACGGCGCCCCCCAGAACCGATAGAAATTGTGCCACTGCAAGGGAAACTCACGCAGTTGCTGCTCCAGGATTAACGCATATTCGCCCGCCCACTGCCTCAAGTTGGCCTCGCGTTCCCGTCTTGAAGTGAAGGCAAAGCTCCTGGGCCCCACGGCCGTCACCCGGTAGCGCTTGTGGCCCAGTCGATTACAGAACACAAACACCACGGGCGCCCCTGTGTTCGCCGCCACGACATAGGGACCGCTGGGAAACTCAGCTTCGGCACCCAGAAACGGCGCCTTGACCGTGCCGCTGCCCACCACCCGATCTCCGTGAATGGCCACGATCTCGCCGCGTTTGAGCGCGGCGACCATTTCGATGCTGGCGGCCAGGGGGTCGGAGGAGTCAATGATGTTGAATGGCTGGCCCTGTGTCACTTTTTCCAGGTGCTGCTGGGCGCGCTGGCCCTCATTGCGAAACCAGACGAGATTGATGGGCACCGCCGGGGCTGTGACGCCCAGGCTGCCCAGACCGTGCGCCGCCAGCTCCCAGTTTCCCATGTGGGCGGAGATGAGAATCAGGCCCTTGCCCTCCTTCAGGGCCTCCGTGATCGACTCCGAGTTCACCCGCTCGAAGTGAAAGGTTCCAAGCGCGCCTGTAAAAGCGTAGGCGCGATCCAGCAGCACGCGGCCAAAGCTCAGGAAGTGGCGGTAGGTCAGCCACAGCAGGCGAAGGGCCGTTGCCGTCGGATACAGCCGCCGCAGGTAGTCGCGGCTGGCGGCCCCATGCCTCCAGGCCACGCACATATAGTAGAAGACCACCGGGTACAGCAGGGAGTAGGCAAACACCGGGCCGCAAACACGGAACAGCCAGAACATCAGGCGAATGCCCAGGCCGCTGCGTGTGCGACCGTCCCAGGGCCGCGAGCCTCTCAACGGCGCTTCACCGCTCATAGCGCCGGGGCCTCAACGGTCTTGCCCCGGGCCTCCTGGGCGTCGAGTGCCGCATGGATTTCCGCACTTTGCAGGCCATGCGCGGGCGTGAGTTCAGGAGCCGAATCTACAGCCGCGCGACGCGGCGCCGCCGCTTCCAGCGCCTGCTTGCGCCTCCTCAGGGCGCGGATCCCATAGAGGGTGGAGAGGCCCATCACGAAGGCCATGACCAGGCCGATGATCGAGCTGCCCAGAACCCAGGCGCCGAGACTTGCCTTGAGGTGGGGCCACAGAATGGCCCACTCCAGCGTGCGAGGGAAGTAGCTGTGGTTGCCGAGCAGGAACTTGCCCAGCAGAACCGAGGCCACGGCAATCACTGCCGTCAGGGGCCCGAAACTGACGTTGGTCGCCGCGACGGTGGCAACGCGGTTCAGGTGCATGCGCGTGCCGGCGTACAGGGCGAACAGCCACTGCACCCCGATCAGAGGAGTGCATCCGATAAATGCACCAATGCCCACGGCCATGCCCAGCTCGCCGGGCGAGTTCTTCTCATGTACCAGATAGGCCAGGAGCTGCTTCATGCGCGCCAGGGGGCCGCCGCGCAGTTGTGCCTTCTCCGGCAACGCGGCCATGGCGCGCAGGCGCCGCGCCCCGTTCTTGAGCGTGGCGCCGATGCTGCCCGCCCAGAGCGGATCTCTGCAAGCGACGAGGCGTCGGTGAGGCAGGGGCACGAGCAGGTGCCGGAAGTTGAGATAGTTGTAAAGGAAGAAGTAGCGCACGTTGTCCCATACGGGATTGAAATGAGACACACGCTCGGACTTCGGCGGATAGTGGACCCGCACCGGCACCGTGACGATGGGGCAGCCGCCCCATGCCGCGCGCACAAGCAGCTCGCACTCAAAGGTGAAACGGCGGGAGAAGCAGAAAAGCCGCGTGACGTGCCGCAGCGGATAAATGCGAAACCCGGACTGGGTGTCTCCGGCGTCCACGCCCGTGGCCAGTTTCATCCAGAAGTTGCTGAACTGGCGCCCGAAGGTCGAAATGGACGGCACGTGCACGCCCGTCATGTCCCGCACGCCAATCACGATGGCGTCGGGGCTGGCGCGGCTGGCGGCGATCAGTTTGGGCGCCTCTTCAGGATAATGCTGGGCGTCGCTGTCCATCGTAAGGGCGTGGGTGTAGCCGAGCTCCAGGGCCTTGGCAAAACCGCTGCGCAAGGCCACGCCCTTGCCGAAATTGCGCCGGTGGCGCACCAGCACAATGGGAAGATCCCCCAGGAGTTCGGCGGTGCCGTCGCTGCAGCCGTCGTCAACGACGATGACCGTCTGGGCCAGGGCCAGCGCGCGCCGCACGACATCCGTCACCGTGGTGCGGTTGTTGTAGGTGGGTATGACGAAGCAGTACCCGCTCGCGGCAGGAATGGATTTGCCGTTCAAGCTGCGCCTTTCAGTAGCCCCACTGCCGAACCTGTAAGTTTCGGGTGACAAGGCGCCGGTGTCAAGGCTTAGACGGGCGGCCCTTGTTGGACTCGCCGGCTCTCCTTTCACGGTCGTCTGTGCCGTGGGCCAGGGACATTGCACGTCTGCTTGGGAGGCCCGACTGGCACTGCGCGCGGGGGAAGGCGTCGCGCCCCCTCTTGGTACGGGCACGTTAGACCCCGCAAAAGACCGGCGAGCGGGCCATGCGCGGGCCCGGCCGGAGCCGCGGGCGACAATCTGGCGGCGAGGTTGAATGCATGCGGCCCGCGTTGCTAGGCTTGCGCCGTGGCCTACCACCGCGAGTCTGCGTCCGAAGCTACCGGGCAACACGCGTCGCCCGCACCGGCCGGTGTCACCCCTGAGTACGACGCAGCGGACATGAACCGAGAGCGGCGGCATCAGGAACTCGTTGCCGTCGGCAAGGCGTTTGCCTCTTCGCATCCTCACCTCACCGATGCTGAAAATTATCCGAGGGAGGCCTTTGCCGGTCCGACACGCCGTTTGCTGGCGTTTTGCCTGGACTGCATCGTGGTCATGCCAGCTGCTTTGTTCCTGGCCTGGCTTCTCGGCGGACTGCCGGGCCAGGAGGAAAGCGTACTGGGCTTCAACGCAACATACACGAAACTGGCCCACAAGATTGTGCAGATAGTGATCTACGACCTCTATTTCGCGGGAATGCTCGGCCTTCAAGGCCAGACCTGGGGTATGCACTTTGCGGGATTCAAGGTTGTGCGGCGAACTCTCGCACGCCCCTCGATGGGCATGGCGCGGGGCCGCTACTGGGCCCTGGGCCTGGGCATTGTTGCCTTGGGGCTTGGCCCCCTCAGCATGCTATGGAACCGACACCGCCGCGGCTGGCACGACAGAGTCTCCGGCACTTACGCGTTGAACACCACGCACCTCGACAAAGGCCTGCTGGAGTATGTGAACACGCCACCGGACGAGTCGGCACAGCAGCGCATCAACAGGAAGTCGTGGGAGGGGTTTGCCCGCTTCGCGATGATCGTGTTCAGCGGGGCAGGACTCTTGATTGTCGTGATCGCGGTACACCTCCTGATCTGGCTACTTCGGTTGGCAGGGTGGTTCCGCAAAGTGACGGCCCGCTAGCAGGCCGTTAAAATAGGGCCTGCTCACGCAAGCCATGGATGCCTTGCGCATGTCAGGCGGCTGAAAGACCCATTGAAATGAAGGTCGGGCCGGATTTGCTTCGGCCCAATCGGGTTGAAAAAGTGGCCGGACGCCACTTTTTCAACGACCTGCTGGAGCGGTTGCGGGATTGGCGCAGCGTACCCATGAACGTCGCCACGAAAGGCAGCCGCCCAAGCAATTACACACCCGACGTAAATACTGCAATCTTGGAGCGGGGGTGTGGCTCAAAGTGGAAGGGCCCATGCCGACAAGATATGGCGTCGACACGACTCCTCCGGCAGCAGCCGGCTCTTGGCTCTCGGTGCCACTCGCGCCACCGGCCGCCGCACTTCGGCAAAGTGCCACGCAGCAGCTCCCTGCGTCAACGCCGCGCGCATGCGGCACGGAAGCCCGCGCCGCGGCCGGCGGAGTTGGGGGGATGGGTACCCGCAGCGCGGCGTCATTCGTCGGCTTCGATGGTCACAACCAGGGGGAACTTCTGGCCGCGCGCCGCTGAAACGGTTTGTTCCTGCTTGAGTTCTGCCACCTCGCGGGGATAGACACCTGCGATGCCCTGCCCGGACTTGTGAACGTCAAGCATGATTTCAGTGGCGCGTTCGAGGCTGTGTCCGAAAAACTGCATCAGCACGTAGATCACGAAGTTCATCGTGGTCTTGTCGTCGTTATGGAAGATGACCTTCCAAAGGGGCGCCTTGCGGGCGTCCTGGTCAGACTCGCTCTCCTTTTTGCGCGTGGGAAGCGGGGCGGTGCCGGGCATGGCTAATCCAGCGGTTCGAGAGTCGCCTGGAAGGGATACTTGCCCCGGGCGGCCTCCTGCACCTGACCGAGCTTGATGCGTCCTACGGCCTGATTGAATTCTCCGGCCACAGCCTGGCCCTTCTCCGCCAGGCGCTTGACGATCTCGCGCGCCCGAGTTTCGTCCTGGCCGCAGAAGCGCTCGAGCAGGTGCAGCACAAAGTCCGCCGGAGTTTCGGGGTCGTCATGAAACACGAGGGCCACTTTCGGCGCCACCACTGTCGGCAGCTCCGATTCGAACTCCGTGTCGTCCTCCTGCCGCTGGGTCGGTGTGTCGTCGGGCATGGATCCAGTATAGCGCGCCGCGCGCCCCTTTGAATCGCGATGCGTTGGTGCCCTTTGCTGCGCCCTTGCTATTGTCTCGCGCCCATGGAGACGACCAGCGTTCCCAGTCTGCGAACGCGCCGCATCGCGACACTGGCGCTGACGAGCGTCTGCGTTTTCTGGGGGGCCACGTTTCTGCTGATGAAGCTTGGCACGCGGGCCATTTCCGACGCCATGGGGCCCAACTGGAAGGTCGCCGGCGGCGCGTTCTTTCTGTTCGTCCGGTTTGCCCTGGCCTCGGCCCTGATGCCCCTGCTGATTCCCGCCAGTGTCAAGCGGCTCAGCGCCTCGGCCTGGAAGTACGGCTTCGGCATTTCGCTGGTGTTCTCGGCGGGCTTCATGTTGCAGATCTTCGGCCTGTCGCAGGAAGACTTGCCGCCGGGCCAGAGCGCCTTCCTGACCAGCCTGTACGTGGTAAGCACGCCGATTCTTTCGGCCCTGCTGCTGCGCAAAGCGCCATCGGCGGGCGTGCTGCTGGGCCTCGTGTTCGCCACCCTGGGGGCGGCCTTCATCGCGGGACCGCCCGAAGGCGGCCTGAGCGTGGGCGCCTGGGCCACCATCGGCTGCGCCGTGGCCTTTGGCGGGCACATCGTCATGACCGATTCCTACACCCGCAAAACCGATCCCCTGGCCCTTACCTTCACGATGCTGGTTTTCAGCACGCTGTGGATGGGCCTGATCATGGCCGCCACGCCGCAGGGGCTGAGCCGCCTCCAGCCGGATTCGCTGGCTGCACTGTTCGGCGATGGCCGCTTCATCGTCAGCGTCACGCTCTGCGCCGTGCTGGCCACGGTCATCGCGCTCTCCGTGCTCAATCGCTGGCAGAAGGAGCTCAGTCCGTCGCGCGCGGCCATCGTCTATACCAGCGAGCCTGTGTTCGCCGCCCTGATTTCCATCCTGTTCGGGGAAGAGCACTTCACCGGCTGGCTCTTCTTCGGCGCGGCCATGATCCTGCTGGCCAACCTGAGCGCGGAGTTCATCGGGCGCAAGGCGCCCCAGGGGGGCGCGCCATGAGCGAAGTGCCCAAGCGCGAGCGGCTGGCCGTGGCGGTGCTGCTCCTGGTCTGTCTGATCTGGGCCGGAGCCTTCGTGGCCCTGGAGACGGGCCCCGCCGCCCTGCGCGCGGTGTGGGGCGACGAGCGCGACTATGAAATCAGCACGTTCTTTCTCGCCGTGCGATTTGGCCTCGCCGCGCTGTTCATGCCCCTGATCCTGCCCCGAAGCCTGCGCCACATCAGCCGCTTCAATGTCGGGGCCGGCGCGCTGCTGGGATTTACTTTCGGGGTTCACCTGCTGCTGCAGGTTATCGGCCTGGCCTATGCCGACATGCAGCCGGGCCAGGCCGCCTTTCTGGTGGCCCTGTTCGTCGTGTTCGCCCCGCTGTTCGGGCTGGTTTTTCAGGGGCGCAAGCCGCGCCTGGGGGTGCTGGTCGGCATTCCGCTGGCGGTGGCGGGGGCAGCCTTCATCGGCGGCCCGCCGCAGACCGGCCTGAGCGTGGCGGCCTGGCTGAACATCGGCGCGGCGGCGGCCTACGGCGTGCAGATTCTTCTCACGGACCAGGTCACGCGAAAGGGCGACACGACCTCGCAGACCTTCTGGATGATTTCGAGCTGCGCCGCGATGTGCGGGCTGGCCTTTGCCGCATCGCCGAGATCATGGGACATGCTCAATGCCGGCGACCTGGCCGCGATCGGCGCCAGCTTCGACTTCTGGCTGGCCGAGATTTACCTGGCGCTGGTTTCAAGCGTGATCGCATTGGCCCTGCTCAACGCCTGGCAGAAGGAAGTCAGCCCCAATCACGCCGCCATCATCTTCACCATGACGCCCGTGTTCACCACTGTCCTGAGCGTGCTGCTCGTCGGCGAGGAGGTGACGCCCTGGCTGGTGTTCGGCGCGGCCATGATTCTGCTGGCCAACCTGAGCGCGGAGTTCATTGGCCGCCGTAAATCGTGAGCCCCCGGGCAAACTCAAGCACGAAGGCGCGTTGCTCATCGGTGTCCGGCACGGGCAGGCCCCGTGCCCGCGAGATGGCCTCCAAGGCCCGAAGCGGAGCCACACCCAAGACGGCCAGCGTGCAGGCCGCCATGAGGGGAGAGCGCCCGATACCCGCAAAGCAGTGGAACAGCACGCCTCGTCCCGCCGAAAGCTCGCGGGCAAGCCGGCGCGCCACGGGCAGTATGTGTTCCACGCCGCGGGGGACGCCGCGATCCTGCACGGGGCAACTGACATAATCGATGCCGGCCTGGACGCAGGCGGCGTGCTGGGTTGCGAGGTCGAGCCACTCCTGCTCTTTGGGCTCCAGCATGCTGACAACGACTTCGACGCCCTGGGCGCGCATGGCCGCCAGGACGCGCGGCAATCGGGCGCCCCCCTCCGGGCGCGGAGTCACCGCAACTTTGAAAGGTTCCAGTCCGTCAACCCAGGGCACGTGGATCGGCACGGGGGCCATTGTAGCCGCGCGCCAGGGGGCCACCAACGCTCCGGACCGGAGCCGCCAAATGCCGCTTCAAGCTGGAAGTGAGCTTGGTCAATTGACAAACTGAGCGCTCCCCGCAAGCCATCCCCGCCGGAGGACCTTCATGTTCCCGACGATGCGCGTTTTCGCGCTGCCGGTCGTACTTTGCCTGCTCGCTGCAAGCCTCGGCGCCCAATCCTACACCAGATTTCAGACCACGCTTGCCTATGCCGAGCGCGGCGGGGCCCCTGCCCCGGCCACACTCGTGGGCGATCTGGATGACGGCGCCCTGGCTTACATTCTGCCCTTTGACTTCCCGTTCTTCGACCGGAACTACCGGCAGGTGTTCATGAACACCAACGGCCAGCTTGCGTTCTCGACGGCGGATGTCACCAGCGCCGTCACCGGCAGCCTTGCGGCGCCTGTGGGCCCCGTGGAGTTGCGGGCGGCCATCAACGTGTTCAGAGTCGATCTCTGCGCCGGCGATCGCAGCCAGAACCTGGGTATTTATCCGGAAGCGGGTCGCGTGGTGTTTCAGTGGCGTCGCGTGGCCTGCGCGGCCAACGCCGGCGCCGTTTACTTCAACTTCCAGTGCCATGTCTTCCCCAACGGCAACATCGAGCTGCACTACGGGCCTGAACTGGTCGGATTCAACCAGGACACGTCGTTTGTGTCGGGCATCGTCAGCCCCTCCGGGGGCCAGAGCTTCGCCGGCTTCAACAACCTGCTGAGCGTCCAAACAGCGCGCCCCGCCAATGGCCAACTGGTGACCCTTGCGCCCACGGGCTACGTCTACGCAAACGGCGTGGACCTGACCGCCCGCCTCAATGCCTGGCCCGCCGCAAGCGACTTCCAGGGCGACAACCGTACCTTCGTCGTGGGCGCCTTCACCCTGCATCCGCGCGAGGCGGGAGGGCTCGTATCGGGCATCACGGTCCGGCATATGTCCGTGGCCGCGATGGACGGGCTCAGCCTCGTCCTCTACCGTGACCAGGGCCAGATCGGCGTGCTGGAGGGCAACGACGTGCCCCTGGGCGGCGGCCCGCAGTCCATGGCCGGCGCATCCAGCACCGGCTTTGCACTTTCCGAATCCATCGTGGCAGCGTCGGTGAATTACCTGCTGGTCGTGGAAAGCACGGCCTTCACCACCTACTTCCAGCGTGGCATCAACGCCGCACCCTTCAGCATCCTTCCGGCCCTGGGCGATGTGGCATGCAGCGTGGGCGTCACCGGTGGCCTGTTCAGCGAGGTCCACGAGTTTGCCAGCGGGCCCGTCGCCCGTGTGGCTGTGTCACGCTTCAGTGAAACGGTGCCGCTGGCCCGGGCCGGGCAATCCAACGTGGTGCTTCTCAGCTTCGAGCTGCGCAACGTTCCGGCCCACGGTAACGCCATCGTCACCGGCATGAACTTCACCCTCAGCCTATCCGGCCTCGCCGCCAGCGACCTTTCGTCCTGCAGCCTCTATCGCGAGGGCAGCGGCTCCGGAGGCGTGGACGCGACGGATACTCTCTTGAGCAGCATCAGCGATCCGGTTTCGGCCAGCCTGAGTTTCTCCTGCAGCGAATACCTAACCCAGGAAGGCGCGGATTACCTGCTGGTCTGTGCCGTGCGCGGCGCCTTTGCGGGCAACGGCTCGGTCAGCGCTTCCGTGACGAGCCTCGCCTACGCCGTGGCGGGAAATGTGGCGCCGCTCGGTTCGGCCGCGGGCGTGGCCGTGCTCGTGGCGGGCACGGGCAACACCGTGCTGCTGCGCCCGAGACCCGAGGCTTCCCTGGCCGCGATGCCCGTCGCCGCGACCTCCTCGAACAACCCGGCCAACGCCTTCCTGCTGCAGACCAGCTTCGGCACCACGACCGTCTCGGGCCTGGTGTTTCGCGGAAACACAACCGGCATCAGCGGCGCCAATCTGTACCGCGACTCGGGCAGCACGCCGGGCCGCCTCGACGCCGGCGACACGCTGGTCTGTGCGGGAGTCGTCGTCTCGGGCGTCAGCGGCACTGTCACCTGCACGCCGCCCTCGCCCATCTCGATTGACGCCGCGGGGTCCACCTTCCTCCTGACTGCGGATTTCACGGCCGCTACTGCCGGGGTCTCCCATACGCTCAGCCTTGCCACGGCCGATATCAGCGCCCTTACGGCCGCCGCCGGCGCCAACGTCACCGGTTGCACTCTCACCGTTCAGCCCGGCAGCGCCAACGGCGTGGACGTCAACCTGTTTCAGATGAGCCGGAACGCCGTCTTTGGCGGCAGCCAGCTTGCCGTTCTGGCGCGGCTGCGGTTCACCGGTCGCGGCATGGGCGGAGATGCGCCGAGCCTGAGATTGGGGTTCACTCACGCCTCGGGCGGCGCGGGGAAAATGGTAGGCCTGCGCGCCCTGGTGTTCCTCGAAGGGGCCGGGCCCCTGGGCATCCTGGACGCCACAGACATGCTGCTCTATTGCCGTGAAGCCGCGCCGCTGGATGACTCTGTCGCGCTGCCCCTGCTGCTGACGGGTTCGCCCCTGCCCGTCACAGGCGTGCGCAACCTCCTGATCTGCCTTGGCCGCGCATCGCGTCCGGTCAGCGGCGAGGTCACCGTGGCGTTCAAGGGCATCGAAGGCGGAACCGATGTTCAGTGGCTCGCGACACAAACGCCGCAATCCACGGCCGTCAGTGTGCGCAACGCGGCCGTGAACACCGTGGGCGGTCGCGACGAATACGGAGACGAAGGGCCGCGCTGCAGCACGGGCGAGGACCAGTCGGCCGTGGTGACGTGGCTGGGCCTGCTGGCCCTGCTCGTCGCCTGCACGCGGTGGCGGCGTCTGGCATAGGAAACTGCAGCGAGCGGAGCGCCTGCCTGCGCCAAAGCTGGGCGCTACGGCCCTCCGTTGCACGGCCTGTGCGTCATTGACGCGTCATCCCGTTCCATTGGTTTCCTGCCGCTGCAACTACCTCACTGCACCCCGTGGCACGGCCTGTGCCACGGGCGCCGCAGCCTTTGCTGTTATCGGGACTCGGCCTGCTCGGCCAGACGCTCAAAGGCGTCGGCGTTGGTGCTTTCGATCTCGACAAGAAAGTCCTCAATGCCCTCCAGGAGCCGCACCGTCAACCGGCCGCCCTCCACGTCGCGGCGCGCCACGGCCGGCCGCTGAACCTGCCCCAGTTGCGACGGGGCCACAGGGTCGCGGGGCACCAGCCGCCCGGTGCTGCTCACGCCAAAGCATTCCATCTCTGTCACGCCCAGTTTCTCACACAGGCGCGGCACGTCGGCCGGCGTCAGATCGGCGAAGTTGAGGGTCCAATGCGCTGACCGCACGCCGGCCGCCTTGAACAGCTTGATGGCGCCATCCACAAACTCACCCGCCGCCTCCCGGGGCCGGCCGCGCGCGGACCACAGGTAGGGGCCGGCCTTGACGGTCATATGAGCGTGGGAAACGCTGACGGAAATCTCGCGCTGGTCCAGCAGCGCCGTAACCCAGACCATCTGCCCCGCGGGCACCGCCGTTTCGCGCTCCAGATCTTCAAGCGTCCGGGCCTTCAGCTCCGGGGGAGTCGTATCGCGCGTGACGATGCCGGCGCTCTTGTGCAGATAAAAGCGCGCGTCGGGGTATGCCTTGAACAGGCCCAGCAGCGCGACACCGGTGTCGCAGTTCGCTCGCGCCATCATGAACCCCTGTGAGGAAGGAGCCGTGGTTGGCGTCTGGCCTGCTTCAGGGGTGGGAGACTGGCAGGCAGCCAGCAAGCACAGCAGGGGGAGGGTGGCTAGGCCAAGGCGCATGGGACCTCCAGGTTGCGGGTTATGACGGCGGCGCCGGCGGCTGAGGCTGAGGCGCCTGTGGCGCGGCGAGGGCCTTGCCCTCTTCCTCAAGAGTCCGGCCAAAGCGGCGCTTGAGATCGAGGAAGCCCTCGCGGATCTGCCGCACCTTGTTGCGGGACTCTTCCACGGCGCCGCTGGTGCGCTTGACGTAGTCGAAGAAAGGGCCGAAGGACTCGCGGATCTTCTCGATGGCGTCGCGGGCCTCTTTCTGTATCTGCTCCTGCAGCACTTTGGTGAGGCCGGCCTTGAGTTCGAGCACTTTGTCGGAAAACTGCTGGCGGATCCTGCGGCGCTGCATGGGCAGCACCAGGAGGCCGCCGGTAATCGCCGTCAGGCCCGCCACGATGCCGGTGATGTCCACGACGGTGAAGCCCGCGGCGGTCGTCAGGGCGATGACCGCCACGGCGCCGCCGACGCCGATGAGCGTTCCGCCAAAGGCGGCGTTGATGCCCATGCCGGCCCGCGACAGGAAGTGACGCACCTGGTCGTCGTAGTCGAAGTTCTTGATCTGGTCTTTGGCGTTGGCGCGCACCATGTCGTAAATGCGCTCGCGGTTGTACTCGAACTTCGCGCCCACTTTGCCGACCATGCCTTCGTGGGGCCGCTTGGCCGCCTGATCGGCGAAGTACTCGGTCGTGTCCTGCCAGACCTTGAGGTACTTCTTCATGAACCAGTCGACGGCCTTGTTGAGCACGTCGTCAATCTTGACCTCGTAGTCCTTGACGACTTCATCCTTGAACCGCGCCCTGAACCGCTCGGCCGAGCGCAGGATGCCCAGGTTGGTAATCTTGACCGTATCGTCGATCCAGTTGCGGCCGCGGCGTTCCATCTCGTAGATGACATTGTCGATCTCGAGGATGAAGCGGCCGTAGTTCTCCTTGAGGTCTGTCTCGCTCTGGTCAAGCTGCGAGCGGATGTTTTCGAGCACCTTGCGGTCGTCGCGCAGCCCCTCCAGGCGGCGGTCAAATTCGGCGATCACCTGGTCGCAGATCGCCACGCTGGAATCGATGGGGCTCTCCAGCTTGAGCCTGAGCTTGTCGCCCTCGCTCAGGGTCTTGAACAGGTAATCCTCGAGCGCCTTGAAGCCGCTGGTTTCATAGAGGGCGTTGTCGCCGCTTTGTTTGGCCTTGCGCGCCTCCTTGGCGCTGACGATGAACAGCAGAGGTTCGAGGTCGAAGAACTTCTTCATCTGCTCCATCACGAACTTGCGTATCTCATCCAGCTCGTGGGGTTCCTTGATGTCCTTTTTGGTCAGGATGAAGAGTATCTTCTTCGACCAGTTGCTGACGATCAGGGAGAGAAACTCCTTCTCGGTCTCGCTGAAGGGGCGGTCCACGCTGGTGGTGAACAGCACGAGGTCGCAGCGGGGGATGAAGCTTTCCGTGATTTCGCCGTGGCGCTTGACAATGGAATTCGTGCCGGGCGTATCAACGATGTTGATGTTCCGCAGCGCCTCAAAGGGAAGCTGGCGCTCGACGAGGAACTCCTCGTGGATTTTCTCGCGCTCGATGTCGCCGTGCTTGAGGATGTGGATCTTGTCCGTGGTGGGAATGGCGCCCACCTTGCACACGTCCGCGTTGAGCAGGGTGTTGATGAAGCTCGACTTGCCGGCCTTCACCTCGCCGACGATGACCAGCAGAAACAGCTCCTCGAGGTGGTCCTTGAGGCTCGTGGTCTGGTCGACGATCTGTTCGGCGAAATCCTGCTTGATGAGCAGGTCACGCAGATCGTTGAGCAGGTGCCGCTCCTCCGTCAGGCCGGCGGCGATCTTTTCATCCAGCCTTTGAGTCAGCGTATTGGGTGAGGCGCCCGCCATGTCCTGTTCCTAGCAGGGTGTTGAAAAAGTGGCATCCAGCCACCTTTTCATCCCGGTCAGGCCGAAATGAATTCGTCCTGACCTGCATCTCAAGCGGCTCTTCAGCCGCCTGAACTGCGCAAGCCATCCATGGCTTGCGTTTGCAGGCCGCTGAGAAAGTCCAAAGGCTGACCTTTCCAGCGGAAAGCACAGTCCGGATTGCCGGGCAAAGCCCGTCAATCCGCCGGCCCGTGCAACTGCGCGGGCCGGGCAGACTGCTGAAAAAGCCCTGTTCCGCCATCTGCTTGGGCTGCGCCCCTTGAACTAACAGGGATTACCGCCAAAAGTCAAACGCCATTCAATCGAACAGGCGCCGCCAGGCCTCCAGGTCCGGCGCAAACTCGCGCACCGGCTCACTGCCGCTGGCCCGCGCCAGCGAGGGCGGGCTGCTCTGGATCAGGCGCGCCGCAATCACCCCCTGCGCTGTCAGAAGCAGCCACACGCTCTGCATCTGAGGTGTTCCGGTGTTGAGCAGCACCCAAAGTTCGTTCTTGAGCAGGGGGTGGGTCCGGTGAATTTCTTTCAGGGCGCGGGCCAGGGCCGCCGCAATCTGGTCGTGGTCTGTCGGGTCGGCCAGGGGCACGCAAAGAATGTCTGTGGGGCAGGGAGCGCCCAGCGAAGCCAATTCACGCACGATGGCCTCGGCATCTTCAAGAGTCTCGGGCACCGAGAGAAGATAATGATGCTGAAAAGTTCCGGCGAACTGCGAGTCGCGCAGCACCTGCAGATGGGTGCCCGCGCTGAGCACGCCGCCCCGGAACATGTAGGGCTCGCGCCGGCTGCCCGTCCAGGAGACGAGTACGCGCATGTCAGCTCCCGGCATGGCGCGGGCGCGCCAGCGCTGCGCCCCAAGCCAGCAGACCCATCAGCCAGAGTTCAAGGGCCGTGAGGAAGCCCTGTGCCGGCGCGCCTGACAGGGGGGTCCAGTGTCCGAAGTAGAGCAGGGTCTTGCGCAGCGGGTCGGGGGTGTGCGCCGCCTGGGCAAAGCCGAGCCACGGGCAACCCTGCGAGGCCCAGGCCTCCAGAGAGGCGCCCAGGGGCGCGCCGGCGAGCCTGTGATAGAAGAATGGCAACGCGCCGAGCATCAGCCATAGGGCGCAGCCGACAGCGCCCGCGGCAGGCGCCGCTGACGCAAGGGCGGCCCCCAGCAGCGATGCCGCGCAGAACCAGGAGGCCGTGACAGCGAAGTGCCCCCCCACGCCTGAGAGAACCAGTGAAAGCGCCAGACCCGCGGCCAGGGCCCGGGTTGCCGCGGCCCGCGCCGGCTGTCCGGCACCCAGAGCGCAGGCCAGGGGCAAAGCCAGCATCAGGCCCATGAGGCCCAAGGCCAACACGTCGTTGTCAAACCAGGGGTAAAGACCGCTGGCGAGGCAGAGCATTGAGGCCGCAAGGAGGCCGGCCAGGCCCCCGAACAGGCCGTGGCAAGCCAAACCATAAAGGTCGGCCAGCCAGAGATTGATCCAGGTGGGCGGCGGCGCCATTGAGCCTGAGTTCCTGTTCCTTCGAAGGCCTGACGGCTATTCGTCGTCCTCAAATTCCGTGGGAATGTCCAGCAGGTCATCACCCTCTTCGAAGGTCTCCCACTGGGCCAGAAGCTCGGCCAGGGCGATCTTGGCGGCCCGCTGCTCGGCTTCCTTCTTGTTGCGGCCAATGCCGGGGCCAAACGCACGCTCGCCGATTTTCACCATCACGTGGAACTCCTTGGAGTGATCAGGGCCAAACTCGCCCTGCACGCGATAGATGGGCGCGCGTTCGTTGTGGCCCTGCACCAGGTGCTGCAGGGCGCTCTTGTAGTTCTGCTGAAACTGGTGAGAGGTCACGCTGCGGATCACGGGCCCCAGGTCGCGCTCGACAAACTCGCGGGCAGCCCCCAGCCCCCCTTCCATGTACAACGCGCAGAGCACGGATTCATACAGGTTGGCCAGCACGCTGACGGGCAGCTTGGCGCGGCCGTCGCGGCGTATGCCCTTGCCGAGATACATCAGTTCATGAAGGCCAAGCTCGCGGCAGCGCTGGGCCAGAACTTCGCGGGAAACGGCCACGCTCTTGACGCGGGTCAGCTCACCCTCAGGGTAATCGGGATGTTCGCGGAACAGCTTTTCACTGACGATCAGGCCCAGCACGGCGTCGCCCAGAAACTCCATGCGCTCGTTGCTGGGGTTGTCGTCGGATTTGGCGCTGGAATGCGTCAGCGCAATGCGGAGATTCTCGAAGTTGGTGAGCCTGAACCCCAGCACGCGCGAGCATCGCTCCATGCGCTCGGCGTCGCTGCCGTTGAACGCTCCGGCGTCCGGCACCGACTGCAAGGATCCATCAGACCCGGACATGGCATCAGACACAACGCCTCCTTCATGCAAGCGCGACTACGATTCGCGGCCCATGAGGAGTCCGAGGCGCCCCTGCCCATGTTCATGGGGCGGCTCGGACAACCCACTGGCGCCATCATAAAGGGGCTTCACCGGGGCAACAAGCCACTCAGCCCTCGGGCGCGACGGCCTGCCTGCGCTCCAGCGCCAGGGTGTTGTAGCGCCGCGCCCGGTCCAGACGCGGCAGGATGATCAGCTCCGAGGCAATGGCCACGACATAGAGCCCGATGGTGGTGACAATGACCCAGGTGAAGCGCCCGCCGGCGGCATCGATCAGGTAGCCGCTGGCGAAGTTGGCCACGACGAAGAAAAGCTGGCGCGACGTATGCACGACCACGGCCACGGAATTGCGGTCGCGGGGGTCTGCCACCTCCTGCGCAAACTGGCGATAGACGGGGTCGCTGAGGTTCATGAGAGTCTGGCGCATGATGAAGGCGACGATGGCCGCCCACAGGAAGTTGCCCAGGGCCAGCTCGACAAAGAACGGCAGACTCAGGACCTGGCTCAGAAGAATGACTTTGACGGGTCCAAATCGCTTGATCAGGGGCGGCGCCAGCAGGTAGCTCACCACCAGCACCAGAAACATGAGGGAGAAGATGGGCGCGATTTCGCGGGGCCCCAGACTCCACTCGTTCTGAAAGTAGACGTTGAAGAAGGGCACGGTCAGGCCCGCGCCAAAGCCGATGATCATCTCCGGCAGACCCAGCAGAAACAGGCGCCCGCGATTATGGACCGTGAGCAAAGCCTTGATGCTCTTGCCGGCGCCTTCAGGCTTGTCCTCGCGGATGAAGGCCACCGGCACAAGCCCCAGCAGCACGATGGCCGCGCCGACCAGCAGCGCAAAACGATAGCCGAACAGATCGGGAGCCACGGTCTCGCCCATGAAGCGTACGCCCTGGCCGGCCCAGGCCTGCGCTGAACTCTGAAGCCATCCCGAAAGCCAACTGCCCACGAATCCCGAAAGCGGCCAGCTCACGGCGCTCTGGATGGAGAAGGCGAAAACCCGCTCGGACAGCCCCGTGTTGCGCACCAGAAAGGGCGCGCCGAGGGCCACGTTCAGTCCCATGGCCAGGCCCGCGCAGAAGGCCGAAGCACGGAATAAATCCAGATTGCCGAACAGGGCCTGCGCGGCGTAGGCCCCCGCGTTGACCAACGCGACAACGGCCAGCAGGGAGCGCGCCGAACGTCGGCCGATGATGACGATGGCGGGCAGGGCAATCACCAGCGTGCCCAGGGAGTTGAGGCCCTGCACGCTGGTGAGGTCGCTGCCGCTGAGTTGCAGCGCGTTGAGATACTGGTTGCGCAGCACCTGGAAAATCTGGCGCCCGATGCCCATCAAAAGCGCGGCCAGCAGGAACAGCCAGATGTTCCTGGAGAACATGCCGACATGGGCCAGATAGTTGCGCAGGCCCCCTAGCACGACGCCTCCAGAGCACGCTCCAGGGCGTCGGCCTTGGCCAGAGTTTCGTCCCACTCTGCCTGCGGGTCGCTTTCGGCGGTGATGCCGCCCCCGACGTGATAGCTCACTCGGCCGGGCTCCTGCAGCAGCGTGCGGATGAGGATGTTGCTGGTCAGGCTGCCGTCCAGGCCGAGGGCAAAGAGGCTGCCGGTGTAGGGGCCGCGGCGCACGGGCTCAAGCTCATGGATGACTTCAAGGGCGCGCTTCTTGGGCGCGCCGGAAATGCTGCCGCCGGGAAAGGTAGCGCGCAGGATCTGGCCGATGTCAAGGCCGGCGCGCAGGCGGCCCTGCACTGTGGCCTCCAAGTGGTGAACCCGAGCGTAGCTGTGGCAGGCCGCCAGCTTTGGCACCCGCACGCTGCCGGGCTCGCTGATGCGTCCCAGGTCGTTGCGTTCGAGGTCCACGATCATGGTCAGTTCTGCGCGGTCCTTCTCGCTGGACAGTAGTTCGGCCTTCAGGGCCGCGTCCTGCGCGGCATCCGCACCACGCGCACGCGTGCCCTTGATCGGCCGCGTTTCCAGCAGGCCGTCAGCCAGCGTGAGGAACTGCTCGGGAGAGCTGGAAAGGACTCTTCGTCCCAAGCCGCAGTCCAGATAGCCTCCAAAGGGCGCGGCGTTGAGGCGGCGAAGCGCGGCGTAGAGCGTTGACGTGTCAAGCTCTCCCTCGCGGGAGATCATGCGCGTGAGGTTGGCCTGATAGATGTCGCCCTCGAAGATGTGGCGCTTGACCTCGCGCACCTGCTCCAGCCAGGCATCGCGGCCGGTGTGCAGGCATGGCGGGCCCAGGCGGCAAGCCGCGGACGCGGGCGCCGGCCGCTGAAACAGGCGCGTGAGTTCTTCGGCCAGCTCATGCACACTGCCAGGCCCGCCCGGGACTCCGGTCAGCAGCCGCAGTTCGCAGCGCTCTGTGGCGTGATCGAGGCGCAGGCACCACGGGTAGAAGCCCGCCGCCAGATCAGGAAAGAGCGGGCCCTGGGGCTTGGGCCAGGGCAGGCGCTCGATGAAGCAGCGCAGGTCATAGCCCCATAGTCCCATCCAGCCTCCGCAGAAACCCGGTTTCAGGGGCGAGCGCAGGGACATCTCCTCCTGGGCGTGCCGGACGACACAGGCAAACAGGTCAATGGGGTCGCCTTCAAGGCGCGAGCCGTGGCGCGCCCGCTGAAAGGTCACGCTCTGGCCCGTGGCCGAGAACCACATGGCGGGGGCAAATGCGATGACGCTCTGGTCACCCGGCTCTGCTTGCAGGGCCGTGTCCAAAATACAGGCGTGGGGCTGGGCCAGTCCGTGGGCCAGGGCCTGCTGCCAGCCGCCGGGCAAGGGAAAGTCGAGCGTCTGCAGGCGCAAGGGCAGCATGGGGCGCCAAAATAGGTTGGCGAAGGGACGTCGCGAAGGGGCAGGCAGGCGCGTGGAAGAAAAACAGAAAAATCCTCAAGCCACCCTCGCCTTTATGTCGATACAGGACCAGACACGTCATGCTGCGCCCGCGTTGCGGGCTCAGAGGCAGGCACGGATGCCTGCCCATTTTGGGCTTCTGCCCGACCATCACGGAGGATGTCATGGGTCTTCGCGTCAACAACAATATCAGCTCGCTCAGCGCTCTGACGAATCTCAAGCGCAACGACCAGATGCAACAGGCGTCTCTCGAGCGCCTCAGCACCGGCCTGCGCATCAACCGCGCCTCCGACGACCCTTCGGGGCTGGTCATCTCCGAAAAGCTGCGCGCCCAGATCGGAAGCCTGAACCGCGCGCTGGAGAACACCCAGAACGACATCAACATCATCAATACCGCCGAAGCCGCGCTCCAGGAAATCAGCGATGTGCTGGTGAACATGCGTTCGAGCGTGGTGTTCGCCCTGAACACGGGCTTTGCCTCCGGCGAGCAGATCGCGGCGGAGCAGGACAAACTCAACCAGTCTCTGGTCGCCATCGACCGCATCGCCCAGAGCACGCGCTTTGGCAAGCGGGGCCTGCTCAACGGTGACAGCGCCTTTCTTGTGGAAAAGGCTCAGACCGGCGCCTTTGACGAACTCGACGTGCGCAGCGTGCGCCTGGCTCCCGGCGCCGAGGTCCAGAAGTTCGACGTGAACATCGGCCAGATGGCCGAGCGCGCCACGATTGTGACCAACCAGGCCTTCGACTCGACGCAGACGCTGACGGAAGTGCGCCCCGGCGGCAACGCGGCCGACTTCGTCACACTGCGCGTGCGCGGCTCCAAGGGCAGCGAAGACCTGCTGTTGGGCGCCGGCAGCACCGTGGGCGACCTGATTGCCGCCATCAACCAGAACAGTTCGGCCACCGGCGTCTACGCCGCGGGCTACCGCCCCATGGCGCTGGACAGCGGCTCGGCCGAGTTCGTGCTCAAGGGCAAGGGCTCGGGCATTCAGCTCAACGGCAACGGCCAGGACATGGTGTTCAACCTGCAGGTGGGCTCGGCTCCCGCGCGGAACATCGTGATCAACAGCGGAGCTGACTCGGTCATCAGCGAGGCGGAACTCCAGGCGGCCCTGACGGCCGTGGATCCCAACTTCGAGGTCTACAACCGCGACGGCGACCTCGTCATCCGCAACGCCGCCTCGAACTTCAAGTTCAGCGGAGCCCAGAACGTACGCACCTTCACCCTCAGTGCCGACCAGATCGCCTCCATGTTCACGGCCAACGAGGGCGGCTCGGCTTCGGCCACCTTCGGCGACGGCACGGCCATCGGCTTTGATGTGGACGGCGACGGCACCATCACCGCGGGCGATGAAGAGCTTTCCTTTGCCAACACCGGCGGCCTGGGCGTGGACAACCCCGCCGACATCGCGGCCATGGTCGCGGCGGTGCGCAGCATGGCGGCCTTTGGCGGCAATGCGGCCGTACAGACCGACGCCAACGGCAACCTGGTCGTCATTGACATGACGGGCAGCACCCTGGGCGCCGCGGGCACCGCGGTGGGCATCACCAACCAGGGCGGCGACGACGACGTCACGCAGGCCGCGCTCAACGGCTCGCGCGACGTTACGCGCTACACGGGCGACCTTGGCAAGCTTGGCATCACGGGCGAATCCGGCGCTTCGAAGGATGAGCCCGTCAGCTTCATCAACTTCGCCGTTCCCAAGGGCTTTGTGACCGACAGCGGCTCGCTGGCCATTCCGCCCGCCGTGGTGTCCGGCGGCACGCTCGACTTCGAGATCCGTGATTCCAGCGGCGTTTCGACCATCAGCGTGGCGGCGGGCCCCTCAGGCTTCATCACGCTTTCGGACATCCAGACGGCCCTCAACGCCGCCTCCAACGACGCCGTGGGCCAGGACGACCTGCGCACGCGCTATCAGGCCTACTTCGATGCCAAGGGCGGCCTCAGCATCGTGGATCGCTTCGGCGGCACCTTCACCATCAACGAGGACAGCGTCGGCTCCGATACGGACATGCACGCCGTGTTCGGCCGCGCCAACAGCGCCAGCACCAGCAACTTCGAGCGCCTGGCGCTGTTCAGCACGGAATTCGGTTCCGACCAGATCATCAGCCTTGAGGATGTCACGGCGCCGACCTCGGGTGTGGGCCTGAAGTCGGCCCTTCAGGGCGGGCTGGCCGCCACCGGCGACGGGCGCAGCGGACTCGGCGCTCTGGCCGGCACGACCAACACGGTCACGGGCGTGGCGGGCTCACGCATTCAGGCCGTGGGCAGCGACGTGAAAGGCAACATCAGCGGCATGGCCTTCCAGGGACGCGGCTGGGACGTCAACTTCGTCACTGGCCCCCTCGACGTCAAGTTCTCGCTCGCCCAGAGCTTCGGGGCGGCCGGCAGCGCCGGCACGCGCAACGACGCGGCGCGCTTTGGTTTTGCCCAGAATGCCAGCATCAGCGGTGCCTCGGCGCTGACGCCGCAGTACGCGCAGTCCCGCCTGCCCAACGGCTACCTGGACAGCGTGAGCTTTGCCGTGCGCCAGAGCTACAGCGGCGGCCCGCAGGACATCAGTGGCATGCGCTTCCAGCTGCGCGAGACGAACAGCGCCGTGGACAGCCTGATGGTGGGCATCCGTCAGATCAGCACGGGCACGCTCGGGGCCAAGATCACGCCGGAAAGCCTGGAGGCCGGCGGTTATCCCGGCGGCTCTCTGAACACGCTGCGTACGGGCGCAGGCAATGACCTGAGCACCAACGCCGCCAACGCGCTCGAGATCGTGGACCGCGCCATCGACCAGGTGACCGGCCTGCGCAGCTACCTGGGTTCAGTCTCCAGCGATACGCTGCAGCGCAACCTCAACAGCGTGGGTGTGGCCGTGGAGAATCTGTCCGGGGCGCAAAGCTTCATCCGCGACCTGGACTTCGCGGCCGAAACCAGCGCGTTCACCAAGGCCCAGATCCTGTTCCAGGCCAGCACCAGCGTGCTCTCGGCGGCCAACAGCATCCCCCAGGCTGTGCTCAGCCTGCTGCAGGGCGTGCGCTAAACCGGCAGTTCAAGTCTGTCTCGACGGCGCGGGGAGCACCTCGCGCCGTCGGCGTTTTAAAATCACGCCAAATCTAACCGTGGCGTCATAAATTCTTCGCGTGTTACAGGTTCCACAATTGCCCGTTGAACCCAAAGCCGAAAATAGCGATAACCTGCCCTTTACACTCAACCCAGCGGCGTTCGGCCTATGCCAGTGGCTAAGATTGTCATGTTTTCAGACGGCTCGGAGGCGAGCAAAGCCGCCAAGCGCGTCCTTGAAAAGCATCACCTTTCGTGGACCGAGAAGGACATCTCTCGCGACGTCGAGACCAATGCCTTCATCCGCAAGCTCTGCGGCGCGCCGGTCGCCCCGGTCTTTTACATCGAAGACAGGTGGCTTCCGGAACCCACCGAAGAAGAGCTGCTGGAGGCGGCCCGTGTGCGCTTTGACGTCGAGTCTCTCGCCTCGCGCGGACGCACCTGCTTTGACGTCATCGTCGTCGGGCTGGGTCCCGCCGGCCTGGCAGCCTGCCACGGCGCGAGGCTCGGCGGTATGAGCGTGCTGGGCATTGACGAAAACGCCCCCGGCGGCCACCTGCTGAACCTGACGGACGTTGACGAATACTTCGGCGTCGGCTACGACGAGCCCATCAGCGGCGCAGACGTGGCCGAGAACTTTGCCAACCACGCGCGCCATGTGGGCGCCGTACTGATGAAGGGCAAGGTCAACAACATCCGCATCGAAGGCGCCCTCAAGCTCGTGCAGACCACGCAGGGCAACTTCTGGGCACGCGCCGTAATCGTGGCCACCGGCGCCACCCAGCGTGAACTTTCGGCCGACGGCGTCACGAAGTACCTCAACCGCGGCATCCGTTACGGCGCCCAGGTAGACGCCGCCATTTACAAGGACCGCCGCGTGATCGTAGTCGGTTCGGGAGACGAGGCCATGCACGCGGCCATCTTCCTGAGCCACCACGCCAAAAACGTCATGCTGCTCTGCCCCACCGAGCAGCCCACCGCCGAGCCTTTGCTGGTCGAGCGCGCCATCGGCAACAAGGTGCGCATTCTGCTGGGTATTACCGTCGAGGCTGTCAAGGGCGGCGAATACCTCGAGTACGTCTTCTTCAAGGAAAAGGGCATTCCCGAAGAGCAATGCCTGCCCGCCGACGCCATGGTCATCGCCCTGGGCCCGGCGCCGCGCAAGCCAATCACCGGCCTGGAGCGCCTGCCCCAGGAAAACGGCTACTTCGCCCACGGCGAAGGCGGCAAAACCATGTTCGGCGGTCTCTATGTGGCAGGTGACTGCACTGACCTCAGCACCCGTACCCTTATGGGTGTGGTCAGTTCGGGCAACCTCTGCGCCAAGCGCCTGTGGCAGTGGCTGGCCAGCCACCCCCTGCCCAAGCTGCGCTGATCACTCTCAAGCGACCGGGGGCCCCAAGGGGCCCCCGGTTTGTTGACTTATGTTCTCCAAGGCATCAGTTGCCGCGACCGCCGGGGCGCGTGTTTCGGCCGCCCCGTCCGCCGTCGTTGCCGCCGCGCCCGGCACGATTGGTCATCTGCAGCAATGAATCAGCCGTCTTCTCATCAACACTGGCGAGCAGTATCGCTTTGGTTGCCGCGTCGAGATCGGCTATCTGGGCCTGGAGGGCTTCCTGGTCGATCTCCTCGTCGTTGATGCGCCTTTCAGCCACTGCGCTCATGATTTCGAGTCGCTTGTGGGCATGCGCTACCAGGGCGTCGGCGCAGGCTTTGACCTGCGTTTCATTCAGGTTAAGGCGGGCGGCCTGAGAGGCCAGAGTCTCGGGAATGGTCTTGGCTACCAGCGTCTTCTGCTCCTCAAGTTGCTTCACGCGCTCGGCCTGCATGTTGAGGCGGCGCTGCTCCTGCCGCTCCTTTTCATAGGCTTCCTGTTCCGCGCGCCAGGCGGCGCGATACTCGGGGGAGCTGGGCACTACTGCCACGGGCGGAGGACTTTCGCCCGGCGCGGCTTCGGCCGCCGGCGTCTCCGGCGCACTGGCAGAAATCTTCGCCACGTCCGCCTTGGTGGCCGCATCCTCCAACCGCCTGCTCAAGGCGTCCATGTCGTTGCGGGTCTGCTTCAAGGCCCCGCTCAGTTCCGACAGATCCTTCGCCTGCGAGTTGACCGTTTCGCGCAGGCGCGCGTTCTCTTCCTCGAGTGCGGCTATGTCATGATCGCTGGTTGGTGCGCTTTTGACCCTGGCATCGCGCCCGGCCAGGTCCTCAACGGGCACCAAGCCGGAGGCCACAGCCCCGACCACCGCCCCGCCTCCCAACAAGCCCGCCACAAGGGCCGCAAGTACAGTCTTCATTTCCATCTCCCTCAAGTCACAGACAGAACCCCCCGACTGCCCCGAGGTTGCGGCAAATCCGGCTTTGGGCCCCCCGTCAGTCCAACAGCTCCGCCTGCGCGACGACGGACTGCAGGGCCATAGGGGCGCTGGAGGGGCCATTCTCTGTGCCAATCACCACCAGCCCCAGACCCAGACCCTTGAGCTCGGCACTCCAGAGAATCCGGCCGTCCTCCAGGCTCAGGCAGTGAAGGCGACCATACAGCCCGGCGTACACCACGTCTCCCTGGACCAGCAGCGTGCCGATGCTCTGGCCAAACACGCCGGGCAACCGCGAGCGCCAGAGTTCGTCGCCGGTGCGGGGCTCCAGGGCCACCACATGATGGCCCACCAGCACCACCAGCTTCTCGGGGTGCTTGAGCGTGTGGCGCGGGCTGCGCTCCACCATGGGTCTTGGTTTCGTTTTCATGGTTCCTCCTTTCGCGGGCAAGGCTAGGCTTGCGGAGCAGGCCGCGCTGCTCCAAAGGTCCCGGGGATTTTGAGCAGGCTGCTAGCGCATGGTCTCGGGCAACTTGAGTTCAGTGAAGAGCGCGGGGTCAAAGGCCACCCCGGATCGGAACTCGAACTCGGCATAGGCCATGAAGCTCAAGTTTCGGGTCCCCAGCACCTGCGTGAAGACCCAGGCGCACTTGACGCGCTGCTCGCCCACCGGGGTTCGCCTGGCATCGCTGAAGAGCCTCACGATCGCCCACTTCTGCGCAGGGTAGGACCGGGTCAGCCACAGCGACTGCCCCACGCGGGCCTGAATGCGTACGCCGGGGGCCATGGACTCCGTCCAGGCAAACTCGGCGGCCTTCGTGCCCAGGTCGGTGTAGGTGACGGACTTGTCGCCGAGCGTGAAGCCCACATCGGACACGCCTTCGCCCCGGTCAAACACCACCGAGAAGGGCACGCTCAGCGTCTCGCCTCCATCGAAAAGCAGGTCACGCAGTCTGGCGGCACGCTCCAGGGCAGCGCTGAACTCCGGGCCGTACTCCAGCAGGGGCCGACCGTTGACCGCCTTGGCACGGAGCTTTTCCATTTGGGCCAGGGCCACCCACAGGTTGCCGTTCTTGGGATTGAGCAGGCGCGAAACCGTCCCAGGGGAGGCCTCGCTTACGCTCTCGGCGTTGAACGGATAGTAAGGCGCGAGGTCCAACCGCCATGTCGAAGCCACGCTTGCCCTCCAGACTTCGCCGGCCTCGGCCAGTGCCGCCTCGCGCAGTTCTCGGATAACTCCCCCAAGCAGGGCGGAAAGCACGGCGCCCATGCGGCCGCGAGACTCGCGGGGCGCCGCCGCCACCACATCCTCCATGCCGCGGGCCACACCGTTGAGAGTATCCAGCAGCGCGTCCAATTTTTCCTGGGCCAGGTACTCCATCAGGTGGGAACCCGCATGGGTGCGCTGCAACATGGCCTCCAGGGCCGTCTGAACTGTCCTGAGCTGACTCAGCCCGGAATCAAGCCACTTCAGGTCGTCGCCGGCGGCGTTGCGCTGCGTCCCGTTCTTGAGCAGCAGCGTGCGCCCTGCGCGCAGCGAAACCATGAGCTCGCGCATGGCCGAATCCGGCCCTGTCAGGTGCTTCAGACCCGCAGCGCAGTCGCTCAGTGAGGCGAAGTCAGCCACCGCAAACGACGCCTGGGCATCATCCCAGGCCCGGGCGTAGGCGTCGGCGTAGTAGTCTGTCAATGAAGCCTCGACACTCCAGGCGGGCCTGTTTTCGCCCAGCGCCCCATAGCGCCTCGCAATCTCCCGGGCCCGCGATGCCATGGCGGGCCCCGCGTACGTGTCGTAGCCGCGCTGGGTGTAGAGGCCAGGCACGGGCTGCCCCAGCGCGAGGTAACTGCGGCCGGGAGAAGCGACAAGGTCTTCCAGATTCACGGCGGGAAGGTCAGCGGGCGCCTCGCGCAGGACTTCGGCAAAGGCCGCCTCAATCCAGAGTGCCCCGCGCAACTCGCGATCGACGATCTCCAGCAGGCCGCTTGCGATCTGCGCACGGCAGGAAGCCAGCTCTCCCGGCCGCGCCAGCAGATAGTCCGACTGCCGGAAGAGAATCTCGCGTGTGGCCGCTTGCGGAGCCAGCAATGCCAGGGTGCGCTCAAGTTCCGGGCGCAGGGCCTCCGCGTTCAGGTCGCCGCGGCCGGCAAGGGCACGCAGGGCCGAAAATGCAGCCAGCATGCGGTCGTAATCAGCGATGGATCGGACTTGCTGATCCCTCAGGCGCTGGATTTCCGCCGCCAGGGTGTCAGCCGCGGGTTGAATGACATGGGCGCGCAGGGCCTGATGGTATTCCTGTCGCGCCTCGCCCAGGGCGCGGCCCTCGGGGTCCCCGCTGAAAACAAACATGCGGGTGACAGGCGAGCGGTTACCCTCGGCCTGCAGCAGGGCATCGCGCAGGGCATCCATGCGCGCAAGGGGGTCGGGATGGGCGCGCGCCTGCGCCAGCGAAACGATGCTCTGGCGGCGCTCGCTGAAGGCAAGGGCCATGCCCGCCGAGACCATCAGGGCCAGCAGCAGGCTGGCCGCGGCCAGCGCCGTGGAAAGGACGCGTCTGCGCTGCGATTCTTTGAGGGAAAGGCGCGCCAGAAAACGGTCGGGCGGCAGCACATCGGCGAAGATCTGCTCCACGAAAAACGCCGCCGTTTCAACGGGAACGGGCCGTGGCTCCACCCGCTCAGACACCAGGTCATGCAGGGCTCCGCCCTGGGTGGCGCTGGTGAAGTAGAAGCCGCGCAGCAGGCCCGTCTCAATGAACGGGTTGGGTCGGAAGACGGGTCCCAGCACTTCACCCATGCGGCGCTGGGCCAGAAAGAACTGCCGCGGGAAAAGCGCCATGCTTTCCTTGAGCGCTGCGGGTAGATCCTGGGCCAGGGAGGCAAGAACCTGAAGGCGCAGGGGCTCGCTGAGGCGGTTGCACTCGTCATGAAAGATGGTGCGGTAGTTTCGGTTCTCGTCGATGGCAAAGGGAAGCGTGGCGCCAAAAGCCTGCCGGCGCCCCTCCGTCGCCAGATTCGAGAACGCGGCATCGAAGCCCTTGACACAGTCACACTTGCTGAAGACCACATAAACGGGAAACACCCAGCGGCACTGGCCGCTGAGTTCATCGAGGCGGTCGCGGATGTTCTTGGCCCAGGGTTCCAACTCGTCGTTTTTCAACGCGAGAATCTCGGGCAGGGGTATGACGACCAGCACCCCTGAAACCGGCGCCTGGGCACGTGTTTCCTTCAAAGCGCTGACAAAGGCCGGCCACTCAAAGGGAGCACTGGCATCTGAGATGTAGCGGCCGGGCACATCCAGAAACACGCCCTGGCCGCCAACCCACCAGTCCAGGTCGCGCGTGGTGCCGGCCTCGGTGACCGGCCTGCGTGCGCGGCCCAGCGGCGCGAAGTTCTGGCCGGAAGCCTCCAGCAGTGTGCTCTTGCCGGCTCCGGCGGGGCCGATGACGAGATACCACGGAAGGCGGGTGACGGCCTGCTCTCCCTGCTCCGACAGGCGCAGGGCGGCCACGCCCTCACGAAGCAGAGACGCAATCTCCTGCTGCCGGGCCTTGCGCTCGCCCAAGGTGGCATCGGCGTCCTCGGCCGCCAGCTCCATGAACTTTGACGTCAGTTTGCGCGCCTGGCGGCGGGCCATGATGCGCCTCGCCGCGTAAATCGCGAGACCTGCGAACACGATGCCCGCCATCAGCGCCTGCGTCAGGCGGGGCTCAAGCTCGAAGTAATCGCCGCCGACCAAGACCATCATCACCAGCAGCACGATCACGGCCAGTCCGATGCCGCCTTCCTTGATAAACGCTGAAATCAGGGCGCGCAGATTCATGCCGTCGTTCCCAGGGCCCAGGACAGCGCGGCATAGAGCGCGCCCACGGCCAGCAGGCAAAGTGCCGGTACGATCCAGAGTGGGCGCGGGGTACGCGGCCCGGGCAGGGGGTCGGGCGAGGTCACCTGCACGCTAAGGGGGCGCGCGGATTCGCCGCAAAGTTCGCGGCTGATGCCGTCCAGGAGGGCCTTGCGCTGCTCGAGACCCCGGGTGTCGGAGTACCTGCCCTGAAAACCGAGGGCTAAGCAGATGTAGAACACCTCGAGCAGGTCGCGGCGGCGCGTCTCCGTGGAATGGCGGAAGGTCTCGAGGCGCTGGAAGAAGTTCTCGCCGGCGGCGGCGTCGCCGTAATACTCGACGCACAGCGGCGCGAAGTTGTCGCGCCAGGGCCAGCCCGATGACATCACGATCTCGTCGATCTGAGCGCAGAGGGCATACTTGGCCTGCTGGAGGTCCCCCTGCTCGACCTGCGCCAGCTTGGCCTGCTTGTCCAGCAGCCGAAACAGGCTGCTGACCTTGCTCTTGACGGCCGCGGCGCCGCCGGGGTCGCCTCCCCGGCGCAGCTCCAGCGCATAGCTCCACACCTCGGTGCAGAGGTCAGGCAGCCGTGTCTTGACCGAGATGAATGTGGAAAGCATGGGCGAAATATAGAGCAGTTTAAGGGTTTGTCTTCAGAGCAATCGCGTTGCGCCGGGCGAGTCGGGCAAGGCAGCCGGGCCGATAGCATGCCAAGAGCCATGCGCGGCGAGGCGAACACGACCCGACGCGGTTCGCCGCAAGCCCGTGCCTGAAGAAAACCCCTGAAAATGCTCCAGCCGCGTCAGGCAAACAAGCCCACCCTCAAGGCCGCCGAAATGTCGTGCAGGGCCAGAGCTCCGCGCACGCTGGTGCCCTTGGCATCGACGGGGGGAGAAAAGGCGGCCACTGCGAACTGGCCGGGAACGACTGCCACCAGCCCGCCCGAGATGCCGCTCTTGGCCGGCATGCCCACGTCAAATGCGAACTGCCCCGAGCCGTCATGAAGGCCGCACATGTACATGAGGGCGAGCACGCGTTTGACGTGATCGGCGTCGAGCGCGACATGCCCGGTTCGCGGGTTCACGCCGCCGGCGGCCAGCGCCGCGCCCATGCGCGCCAACTGCCGGCAATTCACGCTCACGCTGCATTGCTGGAAGTAGAGTTCCAGTGCCGCTTCTTCGTCGTCAATCACGTTGAAATTGCGCAGCAGGCAGGCGATGGCCTTGTTGCGTTCTCCGGCCTGGCGCTCGGCCAGCATGACCTGCAGGTCCACGCGCAGCTTGTCTTCGCCCGCAAAGCGGCCCATGCCCTCAAGCAGGTGATTGAGGCGCGCCGTGGCACCCTGACCGGGAATCGTCGAACATATGGCAATGGCCCCCGCGTTGCTGAGGGGGTTGAAGGGGCGCTGCGTGCGCGGATCAAAGATGATCGCGTTGAACGGATTGCCGCTGGGCTCAAATCCCACCTTCCCGTGCACCACGTCCTTGCCCCGCGCCTGCAATGCCAGACTGTACGTGAACACATTGGCGGCGGCCTGCAACGTGAACGGAACGTCCACGTCGCCCTGGGCTGCTTCTTCGCCCCCCACCGTGCACAGCGCCAATCCGAACAGCCGCGCATCACACCGAGCCAGTTGCGGAATGTATGAGGCAGGCGCCCCGCCGGACTCGCCGCGCCGGCGGCGATGCACCTCGGCCAGCAGCGCATCAAGGCGCGCGGTACCCGCGCCCGTGCGCCTGGAAGGCCGCGCCGAGATGGCGGCCTGCCGCGTCGAGGGGCGCCGGGCCGGGGGCGCATCAAAGGCGTGCAGCCCCAGGCTCTGCGAGAGCTCACGCATGGCCGCCAGGCCACGCAGGCTGTTGCCGCGCTCGTCCAGCGGGGGCGAGAAGCAGGCCAGCCCGGCTTTGCCCTGGGCCACCGCCAGGATGCCGCCGCAGACACCGCTCTTGGCGGGAATGCCGGCCTCAAACGCGAATTGCCCCGCGAAGTCATAGAGGCCGCAGGTCAACATCACGTTCAGCACGTGGGTGACCGCCTCGGCGGGCAGTACGCGCTCGCCCGTCAGCGGGTTGACGCCCTGGTTGGCCAGGGTAGCGGCCATGACCGCGAGGTCGCGGCAACTGACCAGCACGGAACACTGCTGAAAGTAGAGCTCCAGCGTGCGGTCAATGTCGCCGCGCAGCATCCCGAAGTGCTTCATCAGGTGGGCAATGGCCCGGTTGCGGTGGCCACTGGCGGCTTCGGAAAGGTAGACCGGCAAATCCACCTGCACGGACTTGCGGCCGGCGGCCGCGGCAAACAGGTCCAGCAGCCGCTGAAGCGGCGGCTTTCCCTCGCGTGCCTCGATCAGGCTCGTGACGGCAATGGCCCCCGCATTGATCATGGGGTTGTGGGGCCGGTTGGTGCTCTGCTCCAGGCGGATGATGGAGTTGAAACTGTCGCCGGCGGGCTCCACCCCGACGCGCCGGTGCACAGCCTCCACGCCGTGATCGGCCAGCGCCAGCCCGTACACGAACGGTTTGCTGATGGACTGAATCGTGAATTCGAGCGAAGCCTCGCCCAGCTCGCAGACCACGCCGTCGGGTGTGCAGGCCGCCAAGGCCAGGCTGGCGGGGTCGGCCTTGGCCAGTTCAGGAATGTAGTCGGCAACGCGCCCGCCGCGCAACTGGCGGGCAACACTTAGGGCAGACGTCAGGGCCGCCTGCAACCTCGATTTCTGCGCGCGAAGCATGGCCGCGTCAGCTTTCGTCATTGGCCGCAAGCTCTGCCAGATCTGACTCGCCGGCCACCTCGACTTTCACGTTCACGCTCAGGGTCTCCGGCCCGCCGCCGGCATAGATGGTGCCGCTGGTTGGCGTCGCATCAAGGTAGTTGCGGCCGCAGGCCACGCGAACGTGGTCGCTTCCGACCACACAGCCGTTGGTGGGATCAAAGCCGCGCCAGCCGACCCAGGGCAGATAGAGTTCCGCCCAGGCATGACTGGCTTCGCTCTGGACCTTGTTGGCGTAGTTGGCGCCGGTGTAGATGTAGCCGACGCGATAGCGCGCGGGGATGCTCAGCAGGCGCGCCAGGCAGATGAGCAGGTTGGCAAAGTCCTGACAGACGCCCTTGCGCTGCGTGTAAACCTCAAAGGGCGTAGTTTCGTTCCGGGTGCTGCCCGAGACATAACGGAAGTCGCGGTAAATCGTCATGTTCATGTCGACCAGCGTTTCCAGCAGGTCGAAGTTCTGGCGCTCGACGAAGCTCATCGCAAAGTCAGACAGCTCGGCAAGCTGGGTCTCGGGCAACTCCGGGGGAAGCAGGTAGGGCATCATCATCTGTCGCTGCCAGGGCATCCAGACCAGCGGAATGGTCAGGCGCCGCGATGGCGAGCGCTGCAGCGAAAGCCCCGCGCCGTTCACGCGCACGAGCGAGCGCGAGACAATTCGCATTTCCTTGAAGGGGCTTTCAACTTCCAGGTTGGTGGCAGCGTTGCCAAACACATCTTCGAACTCGCGGCGCAGCCCGTCCACGTTGATGCTGAGCTTGTGACTGATGAGCTGCTGCACGGGGTCAACCACGGGCTTGAGCCGGAACACGTGCGTCGAACGCTCAACGGGCGTGTCATAGCGGTAGACCGTTTCGTGCAGCACGTCAAACACCCGCTGCTCGGTGGCTACGGCGCGCAGACGCCCCGAATGGGGCCGCCCCCTTGTATGCGGCTTGCGTGCCGCGCCCTGCGCCCCCACGGGCACCTGCACCTTACCTGTGGCCTTGGAGGCGCGAATGGATGTATCGCCCGCCCCGACAACGCCCTGCAGCGCCGCGCCCTGGCTGTTCCACACCATGGAGCCGCGGCGCAAGACCAGCATCTGGCCGCCTTCCATGGCCTTCCAGCCGTCGTCTCCGGCCAGGGGACGGGTGCTGACCACAACGACGGTGCGGTTGGTGTCCATTTCGTCGGAGAAGTCGAGCAGCACTTCGTCGTTCTCCAGCTTGAAGCTGGCGTGGGGCGGCAGCCGCCTTGTCCAGTGAAGGCCGTTGAAGCGGTCTTTGTCGTGGTACACCACGAGGTCCTGCCCGTCGGAGAGCAGGAAGTTGGCCGTGCCGTGCCGGTTCAGTTCGCCGAACCAGGCATAGAGCTTGTGCCAGCCTATGTCCGCCAGGCAGCGCGCGCCCATGCCCCGCACCTGGGACAGCAGCCAGCAGAACACGTGCTCGGTATCCGTCAGCCCGATGGGCTCAAAGGGCGACTGCACCTCCAGTGGAAAAGTGGCGTCCAGGTCGCCCACCAGATCTCCATTGTGGGCCATGATCCAGTCGCGGCCGGCGTAGCTGCGCTCAAAGGGGTGGGTATCCTGCTGGGTGATGCGTTGCGCGGCACCACGGATATGGCAGACAAACACGCAGCTCTGGAAGCGCTCCCAGTCCCGCAGGACCTTCGTCATGGCGTTTTCGCCGATGCTGGTGGGGTCCTTGATCACGACGGCCGCGTTGTCGCCGCGCGGATACCAGGCAAAGCCCCAGCCAAAGGGCTGGTCCGCGGTCTGGCGCCGCTCGGGCTTGAGGGTGATGGACGGCGAAGCCAGGCCGTCAAAGGACATCGCAAGAAGTTGACTCAAGGAGACTCCGGGAGAACCTGCATGGGTGTGAGAACGCGCTCAGCGGATCAGCACTTCCTCGCTGATGTAGTTGGGCTGGTTGAGCTGGCCCGCCGTAATCAGGAACTTGCCGCTGCCCATGTAGGCGATGGCGTAGTCCGAGGCCTTGTACCACTGGCCGTTGAAGCCCTGAACGCTGGCAAAGCCGAGCTTCTGGGCCGTGGCCTCGCTCAACGTGCCGCTGACGTCACGCGAGAGCTTTTCGAGGTTGCGATTGTACGGCGTCACGGAACGGCTCTGCAGCGCGGCCTTGAGCTGCCCGATGTTCTGGATGGCCTCGGCCTTCTGCGCCTCGCTGATACTCGACATGGGGATGATCCCGCTTGAGGGAGCGGGGCGCGGCTGGGGCGTTGGAGCAGGATCATCGCCGCAGGCCACACAGTAGAACGAGAGGCCAAGGGCCAGTGCCAGGAGGGCGGCAGTACGCATCAGCGGTAGCTCCGGATATCGGTTTTGGACGTGAAACTGACCAGCGTCCAGCTTGATCCGCCCGTGGCAGAAGATCCGGCGCGAATCTCCCAGTCTCCCAGCATCTGGGGCAAAAGCAAATAATCGGCGGCGCTGAAGTGGGCTCCTTTGAGCTTGTCTTCCGCCAGCGAAAGCGCGGCGCAGAGGGCCTGTCCGCTGAGCGCGCTCGCGGCCGGAGGCGGGGCCGGAAGCGCGAACAAGGCATCGCGCAGGACCTTGAGACCCGCGGCCAGTTCCACGCGACGCTGCTCAAACACGTTGGCGTCCTTTTCGGCGCCCACAGTCCAGCGCACGGGAACCTTTTCGACGTTGAAGTCGGATGCCTTGGCCGCGTCCACGTCCAGGTCGCCGTCGAGGTGCAGGGCGTGGCTGGGATAGAAGGCCTTGACGCGTGCATGCAGATGGCCGGTTTGCTCGTGCTTGAACCAGCTCAGGGAAAACGCGTTATCGTTGTAGTAGGGCAGGCAGTCCCAGTAATCCTCGCCCAGGCCCAGTTCGGATTTCGACTGCCAGTTGGCCAGGCTGCCCCGGAGAAGTTCGTCCTTCGTCTTCTTGTCCACGCCTTCCTTGAAGCGATAGCGCGCGGCAGCCTGAAGCACCGTGACGATGCGCTCTGCGCCGGCCTGGACGGCCAGGGTGCCGCTGCCGGCGACCGTGGCGTCACGCTCAAATTCGACGCCGTTGAGTGCAGACCCGTGGAAATCCACCCACCAGAAGCCCCCGCCCCAGGAACTTAAATTCATCCTGGCGCCGACGAAGCGGGCCTTGGCATCGGGCTCCTCCCCCTGGGCGTTGCTGAAATCAAAGTCGTAGAGGTTGCCCACGGGCACCGGTGCATAGCGCTCGCCTGCCCAGACCTTGTAGGTGCCGTTCCAGCCCGCCTCTTCCTCAATGTGGTAGTCCTTGAGCTTGAAGAAGCGCCCCTCAAGCATCCTGGGCTCAAAGCCGAGGACCTTGAGGGCCTGTTCTGTGGAGGATTCGGACGGGAAGAGGTTGGGCAGTTCGTCCCACATGTTGCGCCGCTGCCGGTGCTGGCGCTCACGAATGGCCTCCATGATCGCCAGGATGACCAGCCTGGCTTCCGCACGCCAGGCCTCGCCGGCCGCTGCCGGGGCAAGCAGCAGCGCGCCGTCGCGGGCATCGAGAAGCTTCAGGCCCAGCGCCGCGGCAATCGCATCGTTGGAAAGAGCGGTCCGCGCCGTGAAGCGCGTAATGCCGGCCCGATGGGAAATCGCCTTGACCTCCCTGAGGCCCGGCACCTTCCCAAGACGTTCGCTCGTGGTGCGCAGGGGCCGGGTGTAACCCTGGCTCAACCCCACCAGCCTCAGCTCAACGGCGCGCTCAGCTTCCTGCGCCTGACCCCGCGAGCCGGCCCAGAAAAGAAGCCCCAGCGAGAAAGCGACCAGCAGTACTTTCCTAATCATGCTCACCTCGCTTGCAGCGCAAGCCCGACCCAAAGGCATTGAACCATGCTCCGGCGCAAGACTCCCTGAACCCGTCAACGTACGTTAACTCCTTGACCGCGGTGCCTCGGGCCGTGAGTATAGCCCGCCGCGCCAAGATTTCGTAGGGCGTGCCGTCCACGCCCCTGACTCTGGGATCTCGCTCCATGCCGCTTCTCGATACGGTTCTCCGCTTCTTCATTGGTTCGCGCAACGAACGCCTGGTCAAGGCGCTCTGGCCCACCGTGAACAGGATTCTTGACCTCTTCCCCAAGACCAACGCGCTTTCCGACGCCGAACTCAAGGACTATACGGCCCGGCTCAAAGAGCGGCGTCGAGACGGCGAGTCTCTTGAAGACCTGCTCGTGGAGGCCTTCGCCCTCGTGCGCGAAGCCAGCTGGCGCGTGCTGGGCAACCGCCAGATGGTCAAGGACCCCGTCAGCGGCGAGACCATCCCCTACAAGGCGCACTTCCCCGTCCAGCTCATGGGCGGCATCGTACTTCACCAGGGCAAGATTGCCGAAATGGTGACCGGCGAAGGCAAGACCTTTGTGGCCACTCCGGCGGCTTTCCTCAATGCCCTGGACGGCCGCGGCGTCCATGTGGTGACTGTCAACGACTACCTGGCCCGCCGCGACGCCGAAGAACAGGGCCGCGTATTGGCACTGCTGGGCATGTCCTGCGGCTACATCCTCACCGACATGGACAATGAAGAGCGCCGCGAGATGTATGCGCGCGATATCACCTACGGCACCAATAACGAGTTCGGCTTTGACTACCTGCGCGACAACATGAAGGTCGACCCGCGCACACAGGTCCAGCGCGAGCTGCATTACGCCATCATCGACGAAGTGGACTCCATCCTCATCGACGAGGCGCGCACGCCCCTGATCATCTCCGGCGCCGCCGAGGACAACGCGGCCAAGTACGCCAAGGCTGACGAGATTGCCAAGACGCTCAAGGGCATCGACTCTGAAAAACTGAAGGACATCATTGTCACCAAGCACGGCAAAGCGGCCCTGCAGGACAAACAGCTCTATCTCGACGAACTCAACCACTACGACTTCGAGGTCAAGGAAAAGGAAAGCCAGGCCCTGCTGACGGAGCGCGGCGTCTCCAAGGTCGAGAAGGCCCTGGGCGTCAAGCACCTCTACGACGGCGTGCACATGGAATGGCCGCATTTGATGGAGCAGGCCCTGCGCGCCAACAACCTGTTCAAGCTGGACAAGGAATACGTCGTGCACGAGGGCGAGGACGGCCCGGAGATCGTCATCGTTGACGAATTCACCGGCCGCCTGCAGCACGGCCGCCGCTGGTCCGACGGCCTGCACCAGGCCGTGGAGGCCAAGCACGGCATCCGGGTGCGCGCGGAAAGCCAGACCCTGGCCACCATCACCCTGCAGAACTACTTCAAGCTGTACAACAAGATCAGCGGCATGACCGGCAGCGCCATGACTGAGGCAGCCGAGTTCGAGAAGATCTACAAGCTCGACGTCGTGGCCATTCCCACGAACCGCCCCCTGATCCGCGCCGACAACGAAGACCTGATTTACGGAACGGCCGACGAAAAGTGGGCCGCCATCTGTGAGGAAATCGAGAAGGTCCACAAGACCGGCCGGCCCATTCTGGTAGGCACCACGAGCGTCGAGAAGTCCGAGCATCTGTCCAGACTGCTCAATGCCCGGGGGCTCAAGCACAACACCCTCAACGCCAAGTTTCACGCGCGCGAGGCGGAAATCGTGGCGCAGGCCGGCCGCAAGGGCCAGATCACGGTGTCCACGAACATGGCCGGCCGCGGCACGGACATTCTGCTGGGCGGCAACCCCAAGTTCATGGCATTACAGGCCCTGCGCGCCGAGGGCAAGAAACTCGAAGACTTCCTGCCCGAGGAGTTCCGGGGTGTCGAGGGCTGGCGCATTCCGCGCGACACCCTGTTTGCAGCCGAACTGGCCTGGGACCGCGCCGTGGACGAAAAGGCGCGCGAGTTCCGTCCGGCCATCGATGCCGAACACGAGGAAATCGTCAAGCTGGGCGGCCTGCAGGTCATCGGCACAGAACGCCACGAATCTCGCCGCATCGACAACCAGCTTCGCGGCCGCTGTGGCCGCCAGGGCGACCCGGGATCGAGCCAGTTCTTCATCTCCCTTGATGACGACCTGATGCGCATGTTCGCCGGTCCGCGCATGAAGGGCATCATGCAGAAGCTGGGCCTCAAGGACGGCCAGCCCATCCAGGCGCGCATGGTCTCCAAGAGCGTCGAGCGAGCCCAGAAGAAGGTCGAGCAGCGCAACTTCGACATCCGCAAAAACCTCATCGAGTACGACGACGTCAACAACGGCCAGCGCAAAGCCGTCTACAAGAAGCGCCAGATCGTGCTCGCCGGCATGCACCGCGCCGACTTCCTCGCGCTTCAGACAGCCGCCCGCAAGAAGGTCGTTGAGGTCGTCAAGGAACTGGACAAGGTCTCCGACGTCTCCGACCAGACCAGAATCAGCGCCATCGTCGCCAACAAACTGGCCCATTGGGCCGACGAAGAGCACGAGGCCGAAATCCCCGACGACGCACTGCGCGAGCAGACCGTCGAGGAGGCCGTTCTGCGCCTGGCCCACACCATCCGCGGCAAGGTCCATGCCGACCGCCTGCGCGAGGACTTGCTCGACCGCATCTACAACGTGATCGCCGCCTCAATGCAGCGCAACATCAAGGACCCCGAGCGCCACGACACCTGGAACTTCGTCGAAATCGCCGCAGATTACCGCCGCGTCTTCAACGCCGAGGTGGACCCCAAGGACATGCCGCGCGGCATGGGCGGACCGGAGGCCGTAACCAAACTTCAGACCTGGCTGTACGACCGGGCGGTGAAGCTCTACGAAGAGCGCGAGCGTCGCATTTGCTCCGACCCCACGGGCGCAGCCCTGAAGACACCTGCCGGCCGTCCCGCCACGGGGCGCATGCGCCAACTGGAGCGCTATCTGGTGCTGCAGAGCCTGGACCAGCATTGGAAGGATCACCTCAAGAACCTGGAGATCATCAAGGGCAGCATCCACTGGGAAAGCTACGCCCAGAAGGACCCCAAGGACGCCTACAAGAAGAAGGGCCACGAAGCCTTCGAGGCCATGCTGGACAGCGTGGACCACGAGGTAGTCAGCACCATCTTCCGAATCGAAGTCCAGTTCGAGGAGGCGCCCCAGGTTCGCGAGGTGCGCCAGGCCCAGGCCCTGCACCCGGCCGTCACCACCACAACCTCCGGCGGCGGCGCGGAGATGGCCCCGCCCGCCATGCCCGCCGAGCCTGAAATGCCCAAGCCCAGCGAGGCCCAGGAGCAAACCCGCCGGCAGATGCAGCAGGCCGTGCAGCCCTCACGGGACACAGGCTTCATGGCTCACAAGAAGAAGCTCCCCGGCCCCAACGACCCCTGCCACTGCGGCTCGGGCAAGAAGTACAAAAAATGCCACATGGCCAGCGACCAGGCCGGCAGCGGTCAACCCGGCGCAACGACCCTGCGCGGCTAGGTCAAGTCGCCGCGCGCCCCTACGCCCTCGTGCCGGACTCGGCGGAGTCCGCCTACCAGTTTGCGCACGCCCTCACGCAGCAGGTGGCCTATCAGCTGTTCATGCCCTCGGCCCGCGCCCGGCTGCACGCGCTGGCGCTGGCGGTCCTGGAGCAGTCAAAGGGCCATGTGCCCGCCCGCGACCTGGCTTTGCACGCCCGCCTGGCACAGGCCGGCCAAGCCGGGTCCGTCAGGCTTCGCAGGCTGGAACGGCGCTACCAGCGGCGGGCGGCCCGGGAGGCCGAGCAGTTGAATCAGCCCCTTGAGGCTGCCGCCTGCTACACGCGGCTGTGCGAAATCTCCGGCGCGAACACCCGGCAGTCCATTGAGGCCCTGATGGGGTTGGCCAGGTCCCTGCGCCATGGGGGCCAGCTCGACGCGGCGCGCAAAGCCGCCCGCCGCGCGCGTGGTCTGGCGCGGCGCCTGGGGCGCCCGGCAGACTGCGCCCAGGCCGAGCTTCTTCTCGGCGAACTGGATTACCTGAGTTCGCGTCTGGCGCAGGCCCGGCGCCACGCGCGCCTGGGGCAGAAGCTCGCCCGAGCCGCGCGCAGCACCGAATTGGAGGGCGTTGCCGTCAACATGATCGGCGTGGTGACCTTTCAGATGGGCCAGCCTCGCCGCGGCTTGCGCATGCTGGAGCAGGCTGAAAGGGTGCTTCAGCGCGGGCGCGACAAGTACCGCACCATGCTTTCCAGAGTCAATCGCGCGGTGGTGCTCAATGACCTCGGCGAGTTGCAGCGTGCGCGGGCCATTCTTGAAGGCTGCGTGCGCATGGCCCGCAGTCGAGGCGATGCGCGCGACCTGGGCACCGCGCTGGGTAACCTTGGGATTACATTTCGCAAGCTGGGGCGCATGGCACAGGCCAGGCGATGCTATCAGGAAGCGCTGGGCATCTCGCGCGAGGTGGGCGCTCTCGATCGAATCTCCGCCAATCTCGGAAACCTCGCCAATCTTGACTTCTCCGAGCGCAACTTTGAGCAGGGGGCGCGGCTCATGCAGGAGGCCATGATGATCGCCGAAGAACTGGGCGATCTGTCCTCCCTGGGGTTGTTCAGCGTCAACCTTGCCTCCTACCACATCGAACTGGGCGAATACGGGCGCGCCCTAAGACTGGTGCTTGACGGCCTTGCGCTGGCCCAGAGGGCCAAGATCCCTTACTACGAGGCCAGCGCCCTCAACACCCTGGCCTGCCTGTACAACCTCACAGGTGAATTCTCCCGCGCCGCCGCATGTGCCCAGGATGCAGCCAGGACCCTTGAGGGCATCGGCATGGGCGACACAGCGGAGTTCTGCTCGGCACAGGGCCACCGCGCGGTCGCTTTGGCCTGTATGGGCCGCCACAAGGAAGCTCGCGCCACTGCCCGAAGGGGTCTTGCCCGCAAGACGGGCTACCGCGCCATGGCAGAAGATCCGGACGCCGACACCAGCGAATTGAGCCGGAATCTGAAGTCCATCGCGCGCAGCGGCAGACTTCCTGACAGGAAGGTCCAGTCAGAGCCGACCCCGCGCCTCCCCTGAACCGCGGCAATGCCTCTACTTCACCCGGATCTTGTGCGCCCCAGTACGCATGTCTTCGAATGTCATGACCATCAAGGGGGCGGCGCTGCCTTCCTTGGGCCTGGCCGTGACGGTGGTGCCCCCGTAGCCATCTTCGGGATCGCCATCAAGTTCGAATTCATAGGCCTCATAGAAAGTCTTGCGTAACTGGCCTTCATCAATGCCGAAGTGCGCCAGGCTCGGCTCGTCCGGCAGCTTGCCGGTCTTCTTGAAATGCGCCAGCACCGCCGTACGGATGATGCCGAAGCTCGCCCTGGCGTCGGCCTCGGCGCGGCTGCGATCGGTCTTGTTGACGGGGTCGTCCGATCCGCAGGCCGACAGGCACAGGGCCGCCAGCAGGAGGGCAAGCAGGACTGAAAACCGCGGTCGGATCAGTGGCACGGGCCTCTCCCGACAATGCGGCCCGGCATACTGTTGCCGGGCCGCACTCTGATGCTCCAGGCTACTCGTCATCTCGAATGGCGTAGCCATTCTGATTCTTGAGAGAATCCACGGTCAGCGTGACGCCGGGGAGCTTCAGGCCCTTCTTGGGCGTGGCCGTGATTTTTGCGCCCTTGAAGCCGTCGCTCTTGTTGCCGTCCAGCTTGATGCCGTAGTCATAGTACTTCGTATCAAGTTCGCCGGGCTTGATGCCGATGGTCTCGAAGGTCAAGGTCGGCGGCAGAGAATCCTTGCCCGCCTGGTAGGCCGCGCGCAGCTTGTCGAAGATGATCTTGAGCGTGTTACGTGCGTTGGTGACGCGCGGATCGGCCACTTCAGCGCTGTCCACGGGCACACTGCCGCCACGCATGCGCCCCACCTGGAAAGTGAAGTCCTCGACATACCAGCGGTTGCCCATGCTGATGCAGACCACGCGCAGATTGTCCCCAAATCGGTTGCGGAACATCAGGGTGCCGCTGGGCTGCAGGTGCCCATAGGCGTCCTTCTTTGAAGCGCGCAGGCCCGTGTGGCGGTCCACGGCGTACCAGGAAGCCTTCATGCGGTCCTCGACATCTTCGCTGCGGTAAACCCGCCAGCAACCGCACTGAAGTGCAAACCACTGCCGCAGATCCAGAGCGCGGTAGTCCTTCACGCTGCTCAGTTTGAGCTTACCCATGGGGTCCGTGCCGCGCTTGCCGTCGATGCCCGCACGAATGTCCTCCCAGCTCAGGTCGCCCGAGTCGAGGCGGAAATTCTCCTCCTCGCGGGCGAGGGCCTCAGAAGTCTGCCGGTAGGGCAGCAGCAGGTCATAGATCTCGATGAAAGTCTGACCGCGCAGGCTGTTGAGTACTTTGAGGGCCAGGGCATCGAGGTCCGCCGCCGGAGCCGTCTGCTCCCCCATCTGAACGGGTTCAAAGGGCCTGTCCTGCGGCGTCGAAGCACTCACCAGAGCCGTAAAAAGGGCCCCGGCACAGACCAGCGCGGCACCAAACAGCATGTGAAGAATGCGCATGCAACTCTCCCGATATGAAGGTCCCCAAGCGTAATACAGGCCAAGGCCGGGGCCAACGCGAAGCCCGCAAGGTCTGGTCTGAAGGGGATATACTTGAGTGGACGAGCCTGAGAGGGGCTTTCAGAAAAAACGCGGGCGGGCCAAGCCCGCCCGCGCCCAAGCCTGGGAGCTACTTCAGTTCCAACTCCTGCACCACGTCAAAGTGGACCTTCTCTTCCGGGGCCCCTTTGACCTTCTCGCTCTCGAACTGGATGCGGACCCTGACCTTGGTTCCGACCTTGGCCTCGCCCTGCAGTTCCTTGATGGTGGGCTTGCCGATGTTGATCAGCTTCATCGGGCTGAGGTCCGTAAGGTTGTAAAAGTCGTAGGACCAGGTAGCGACGTCCTTGGGGCTGAACTTCGTCACCCCCTCGTCCATGTTCAGATTGATGATGTAGTGGACGGCCGGGTCCAGCAGTGGCTCGCCGCTGCGCAACCTGGAGATCATGTCCGCCGGGACGGGATCAACCGACAATACGATGCGCACGCTGCGGTAGGCTTCATCCCACAGAGCCAGCACATGAGAAAACAGGGTCTCCTTGCCTGAAATGTTGGTGCGGGCCACGGGCGTGAAGTTGCTCCAGTCGATGGAGCCCGGTTCGGGCTCGGCTTTGGGCTTGTCCTTGGCAGAAATGTCGCCCTGCCCCTTGCCGGAACTTCCGTCCTTGCCGGAGCCGGAGTCCTTGCTTCCTCCCGCTGAACCGTCACCCGACCCACCCTTGCCCTTCTGGCCTCCGCTTGTGTCTTCCTTGCCGCCCCGGTAGGTGAAGTCCGGGTCGGAGCAACCGCCTTGACCCGAGCCCTTGTCTACCGATGATCCTCCGCACGCGGACAACACCATCAAGAATGAAGCCATCAGCCCCATGAACATGAGTCCACGCATCATTTCTCCTTGCGAGTGAACGCCAATTGGCGGATATTCCCAACCGCTCAGATCGGGCATTGTAACCGGAAGCACACTGGAAAGCTCCATGGCCAAAGCCAAGGCAACCGCCCTCAAGAACTCCCCGTCCGTCAGCGGCGCGGGCGAGATCACGCTCAAGACCCGACTCACCCGTGAGCAGCAGCTGGAGCTGCACCGCCTCATGGTGCTCAACCGCGAATTTGACAACAAGATCAGCCTGCTCTACCGCCGCGGCCTGGTCATCGGGGCCGCCTTCTCCAGCCTCGGCCAGGAGGCCACAAGCTGTGCCTCCGCTTACGCCCTGGAGAAAGGCGACATCATCGCGCCCATGATCCGCAACGCCGGCGCCACGCTGGTGCGAGGGCTGCCGCCGCGCGACTTCCTGGCCAACTACATGTATCGCATCAATTCGCCCACGGGCGGCCGCGACGGCAACACCCACATGGGAGACCTGCGCTACGGCATCATCGCCCCCATCTCCATGCTGGGGGCGAGTATCGCTCTTTGCAGCGGATTTGTCCTGGCGGCAAGGCAGCGCGGTGAGAAGCGAGTGGCCCTGACCTGGATCGGCGAGGGAAGCACCAGCACGGGCGAATTCCATGAGGACGTCAACTTCGCCGCGGTGATGAAGGCCCCCCTGGTGGTCATCATCGAGAACAACCAGTACGCCTACTCCACGCCGGTCAAACAGCAGTGCCTGGCTGAGCGCTTTGCGGACAAGGCCGTGGGCTACGGCATCAAACATGCCGTGACGATTGACGGCAACGACCCCATCGCGGTCTATGAAACCACCAAAGAAGCGGTGGATCGCGCCCGGGCCGGAGAAGGCACACAGATGTTTGAGGTCCTCACCTATCGCCGCAAGGGTCACGCCGAGCATGATCCGGCCAAGTATGTTCCGAAAGAAATCCAGCAGTACTGGGAGGGCCGCGATCCCCTGACTCGCTACGAAGCCTACCTGAAGGAAATGGGCTACGCGGACGACGCCTCCATCGCCAAGGTGTACGAAACCCTGCGCGCCGAGATTGAGGCCGCCGAAGAGTGGGTCATGAAGCAGCCCAAACCGGACCCCGCCACCGTGATGCAGGGCGTCTACGCCGATGAGCGGCACCCCGCCCACATGGACGACGAATTCCTCTATGGTCGCAAGTATCACTGACGCCCCATGAAGCCGGGCACGGGACCCCGCAAAAACAACGACACCCGCCATGGCGGGTGTCGTTCCTGAGGCCGGCCCCACGGGCTATTTATTGGCCTTGGCGTACTTCACGGCTCAGCCGTAGGACTTCGTTTCTTTCGTGGTCACCGCCTTGCCGGCCAATAGCTCATCGAGGGCGGCTGACACGTAGTTGGTGGCCTTGGCCACATCTTCCTGTTTGGCGCTCCTGATGCTGTCAATGGCGCCCATGTAGCGCAGAACGCCCTCCTTATCGATGACGTACATGGCCGGTGTGGTGCGCGCCTTATAGGCGCCGCCCACGGCACCGTCTTCATCGAGCAGGTAGAAGGCCTCGTCGCAGCCTTCTTTGGCAATGCGTTCCTTCAGGGCATCGCCTTCGAAGTGGCCCTGCTTGCCCTTGGCCGACGAGCATATCTGAAGCCAGACCACCTCCTTCTCCCGGTACTTCTTCTGCAGCGTGACCATGTCCTTGGCGTCGTAGTGCTTGCGGACATAGGGACAGTCAAAGTTGACCCACTCGAGCACCACGATCTTGCCCTTGAACGAGGCCAGCTTGATCTCCTCGCCTTTGGCATTCTTGAGCGTGAAGTCCGGCGCGGCTTTGTCCATTTCTGCCGTCTTGGGAGCCTCGGCGGGTTTCTCTTCGGATTTCGGACTTTCCTTCTTTTCGGGCGTCTCGGCCTGGGGCTTGGGGCCTTCCTGGGCCAGGGCCGGAACCACCGACAACAGGAAAACGGCCGCTGCAATCATCAGAGTCTTCATCGCTGTCTCCTTACAAGTCGCTGAATCATTCGAACTTCCGACCATTTCCTCGAAAGGTCAAGGCCACCGGGCCGGGCCCGTGACGGCGCCGGCCCGTTGCTGCCTGGACCGGTCCGACGGCTGAACGGCGGCACTCAGCCTTCCACCTTGGATACCTTTGTTGAACACCCCATGGTAGTCGCGGTAGCGGCAATTGCGAATGTCCGGTGAAGACTCCGCGCCCCCTTGGTACAAGTGCGCTCCCTTTGTGGAGAGCATCGTGGCCAAACACAGCGCGGCGGGCATCAACCTTTCTGCATTCGGCGTGGACCGCAGGCCCATGCTGGCCGTCGCCGCGGACGTCGGCGACGGAGTCATCACCGTCAACCTCTCATCCATGCAGGCCTTTGGCGGCAAGGTCAAGCAGATGGACACGCTGGACGACCTGTTTGCGCGCTGGCGCAAGGACCTGCTCGAACTGCCGCGCCCCATCGCCGTTGATGTCCCGCTGGACTGGCAGGGTTTGGGAGCGCGGGAGGTCGGCAATGCCGCGCGCTATGTATGGCAGCTCACGCACCGGCCCCTGGATTTCGCGTTCTATCACGACGCTCCCCTGACCGACCGCATCGGCGCGTTCAACTTGCGCTTTTCGGAGCTACTCCAGCGCAGCAGTTTCAAGGCAGGGTCGGATTTCATCGAGGTCAGCCCGGCAGCCTGCGTCGAGTTCTTCGATTTCCGGGGCAGCTACAAGGGAGGCAAGGCCCACCAGTCCAAGAAGGGCGGCTGGAAGGCCGACGACTCGACGGTCAGTGCTGACCGCGCCTTTGCCAAGGTCACGCTGGAACTGGGCCTCAACATGGAAAACACGCTCGAAGGCAAACTCGACAGCGCGGACTTTGACGCCATCTGCTGCGCCCTGACCGCCCTGGCACTGGTTTCGGGTCGCCCCACCGTCAAAGGCGCCGAACTGTCCCAGGTGCTGACAGAGCGCTGCGCCCGGCGCATGACCCTGGAACCCCAGAACCTCGGGGTGAAAACTCCGGCGCCGCAGAACGCCCACGCCCTCGCCCAGCCCTACTGGCAGGCGGTCCTGATCACACGGGCTTGAGGAACTACTCCTGGCGCAAGGCGTCAATGGGGGTGAGCCGCGAGGCCCGCCAGGCCGGGTAGAGACTGGCCAGAAAGCCGATCACAAAAGCCAGCCCCAGCGCCTGAAGCGAACGCTCAAGGTTCAGCTCGCCGCTGAGGCCGTCGAGGTTCAGGTAGTCGCGGGCCACCAGGGTTTCCGCATAGCCAAAGCCCACCCCCACCACGCCGCCCAGCACGGAAATCACCATGCCTTCGGCGATGACCAGCAGAAGCACGCGCGATTTGGGCCAGCCTATGGCAAGCATCAGGCCGATCTCGCGGGTCCGCTCGAGCACGGCCATCATCATGATGTTGAGGACGCCCAGCGCCCCGGCCAGGGCCGCAATGATGCTCACCACCCAGCCGAACTTCTCAATCAGGTTGATTTCGCTGTAGCGGTCCAGCACCTCGCTCGAAGGCGTCGCCCGCAGGTTCTTGAACTCGTCCACATCGCCGCTGATCTGCGTGCACAGCGCGGCTATGGCTTCCTTTTCCTTGGGGTCATCGACTTCAACCACGAGAAAACTGGCCATGGCGGGTCGGGGAAAGCGATTGACGAGAAACTTGCCGTCCTCGCCGCGCACGGGCTTTCCTTTGTCGTCCAGAACGCGCTCTTCATCCACGCGCTCGTGCATGCCCTTGACCAGCTGGGCCGCGCGCATATGGAAGTAGACGGCGGCATCCTGAATGGCAACGCCCGTACGGCACACCCCGCGCACCGTGAGCTGAAGCCGGTTCTGCTTCATGCCGATGTCGCCGGCGGGATCGACCCCCCGGGGGAAGGCCACCGGGTCCAGGGCGCGGGTGCGGTCGCGGTATTCCTGGTCGGTTTCGTCGGCGCGGCGCAGCCAGACCTTGGGGTCTTTGCCGGTTCGCTTCTGGTATTCCTCATCGGTTTCTGTGGCGGTGGCGTCCGGGTGAATGCCGAGCTTCTTGAGGCGACCCGTGACCCACTGGAATTTCTGGAAGTCGTTGAGCTTGTCCCAGTTGTCGGGCTTGCCGAAAATCTGGGCAAACCCCGGAGACTGGATCAGATCAGTCAGGGACAGCGGCTTGTTGATGTCCAGTTGCTTGTCCTTCTCCAGCTTCTCCTGGACGATGCGATAGGCGGTTTCTCCGAAAACCACACCGTTGGGGTCGTCGTCGGAAATGGGCTTGCCCTGGACCATCTCCATGTGGCGCACGATGGGGTTATCCTCGGTGATGCCGTAATAGAGGATGGCGGGGGACTGGCCGAAATTGCCCTCCGTGCGCAGAAACGCCATGATCATGGGCGTCACGTTCTTCACGCCCTTGAGTTCCTTGAGCCGCTCCACGTAGCGCGTTTCGACGCGGCTTTCGATTTCGTCAACGTTGCCCTGCGAAACGATGATGTCTCCACGCTGGGTCTGGAGCATCTGGCGGAACTGGTTGATGATGTCGTCGCTGATCGTGAACAGCGCCACCATGATGGAGATGCCCAGCCCCACCCCGAGCACCGAGAACAGGGTCCGCGCCTTGCGCCGAAGGACATTCTTGAGCACGAATTTCATGGCGGCACGATAACAGCAGCCCAAAGCGCCAGCGAGGGCCGGTTACCCGCAGCAGCATGGATCGTCCGGGCCTGCGCCCGGGACTCTTGCTCCCGCATTTCGCCGCTACAATCCCCGTCGTGAGTGAACTCTATCAATTGCAGACCGCAGACGGCACGGCACGCGCAGGACTCCTGCACACGGACCATGGCAGCGTTGAAACACCCCTGTTCATGGCCGTTGGCACCCAGGGCACCGTAAAGGCCTGCACGCCGGACCAACTGACCCAGGCCGGCATCTCCGTCGTGCTGGGCAATACCTACCACCTTGAATTGCGCCCCGGCAGCGAGACCGTAGCCGCGCTGGGCGGACTCCACGCCTTCATGGGCTGGCCCGGCCCCATCCTGACCGACAGCGGGGGCTTTCAGGTTTTCTCTCTGGGCGAGATGAACCGGGTGTCCGAAGAGGGCTGCGAGTTCAAGAGCCACCTTGACGGCTCCAGCCAGATGCTGACCCCCGAGCGCAGCATGCTGATCCAACACCGGCTGGGTTCGGACATCGTTATGCAACTGGACGACGTGCCGGCCCTTCCCGCGCCCAAGGCGCGCGAGGAGGAGACCATGCGGCGCTCCCTCCGCTGGGCCGCGCGCTGCAAGGCGGCCTTGCCCGCGCAATCGGCCCAGGGCAGGCGCCAGCGCCTGTTCGGCATCGTGCAGGGCGGCCTGTCTGCTGAGTTGCGCCGCGAAAGCGCCCTCGACCTCTCTGCCCTCGACCTGCCCGGCTACGCCATCGGCGGCCTCTCCGTAGGCGAGACCAAGCGGCAGATGCAGGAAATCCTGGGTCTGGTCACCCCACTGCTCCCCGAGCACAAGCCGCGCTATCTCATGGGCGTGGGCTACCCCGAGGACCTGATCGAGGCCGTGGGCCTGGGCGTGGACATGTTCGACTGCGTTCTCCCCACCCGCAGCGCACGCCACGCCATGGTCTTCACCAGTCGCGGCCGCCTGCGCCTGAAAAACAGCCGCCACGGCCGGGACAACCGACCCATCGACCCGGAGTGCGAATGTTATGCCTGCGTGAAGTTCTCGCGCGGCTACCTGCGCCACCTGCTGGTGGCCGGCGAGTTTTTGGGAATGACCCTGTTGACCCTGCACAACCTGGCCTTCTATGCCCGATTGATGCGGTTGATGCGCACAGCCATCATGGAGCGTCGATTCACTTCCTTTGCCGGAGAATGGCTTGCCCGCGTCAGCGGCGATGCCGAGTGAGGCCCCCATGCCGGAACAGACCAACCCCTTTGCGATTGCCCGGCAGCAGCTCCATGCCGTGGCCGACAAGCTCAAGCTGAGCGCGGCCATGATTGGATTCTTGTCCGAGCCCGAGGCGCTTCATGTGTTCACGGTGCCCTTCGCCCGGGACGACGGCCGCATCGAAGTCGTGACCGGCATCCGCGCCCAGCACAGCTTCGCGCGCGGGCCCGCCAAGGGCGGCATTCGATTCCATCCCGATGTCACCATCGATGAGGTCAAGGCCCTGTCCATGTGGATGACGTGGAAGTGTGCCGTGGTGGACATCCCCTACGGCGGCGGCAAGGGCGGACTTGTTATTGACTACAAGGCCCTGAGCCAGGGCGAAAAGGAACGGCTGACCCGGGCCTTCGCCAGGCGCCTGACCAAGGTCATCGGCCCGGACTTCGACATACCGGCGCCGGACGTCAACACCGGCCCCCAGGAAATGATGTGGATCGCCGACGAGTACGGCCACTTCGTCGGCCATCCGGAACCCGCGGTCATCACCGGCAAGCCGGTCGACTGCGGCGGCTCGCTAGGGCGGGGCTCCGCCACGGGCCGGGGACTGGTCTTTTGTGTCGAGCGCTACTTCGAGAATCACGGCATGAGCCTCAAGGGCAAGACGGTGGCCGTGCAGGGCTTTGGCAATGCCGGGCAATATGCCGCGCGCCTGATTGCGGGCCTGGGCGCCAGCGTCGTGGCCATTTCCGACTCCCAGGGCGGGGTGTTCCACGACAAGGGCATCTCCGTTGGTGCGGCCATTGACCACAAGACCCGAACGGGGCAGGTCGCCGGGCTGGACGGCCGGGCCATCAGCAACGCCGAACTGCTGGAGCTGGACGTGGACATTCTCATCCCTGCGGCCCTGGAAAACCAGATCACCGGCAGCAACGCCGGCCGAGTGAAGGCCCGCCTGATTGCCGAGGCCGCCAACGGACCGACAACCCCCGAGGCGGACCAGATCCTCTTTGCCAGAGGAGTGACCGTCATTCCCGACATTCTGGCCAATGCGGGCGGCGTGACGGTGAGCTATTTCGAGTGGGTTCAGAATCGCCAGCGCTACTACTGGACGGAAGAGGACGTCAATTCGAGGCTGCGCGAGATCATGCGCCGTTCGCTGGACCAGGTCGAACGCATGGCCGCCGAACACAAGTGCCACTGGCGGGAGGCGGCCTACCTGCTGGCCGTGGCGCGAGTGGCCGGTGCCCTGCGCGTCACCCGCGACCTGTGATGGTGCCGGACATCTCGCCGACCCCTGACGAGGGAGTGCCATGCCGCTGCTCTTGCAGGCAAACTTCACAGCCATTGTGGTGGCCGCGACGGCTGTCCTGACCCTGCTCGGGGGTGTGGTGCTGGTGGCCCGGTGCTTCAGGCGCTGCCCCAGCAACCGCCTGCTGGTGGTTTCCGGGCTGGGCATCCCCGGCGGGCTCCATGTCCAGCACGGCGGGGCGCGGCTGGTGTGGCCCCTGCTGCAACAGGCGGACTGGCTCTCCCTGGAGACCTTGAACATATCCATCGCGGCCGATGCGATCATGAACCGCGAAGGAGTGAACATGGCCATCGAAGGCGAGGTTTCCGTCGCCGTCGGCATCAGCCCCGAACTGATGAGGGCCGCGGCCGCGCGCCTGCTGGGGCTGGAGAGTGCCCAGTGGTCTGCCTTGGCCGCCGAAGAGGCCCAGGCGGCCCTGCGGGAACTGATCAGCGAAATGCGCACTGAGGCCGTATTGGCCGACCGGGCCCGCATCAGCGAGGAGTTCAAGGGCCTGCTGGCGGCACGGCTGGAGGCCTTTGGAATGCAGCCCCTGAGCGTGCGGCTGGGGCGCATCAGGGACAGCGCCGGCATGGCCGAGGCCAAGGAACGCGAGGTGGCGGCACGTGTCGAGGCGCAGGCACAGTTGGAGAGGGCTGAGTTGCAGCGCCGCCAGGCCGAGGAAGCCCTGTGGCAGGCCCGCATGCAGGCCGCCCGGGACGCACAGGCGCAGTCGCTGCGCCCGGCCCCCGATGCACTCAAGGACGACCCCGGCGAGGCCCTCAAGCGTATGTAGTCCGTCGTTCTACAAATCCTGGCCCCAATTGGAGTCGGCTTGGCCGCGGGCCTTTGGTAGGTTCTTGGCGTTGACCGGCAGGGTCTGGCGCCTGCCAGAACCAAGGAGTGCGAACATGGAAACGCTGATCACCGTCCTTTACTTCCTTGCGATCACGTCGTCGGCCCTGTTCATCATCAAGCTGCTGCTCATGCTCTTCGGCGGCGGCGCTGACGGCGGAGAGTTCCATGATGTGGGCGACCTCGCCCACGACGCCGCGGGCGCGGCACAGTTCAAGTTCCTCAGCACCCAGATGTTCATCAGCCTCTTCATGTTCGGCGGCTGGAGCAGCCTGATGTTTCTGGACGCCCTGAAGTGGCCTGCGCCCCTGGCGCTGGGGGCGGGAACGGCGGTGGGTCTGGCCATGGCCTTGGCCATCTCGTGGGGCATGTATTCCCTGCGCAGGCTCGAGGCTGACGGCACCATCCGCAATGTGAATCCTGAAGGACTCAGGGGCACCTGCTATCTGCGTGTGCCCGAGAGCGGCAAAGGCAAGGGGCAGGTGCAGATCGTGGTCAACAACCGCACGCTGACCTTCGACGCCGTCTCCGACGGGCCGGCCATCGAGAGCTTTAGGAAGATCGCCGTCATGCAGAAACTGGACGACAGAACGTTGCGCGTTTGCGAAACCGAGTGATGCTGCGCACCAACAAACAAGGGGGTCTAACATGAATGGGATGAGTCTATTGCCCTTGGGCATGGAGCTGGAGGGATACCTGGGCATTCTGGGTTTCCTGCTTGTGGCTGCCTTTGCGGTCTTTGTTCTGCTGCTGGTCAACCGCTACAAGCGCTGCCCGTCCAACAAGATTCTGGTGGTGTTCGGCAAAGGTGTCGGCGGCGGCACGGCCCGTTGTATCCACGGCGGCGCGGCGCTGGTCTGGCCGCTGATCCAGGACTACGCGTATCTGGGCCTGGAGCCCCGCTACATTGACGTGGACCTGCGCGGCGCCCTGACCAAAAAGAACATCCGCGTGAACATTCCGGCGGCCTTCACCATTGCGATTGGCACCGCGCCGCAGCTGATGCAGGCCGCCGCCGAGCGCCTGCTGGGGCTGGACGACCGCGCCATCCAGGTGCAGGCGAGTGAAATCATCATCGGCCAGTTGCGCCAGGTGATCGCGATGCTGAGCATCGAGGAAATCAACCAGGACCGCGACCGCTTCCTCGCCGAGGTCAACGACAAGGTCGCCGCGGAGCTGCACAAGATCGGCCTTGAAACCATCAACGTGAACATCCGCGACATCACCGACGAGTCAGGCTACATCGACGCCATCGGCAAGCGCGCGGCGGCTGAAGCCATCAACAAGGCCAAGGTCGAAGTGGCCGAGCAGGAAAAGACGGGCGCCGCGGGCGAAGCGCTGCAGAACCGCGAACGCGTGATCGCTGTTTCAAACGAAACCGCCATCGCCACGGAAGGCAAGAAGAAGGCCGAGCGCGACCAGCGTATCGCCCTGGCCAACCTCGAAGCCGAAACCGTCGAGGCCGAAGCCCAGGCCAAGCGCAAGCAGGAAATCACCATCGCCCTGCAGGTGGCCGAAACAGAAAAGGGCAAGAAAGAAGCCGAGCGCAACCGGCGTGTGGCCCAGGCCACGTTCGAAGCCCAGGCCATTGACGGCGAAAACACCGCCAAGGCCAACATTGCCGCGCGCAACGCCACCCTGGCGCAGGCCGAAGCCGAAGCCCGCCAGAAAGGCGAAGTAGCCAAGGCGGAAGCGCAGCGCGCCATTTTCGAGGCCGAGCGCATGCTCGAGCAGGCCAAGCTGGAAAAGGAAATCATCGTCCAGCAGGAAATCGAGCGCCGCACCGTCGAGATCAACGCGGCCGCCGAAGCCGAGAAGCGCCGCATCGAGGCCAAGGGCGAAGCAGACGCCATCCTGGCCCGCTACAACGCCGAGGCCGAGGGTGTCAAGGCCGTGCTCGAAGCCAAGGCCGAAGGCTACCGCCGGCTGGTGGAGGCCTGCGCATCGCGCCCGGACATCGCGCCTACTCTGCTGATGATCGAGAAAATGCCGGAAATTGTCGCCGAGCAAGTCAAGGCCATCCAGAACCTCAAGATCGACAAGGTCACGGTCTGGGACTCGGGCTCGGGACTCAACGGCAAGGGCAGCACGGCAAACTTCCTCTCGAGCCTCATCGGAAGCCTGCCGCAGGTTCACGAACTCGCCGAACAGGCGGGGATCAAGCTGCCCGCCTTCCTGGGCAACATGAAGTCCGACTCGGTCTCTCAGGAAGCGCTGGAGGCCGCGGTCGATCGCGTCAAGGGCAAGGCCTGAGCATTCCCGCAGGCGAAGGGGGCGGCGCGCGACGCCGCCCCTTTCGTTTGCCCTTGAGTTTGCGCCGCCCCCACTCCAAACTGGCCCCGTGAAAACCGCCCTCTTCATCTGCCTGCTCGGACTTGGTCTGCTTGCCGTGGCCTGGGCCGGCGCGGCTTACCCACTCATCGACTACCCTTTCCTGGATGAGGGAGATGTCCCCAAGCTGATTGCCGGCTCCCTGGGCGGTGCCTGGGCTCTGTGGGGCGGCATTCAGGCGTTGCGGCTGGGCGAGGGCAAGGCGGGCCGGCTTCTCGCCGGTTTCCTGATGGTGCTCGGCCTGCTGGCCTGCGCGGGGCTGTTCGGGTTCATGCTGGTGGCTACCAGGATGATTCCGCCTCCCGCCGACGTGAAGACGGGCCAGACCGTGGCGGATTTCTCGCTTCCGGATCAGTCCGGCAAGACCTTCAAACTCTCTGACCTCAAGGGCAAACCGGTCGTGCTGATTTTCACGCGCGGCTTCTGGTGACCGTTTTGCGTGAAGGAGCTGCGCGTGGCGCAGTCTGCGTACGATGAAATCCGCAAAGCCGGCGGAGAAATCGTCGCCATTTCCAACGACTCTGTCGAAAGCCTCAAGGAAGGCGCCGACCAGTCGGGCATCCAGTTCGTGCTGCTGAGCGACCCCAAGGCAGTGGTGATTCGCATCTACCACCTTGAACACAAGGGCCTCAACGTGCGCGACCCCGAGGCCACGGGGGCGCGGCCCGCAGTCTTCTTTCTGAACGCGGACCACACGGTGGCCAGCGTCTACCAGCCTGAAGACATCCGTTATCACTTGAGCGCTGCCGACATCGTCGCCCGCTTCAAACAGACCAAGTAGCGCCGGCGCGGGGCGTTTGAGGGGCTGCCCTGCCACAAGCCCGCCTACTCCTTGAACTCCACGAGTTCCTGAACCTGTTCGGTCGTCTCGCCCGTCACCACCTGCTTGACGATCAGGCCTGGAAAGCGCTTGCTCATCCACGTGATGGTCTTCGCTCCCATGCCCTCCACCACGGTGCGCAGGCAGTCAAAGGTCCCGGCCTGCACCGTGATGGTCTCCTCCGTGGCCGCCGGTTCCGGCTTGGGGTCGCGCGGCCTGGGCACCAGAAGCTGCAACTTCAGGCTCTGGGGTTCCACTCCCGCAATGGGCTGGCCTGCGGCGTCGAGTTCGGTGTAGCGGTACTCCACCTCTTCGTCGCTGACCGAGAGTATCTCCGTGCGGACCAGACTGACGTTCTCTCCCGCATTGACGACTTTGCTGGTGATGCGAAGGGTCCACTGCCGCCCCACCTTGAGGTAGGCACCCAGGCGCCCGCGGATGTCCATCTTGTCCGACTCGGGTTTGTATCCCTGCGGCATCTTCGCCGCAGACTTGTCCACCAGATTGCGCATGCTCTCCGTGAACGGCACCACCTTGGGGCATTGGGACCCCTGATAGCCGACGCGCTTGCCGCTCTCGAACTCCACGGCCAGCCAGAGCCGGCAGGCTCCCTCCGTGTTCGTATCCAGAATCTGAGTCACGTCCGGGGCGCACTCCAGGCACCAGCCCCACTGGCCCTCGCCCTTGAGCTCCAGCCACTGCTTCAACCTGGCCGCGTCTCCGTTGAAAGGCAGGGCGTCGGTACTCCCGAAGTACACGATGTACTTCACGACTTTCCCGTTCTCGGCGTCAGCCTGGGCGCGGGGCCACGAAATCAGGGCCGGGCCCGACGCCTTCTCCACGCCGATCCACTTTTCCCAGGTCCAAACCCTGCCCATAAAGCCGGTCACGCGGCCTTGGGTGACGACGCGGGTTTGCCCCTGTCCCAGGCTTTGGGGTTGATTGCCGGCCCGTGACTGGGCTGCCGCCAGGTCGTAGCCCGCCGGCACGCGCATACACCAGTCGGCCGCTGCAACTTTTCCGTCGGCGGCCGTGGCCAGCGTCGGAAAGGCCGCGCCATAAAACGGCAGGCGGGTGCCGTCCTGGTACTCCACGGCAAGCCACAGGCCGTAAGATTCGCTGTTTTCATCGAGCATCTGGGTGACGTCTGGCGCACATACGGCCTGAAACGCCCGCTGACCCTCGCCCTTGCCAGAAAGCCAAAGGCGCGATGATGCGGCCGCGGCATACCAGCCGTTGTCCTCACCCAGCAGAACGCGCACCGAGATGGGGCGGCCGTGCCGGGCATGGGCCAGGGGCGCATGCCACTGAATCAGCGCGGGTCCCGCGGGTTTGACCAGGGGCTTCCAGGCCGGATTGAAGCAGTCCGGACCGGTGTAATCGGGTGCCTGGGCACGGGCGACGAACTCCCACCCCCCTGACTTCATCTCCACGGGAATGACCACGCCCGCCTGCGCCACGCCGCAAACCAGCACGCACAGCAACCAGACCATCTTTCGCATGGCTGTGTCTCCCTCTATAGGCAGAAGCTAGGGTGGCGTGACAGGGCCGTCAACGCCGCTTGCACCCTGACGCGCCCAAGCTAGAGTCGTTCATCCCCCGCAGCACAATGAGCCTGTTATGAGCCGACTGCTTCTGGTGGCAGCGTTTTTCGTGTTGGTGGCGGGTTGCACCTCTTCCAGACAGACCGTTTCGAGCGAGCGGCCCCGCAGCTACGTGGAAACGACAGACTGGCTGACCCGCGACATCGGCCTGGTGGACAAACACCTGATCGGCGACCAGTTCAATCTCGCCGAGCAGGAGGCCGAGCGCCTCGTCGGCTATGCCAACGACCTTGCCAAGTTTGACCCCCTGCGCACGGGGGAAGACGCCAACGATTACCACGAGTTCCTGGCCCAGTGCGAAGACCTGCGCCGCTCGGCGGACCGTCTGCTTTACCTGATTCAGCAGCGCCGGCGCGAAAGCGCCAAGGACCAATTGGGCGTCGTGGCCGCTCGCTACAACCGCATCTCCCGCACGTTTGGCCCCGGCAATGAAATCTCGCTCCATGAGCGGCCGGCCGAGAAACTGCGCGGCCTCGATACCCGCAAGATGGAACTGCCGGGTGAACTGATTCCGTCTCGCTAGCGCCTGGCCGCGACGCGCTTTGACCCGGAAGCAGGTTCGCGCGGGGAAACCGGTTTGTGCGGTTTTCGCCCGAGCCTGCTAGACTCACCACCATTCAGCGTACGGCCCCAGCGCCGGGAGGACCCATGTCGCTCCAGACCCAGTGCCCCCACTGCCAGAAGTCATTCACGCTTCCGGACAACCTTTTCGGCAAGCGCATCAAGTGCAAGGCCTGCGGGGGCGTATTCCGCGTCGGCGGAGGAGAGGTCGCCCCGACTTCGGACAGTTTCGACGATCTTGCCGCCAGCGCGGCTACCCAGCCGGGCCTGCAAGCCGCCCCGGACTCCGGCGGCACCGGCCGCAAGATGCCCGGCGCGGGCCGGATGGAGGCGATGAACCCCACGGAAATCGAGGGTCTGGGCGATACCGCCCTGCCACCGGAGCCGGCCTACTTCGGCCAGGACACCGCCGCCGACGCCCCCACGAACCTGACCTCCGGGGACACCCATACCGACACCATCAGCTCGGGCGACACGGTCAGCGACGCCGTTCCCGGCGCCCAAATGCTGGGCGAGGTGACCGCGTCAGGCGACACGGTGAGTGACGCCGCTCCACCGGCCGGAACGTTTGACGCGGAGCCTGCCGTCGAGGAAGCCCCGGCCGGGGCGGATGTGCCACAGGACGAATCCGAATCGGAAAAGCCGGGCAAGGGTAAACTGCCCGGCAAGGGCAAACTTGCCCCCAAGGGCAAGTTGCCCGGAAAGAAGGAGACGAAGTCTCTCGACAAAAAGGAAGCCCCGCTGCCCGGCAAGGGCAAGGTACCCGTCGGACGCAAGGCGGCCGTGTCCGCCACCTCCACCCCCTCGGCCAAGAAGAAGAGCAAGGCCCCCTTGCTGCTGGTTCTTTTCCTGCTGTTCCTGGTGGCCGATGCCGCGGCAATCCTCTTCGTGCCGCAACTTCGGACAGCGCTGAAACTGGATCAGAATGACTTCGTCAATGACATCGCCGTCAAGGTCGGCGGGCCGGACACGCGCAAGAAGCCCCAGCCCGAACAGCCCCAGCCTGAACAGCCCCAGCCCGACGAACCCAAGCCTGAACAGCCCAAGCCCGACGATCCCAAACCTGAACAGCCCAAGCCCGACGAACCCAAGCCTGACGAACCCAAGCCTGATCAGCCCAAGCCCGACAAGCCCAAGAGCGATGATTACGCTGAAACCGGCTACGAGCACCTGCGCGGCGCCAAGAAGGGCCATTGGGCGGCCATGGAAACCAGGTCAAGTTTCGGCGGCAACGAATCGCGCATGATCCAGCGCTTCATCTTTGACCGCGTCGAGGGCGACCTGGCATTCCTCAAGGTCGAAAGCTGGACCTTCATGGCGAACATGGCCGAGCCCTTCAAGTCTGAAAGTGACATGGGCAACCTCCCCCTCAAGTACAAGAAGCCCGAAGGAGATCAGCCCAGTCCGGAGGCCGAGCCCAAGATCGAAAAGGGCGAAGAGACCATCACTCTGGCCGGACGCGAGTGGAAATGCCGGCGCCTGAAGATCACCACCATCAGCGGCGGCAAGGAAGTCGTCACCACGATGTGGATCGCCAAGGACAAGCTCTCCATTCCGGCCGTGGGAATGGCCGGGGGCGGACGCGCCACCGTGCGCATGGAAATGAAGATGGGCGACGATTGGTCCAACTCCGAGTTGATCGCCCTCGGCACGGACGCCGACGCCTTCACCCTGCCCGGCGCCAGCGTCGAACAACCCAAGCCCGAACAACCCAAACCCGAAGAACCCAAGCCGGAGGATGAGTGGGTCGAGACAACCATTCCCGGCGCGGCATGGTTACGCAACTGCCAGAAGGGCGATTGGGTGCTGATCGAAACGGAGAGCAACTACGGTGGCCAGACCAGCCGCAACTTTGCCGCCTACATTTTCGAAGGGCTCGAGGGCGACGATGCGGTGCTGCGCATGGACACGCTGACGCTGAGCCCCGGCCAGGACTGGTTTGCGCTGCCCAACCCCATGAAGATCTGCACCGTGGACAAGAAGGAGCGGGTACGCAAGGGCGAAAGCGAAGCCGCGCCAGTGACGGAAGAGGAAACGATCTCGCTGAATGGCCGCGAGTTCCTGTGCGAGAAGTCGACCATGGAGGTGCGCGGAACGACGACCCGCTCGTGGACGGTGAAGGACAAGACGGACCCCCGGCAGATCGGTCTGGCCTTCGGCGCGGGACTGGTGCAGAGCACCAGCGAAGGAAGCGCCGGCAGTTCCACATCCAAGGTCATTGCCTGGGGCGAAGCCGCGGAGGACTACAAGGCCAAGGCGCCCAAGCCCCCTGAGGCCGAGAAGCCGCCGGAAGAAGACACCGTTACGGTCGTGATTGCCTCGCCCTACCGGCACCTGAAGTTCCTCGAACCGGGAACCTGGGTGATCATGGTGGAAGACATCAAGGGCCACCTGCTCAACGACCGTGCCTACACGCTGATCAAGTTCAACGGCATGGACGGTGATTTCGCACTCGTCAGTGTGGAGACCACGCTTTACGCGACGGGCCGGCCGGCCGAAACCAGCAAGGAAGACCTCAGGCTGAACACCGCAGACGACGTCAGGAAGTACCCCAAGGGCGAGGCCCCGGAACCTCCCAAGGTACCCGAAATCACGGAGGAGAAGCTGCTGCTGGACGGCGCGGAATACGAGTGCCTGAAGTGGACGCGCGATGGCGAGCCGCTCACGCGAGTCTGGCGCATCAAGAACCTCAACGAGCCCCGCGCATTGGGTCTGGCCGGCCGCAAGGACCTCATCGGGCGCGGCCTGGTGCGTGTGGAGGTGCGTGATGGCGAGCTTCGCAACGATTGCGGCGTCCATAAGTGGGGCTCCGCGATGGAAACGCCCGAGATTCCAGGCGCCCCGGACGTAGAACAACCCAAGCCCGAAGAGCCCAAACCCGAGCAGCCCAAACCCGAAGAGGAGTGGGTCGAGGTGGTCATCCCCGGCGCCAAGTGGCTGGCGGACTGCAAACAGGGCGACTGGGTGCTTGTCGAGATGCACAGCAAGGGCAGCGGATTCGAAAGCAAGAGCTGGATGCGCTTCCTGTTTGTGCGGCTGGACGGCGACGACGCCGTGCTTCTCGCTGAGATGCACCTGGACAACGGTATGTCCCTGCCGGGCACGGAGTCCCGCGTTCGGGTCACTGACAAGGTCGAGCGCGTCAAGAAAGGCGAGGGTGTAAGGACACAGCCTGACAGCTCAGGGGAAGAAACCCTGCGCCTTGGGGATCGCGACTTTGCGTGCGAGTGGCGGGAAGACAACATCGGCGGCGCCAGCCACCGCCTGTGGACCTTCAAGGATAAGACCGACCCGCGCATGATTGGTTTGGCCGGCGGCGGTTATGGCATTGCCAAGTCGGTGTCCCTTGGCGAAGAAATGGGGCGGGCTTCATCCACGATGGTCATTGCCTGGGGCACGGAAGCTGACGACTACAAGGCCAAGCTGCCGCAAAAGGCGGAACCCAAGCCCGAAGAGCCCAAGCCCGAAGAGCCTAAACCCGAAGAGCCTAAACCCGAAGAGCCCAAACCGGAGCAGCCCAAGCCCGAGGAACCCAAGTTGCCCGAGCCCCCGGTTGGCAAGCCCGAGGAACCGGCCAGGCTTCCAGAAAACAAGTGGCCGCCCTATGAGCCCAAGCGGCCCAAGGAAGCCGTCTTCGGCAAGCCCAACGACTACTTCAACGAGGACTTCAGCAACCCCCGCTACGACTGGAAGTGGCTGCCGGCCGGCGTGCGCATGGTCAAGGGTTCGCCTCAGAACCCGGGCGCCATCGAAATGGACGGCAACTCCAGCTTCCATCTGGGTGCCAACGTGGCGGACTGCGAAGTGCGCCTGACCATCTGGCGCAACATGAGCGAGGCCGACCGCCAGAAGACCGGCGCCGACGCCAAGGGCTACGAGGTTCACCTGCGCTGGACCGACGCCAACAACTACCTGGCCCTCCAGGTTCGCGGCGACGGTTATTACCGCATCATCAAGGTCAGCGGAGGAAAGACCACGACGCTCGTCGGCGACAGTCGCGGCGACTACATGCCCATTCCGCGCTGGAACAAGGACAGCGAGTACGACGAAATCGTCCTGACTTTGCGCAAAGAATTCGTCGGCGGCACCTTCAACGGCCATCGTCTGAACACCAGCAGCGAGGCCGGGGGCGGTCTGGGCCAGGTGGGCCTGCGCACCTTCAATGGCCTGGCGCTGGCCATTGAGAAGCTCGACGTCAACGAGTAGCTCGATGCTCAATCGTGAGAGGCCGGGCTGAGCCCGGCCTCGTCACTTTAAGGTGCCGCGCCCCATATTCGTTCAAGACGTCAAGGCCCATTTCCCGATAAGGCGAAGAGAGCGCGCCAGTTCTGGCGCGTCGCGCCACGGCCACGTCGGGGAAAGACATGAATCTTCTGTTTGAGCGCATCCTGGGCATCTTCAGCCTGGACATGGGCATCGACCTGGGCACTGCCAACACGGCGGTATGCGTGGGGGGCCAGGGCATCGTGCTCTGCGAGCCCAGCGTGGTGGCCGTGCGCAAGGGCACGACCGAGGTACTCAACGGCGGCAATGCCGTCGGCAACGAGGCCAAGGACATGCTGGACAAGTGCCCCGGCAACATCGAGGCCATCCGCCCGCTGAAGAACGGCGTGATCTCCGACTTCGAAATCACCGAGGCCATGCTGGCGTACTTCATCCGGAAGGTCCACAAGCGGGCGTGGGGGCTGAAGCCGAGGCTGATCATCTCCGTGCCCATGGGCATCACCAGCGTGGAAAAGCGCGCGGTGATCGAGAGCGCCGAGCGCGCCGGCGCACGCAGCGTGTTCCTCATTGAGCAGCCCAAGGCCGCCGCGCTGGGGGCGGGCCTGCCCATCTCCGATCCCCAGGGCAGCATGATCGTTGATATCGGCGGCGGCACCACCGACATCGCCTGCCTGTCTCTGCAGGGCGTGGTGACCTACGAAACCTTGCGCGTGGCCGGCGACGAGTTCACCCAGGCCATCACCAGCTACATCAAGGAACATTGCGGCCTGCTCATCGGCGAGCAGACCAGCGAGAAGATCAAGATCGCGATCGGCAGCGCCGTGCCCATGGAACTCATCGGCGGAGAAGAAATGCAGATGGAAATCCGCGGCCGCAACATGGCCACCAGCCTGCCCGGCCGCACCATGATCAACAGCATCCAGGTGCGCGAAGCCATCACTCCCGTTCTCAAGCAGATTGCAGCCTCCATCAAGCACACACTCGAGCGCACTCCTCCCGAAATCGCAGCCGATCTCGTCGATCGAGGCATCACGCTGGCTGGCGGCGGCGCCAATATGCGCGGCCTGGACTTCTACCTCGAACACGAGGTGAACCTGCCCGTCAAGCGCGCCGACGAGCCGATTTATGCCGTGTGCCGCGGCACGGAAGCCGTGCTCAACGACATCAACCGATTCGGCGAACTGCTGGAGTCGGCGGAGGACATCTAGCAGGCTGCTAGCAGGTGGTTGACCACGGGCGACAGGTACGGATGCCGCGCAACTCAGAGAAGCTCAACCTCGCATGGTTCCTACGCCATCCCCTGGTGGCCACCTGCATTCTTCTGGCAATGACCGTGCTGCTGCCCTATCTGCGCGTCGGTGAGCGCGTCAAGCTATGGGCGCTGCTGCCTGTGGCCTGGGCCGCGGGCGAGGAGGCTGCGGCGACCAACGAAGCGGATCTGTCCCCGGACGAGCGCAACCTGCTCGAGCTTCGCCGCGCCCGCGAACAGGCGGCCTCCCTGCTCGATGAGAACAACGCGCTGCGCCAAGCCCTGGCCCAGCGCAGCGAGCAGCCCGCGGACGTCGCGTGCAATTTCGCCCAGGCGCCCCTGCCCCAGACCGTGGATGCCCGCGTAATCCTCAAAGGCGACGCTTCAAGCTGGCGCCACTCCTGCGTTCTCAATCGTGGGCGAGAGCACGGCATCAAGGAAGGCATGCCCGTGACCTGCGGGCGGACGCTCATCGGACGCACGTTCATGGTGGACGACAGGCACTGCATTGTTCAGCTCCTCACCGATCCCGGATTCTCGGCGGGATGCATCATCGTCGGCCAGGGCGAAACGCCCCTTAGGGTGCGCGGTGTACTGCGTGGCGACGGCTCTGTACGGCCGCACTTTCCCCGCCTGGAACTGGAAGACGTCGCCGTCGGCGAGCGCGTGGAGGCCGGCATGAAAGTGCTCACCAATGACTTCTCCGGCCAGTACCCCCCGGGGTTGGCCGTAGGCGAGGTGCGGGAAGTGATTCCCCAGGCGGGATTCCTACAGGTGCGCATCGAGGCCTACCTCGACCTCGACTCCCTTGACGTCGTACAGGTGCTCCTGCACGACAGGCCCACGCTGGAACAACAGGCCATGCAGCTGCTGCGCAGGAAAAAGTAGCAGACACCCATGCTCGAACGCGCCAACAACCTCAACCACCCCCAATACCGCTGGCGCCTGGTGCTGGGCGTGGGGCTGCTGTGCGCCGTCCTTCATGCCGCGCTGATCCGCCGCCTGGACCTCGGCGAATGGCAACCCGACCTGTTCAGTATCGCCGCGCTTTACTTCAGCCTCTATGCCAACCGTCAGGGCCGCTATCTCCCGTGCATGGTGCTCGGTCTGGTGCGCGACTTTCTCAGCCTGGGCCTGCTGGGCAGCTACGCCGTGCTGTACAGCCTGCTTCACAAACTGGCGTCGAAGGCAAGGCTTCGCCTGGACCCGGACCACTTCGTGAACGCGACAGCCATGGCCTTTGTCGGCACGTTTCTGGTGAACTTCGGTTACCACGCCATGCTGGCGCTTTCCGGCGACGGCATTGGATGGTCGCGCGCGGCCATGCGCTGCCTGACGATGGCCTGCGCGTCTGCGCCCCTGGCTCCATTTGTGTTTGTTGTGGCCAATCACGGGCTGGGGCGCCTGGGCGTCCAGCGGCTGGCGGGCGGCTACGTGAACGTGTAATGGCCCGCGGGCGCCCTCAGCGGGCGAGGCCGCCATACATGCGCGAGCAGAAATCGACCCATGAATCGCGATTGCCCTGCTCGGTATCCGACACCCGCAGCACATCCTGGCTGACCGTCTTGAAGAGCACGAAATACTGATTCAGAGCCATGGCCGACAGCATGACGTGGCGCGGATCGGCGTCTGCGATCTTGACACCGCGATCGGCCAGCCCCTTGAGCATCTGCTGCAGGCGATCCAGCAGCGCCAGAAATGCGCGGCGCACCTGGGGCTGAGCCAGCGTTTTGCCGCCCTCAAGGTTCTCCCAGGCCATCAGGCGGGGGTATTCGGGCATGGCGTCAAGGGCGCGCAGATGCCCGCGCATGAACACACCGACCTTGTCCTGGAAAGTCTCGGTTTCGGAAGCCGCCACGCTTTCCTGCGCGAGGGACGCAAAGTGTTCCGTGGCGCGCGTCAAAACGTCTGCCAGCACGTCGGCATAGAGTTCCTGCTTGCTGCCGAAGTACTGATAGATGAGGCTTTTGTTCACACCGGCGCGGATGGCGATCTCATCGACGCGCGTGCCCGCGGGGCCGTGCTGGGCGAATTCGGCCACGGCCGAACGCAGGATCGTGGCCTTGGTCCGCGCGGCGTCGCGTTTGCGGGATGTGGATGTCGGGTCGTCTGCCAAGGTCGTACCGTCTTGGTTGCGTTGCGGGAGGAAGCGCCCTGCCGTGCTCAACTTAGCCGGCCGGGCTCTTGGAACGGGCCTGCACCACCAGATCCAGAAGCCGTTCAAGGTCCTGCCGCAGTTCCGAGGGGGTCTGCTGGCGCTCCTCGGGGCGCTTGGCCAGGGCCCGCTGTATCACGGGCCAGACGGCGGGGTGAAGGTTGGGTACGCGATCGTTGAGATTCGGCGGCGGCTTCTCGTTGATGGCTTCAACGAACTTCCACACACCGACCTCATCGAAGGGGGGCTGGCCGCACAGACACTCGTAAAGCGTCGCGCCCAGCGAATAAATATCGGCGCGCTGGTCCACGTCCCGCGTGCTCTCGACCTGTTCGGGGCTCATGTAGTGCAGCGTGCCGATGCCCTCGCCGGTCTTGGTGATGTTGATCGAGACGTACTTCTTGAGTTCCTTGGCCAGACCGAGGTCCGTTATCTTCACCTCGCCTTCGCGCGAGATCAGGATGTTCTCGGGCTTGATGTCCCGGTGAATGATCCGCTGCGAAAAGGCGAACTCAAGCGCCTTGGCAACCTGGATGCCGATCTTGAAGGTGCCTTCCTGAGAGAGGCGCCCCTTCTCGTCCAGAATCTCCTGAAGCGAGCTGCCGTTGATGTATTCCATGGCGATGAAGTACGTGCCCTCCACCTCGCCGATTTCGTACACCTGCATGATGTTGGGGTGATTCAGCTTGCTGCCGGTCTTGAATTCCTTCAGGAAGCGCTGGAGGTTCTCCTGGTCCACGGTCTCGCCGCGCTTGAGCACCTTGAGTGCCACAATCTGCCCGTTGCGTTCGTCGCGGGCCTTGTAGACGAGGGCCATGCCGCCTTCGCCCACAACGCTGAGAACCTTGTAATGCTTGAGCGTCTTGCCGATGAGCGAGTTGTTGGTGGTGTAGGTCTGTTCCTGTTCGGGGCGCTTCTGCACCACGAACTCGCGGATCATCTCCCGGGACGCATGGACGTCGCTGTCCTCGAGATATTCGAGGGTAATCTTGTCCAGGGTGATGACATCACCATGCACCAGCTTCGCCTTCTCGATTCTGAGGCCGTTGAGCAACGTTCCATTGCTGGAGCCATTGTCGTAGAGCCAGTAGGCGCCGTCTTTGGCTTCAATGCGGCAATGCTCGCGCGACACAGAGTCAATGCGCAGTACGAGGTCGCACGAACTCCGCCGGCCAATGACACACTGGCCGGTCTCGGGCAGTTCTTTCTCTATGCCGGCATCGTCGCCGTCGACGATCCGGACTTTGGCGCGCGTCATGGTTGCAACTCCACCCTGCTCAAAAGGATGCACACCACCCAGTGGCACGGCTACCTTAGCAGCGATTTGAAGCAGAATCAAAGCAGTGACCCGCACGTCCCCCGTTCGCGCCGGCAAGTCGACCCCACGGCAAAGCCCGCCCTTTCCTCGCTGGCGCAAAGTGCTAACATCCCCGCCCCTTTGATTACTGTGGCTTTGACCAGGACCCAGGATTCATGGCTGACATGAACATCACGATTGAAAACGCCGGCGGCTGCAAGCGCGTCATCAAGGCCGAGGTGCCCGCCGAGATCATCAAAACCAAGCTCGCAGACGGTTTCCGCGACCTCAACAAGCAGGTGCAGTTGCCCGGCTTCCGGCGCGGCAAGACGCCCCGCGAGGTCCTCGAGAAGCGTTTCGGGCGCGAGATTGCCGATGACGTCCGCCAGACCCTGGCCGACGAAGCGCTCAAGTCGGCCATCGACAAGCACGCACTGCAACTGCTGGGCCAGGCGGAGCTCATCGGGACGCCCGAGATCGAAAGCGGAAAGCCGAGCACCTTCACGCTCGAAGTCGAGGTGCGCCCCGAGTTCGAACTGCCCGAGTACAAGGGCCTCGAGATCGAGCGCCCGGCGGTGAAGATCGCCGATCACGAAATCAACGCCTATCTGCGCGACGCCCAGATCCGCAAGGGCAAACTCAATGCCCAGGCGCCCGAGACGGCGGCAGCCAAGGGCCACTTCGTCACGGCCGACGTGCATATCAACGTTGGCGAGGAAACCATCTTCCACCGCCACGGCGGCCTGCTGGAAGTGGGCGTGCCTTTCATTGCAGGCCTCGAGCTGCCTCAGGGCGGCGGCGCGCTTGTGGGGCTCAAGGCCGGCGACCACAAGGACATTCCGGTCAAGCTCCCGGCGGACTTCATGCAGGAGGCCTACCGCTCCAAGGATGCCACGATCACACTGGACATCACCCAGGTCATGGCCTTTGAGGGCCCCACGCTCGAGGAAGTCGCCAAGGATGAGGGCTTTGAGAACGTTGACGCCTTCCGCAAGGAGGCAACGGATGCCATTCGCCGCGACAAGGACGCCGAAATCGACCAGCTCGTGGAAGACAAACTCGCCGAAATAGTGACGCAGAAGGCCCAGGTCGAGCTGCCCGAGAAGTTCTCCAAGTCCAAAGCCGTCGAACTGCTCCAGCAGCAGGCCTACCGCCTGTATCAGCACGGCGCAGGCGAGGAAGAGGTCAAGAAGTTCCTCGACAGCAACAAGGAAGCGGGCCTCGATCGCACCAAGGAACAGCTCAAGCGGGCCTTCGTCGTGGATGCCATTGCGCGCAAGGAGCGCCTGGTGGTCACGGAAGACGAGCTCAACCGCCACGTGGCGGAACTCGCGGCCCAGATCGGGCGCCCCCTGGACGAGGTTTACCAGACCTTCAAGCAGCGCAATATGCTTCCCGGTATCCGCGAGGAGCTGCGCACCCGCAAGGTCTTGAAGCTGCTGCGGCAGAAAGCGAAGTACAAGCAGGCCTAGCAGGCCGTTGAAATGCGGCCTGCTCACGCAAGCCTTCGATGGCTTGCTCGTTTCAGGCGGCTGAGACGCCGCTTGAAATGCAGGTCGGGCCAGATGCACTTTGGCCCGACCGTATTGAAAGAGTGGCCGGATGCCACTTTTTCAACGACCGGATGGGTGCGGCGGGGCGGCCTTCGTGGAATGACCCGTCGCGCGGCGGCGTTAGAGACCCCGGTAGCAGGTATCAGTTGCCGGGATTCAGAACTGCTTCCGATGGCACTGCATTTCTGATACCTCCGCAAATCGGCGCGGGCCATCACGCCGAACAAATGAATTGAACCGAGGTTTCCATGACTGCTGAACCCGTCTCCGCCGGATATCCGCTGCCCTTCGTGATCGAGAAGACCAGCCGCGGCGAACGCTCCTACGATATTTATTCGCGCCTGCTGGAAGACCGCATCGTGTTCATCCAGGGTGTGATCCACGACATGATGGCCAACGCCGTGGTGGCCCAGCTGCTGTTCCTCCAGAAGGAGGCCAAGAACCAGGACATCCAGATGTTCATCAACAGCCCCGGAGGCGACGTCAACGCCGGGCTGGCCATCTACGACACCATGAAGTACGTGCAGTGCGACATCTCCACGGTCTGCATCGGCCAGGCTGCCTCCATGGGTGCAGTGCTGCTTTCCGCCGGGACCAAGGGCAAGCGCCACGCGCTGCCCAACTCGCGCATCATGATTCACCAGCCATGGGGCGGCGCGGGCGGCACGGCCATGGACATCGGCATCCAGACCAAGGAAATCCTGCGCCTCAAGCGCATCCTCAACGACATTCTCGCGCGGGAAACCGGCAAATCTCTCAAGACGGTCGAGAAGGACACGGATCGCGACTACTTCCTGTCCAGCGCCGAGGCCAGGGAGTACGGCCTCATTGACGACGTCATCGAGCCCACACAGAAGGCCGCACCGGCCTCGTCATCCAACTGACCCGGACCCGGCCCGGCCCAGGTGCGGCAGGGCATGACTTTGACGCCGGACAGTCTATGATGGCAGGGCGGGGCACCTCCCGCCTTGCGTCTTTTCCGGGATCCTGCATGGCACGCAACACCGATTCCACCCAGTCACAGAAGCCTCTCGAGCGCTGCAGCTTCTGCGCCAAGTCCCGCCGCCAGGTGGACAGCCTGATCCAGGGCCCGCCCGGCATCTACATCTGCAACGAGTGCATCGCGCTCTGCAACGCCATCCTCCAACAGGAGAAGAACCAGGACGCCAAGCCTCTGGGCGAGATCACCGTGGAAACCCTGCCTTCCCCCGCCCAGCTCAAAGCCGCGCTGGACCAGCACATCGTGGGACAGGAAAAGGCCAAGCGCGTGCTGTGCGTGGCTGTGCATAATCACTACAAGCGGCTGCTGCAGGCCTCCAAGGACGAAGACGGCGTCGAGATCGAGAAGTCCAACATCCTGCTCGTGGGACCCACCGGCTCGGGCAAGACGCTGCTGGCCAAGACCCTGGCTGATCTCCTTCACGTGCCCTTTGCCATCGGCGACGCTACGACCTTGACCGAGGCCGGCTACGTGGGCGAGGACGTCGAGAACCTGCTGTTGAAGCTGCTGCAGGCTGCGGAGTTCGACCTCAAGAAGGCGCAGATGGGCATCATTTTCATTGACGAGATCGACAAGATCCACTCGACCAGCCAGAACGTTTCCATTACACGCGATGTCTCCGGCCAGGGCGTGCAGGAAAGCCTGCTCAAGATGATGGAGGGCACCACCGCCAACGTGCCCCCCCAGGGCGGCCGCAAGCACCCCGAACAGAGCTACATCCACTTCGACACCACGAACGTCCTCTTTATCTGCGGCGGCACCTTCGTGGGTATTGAAGAGTTCATCCGCGCCCGGCTCGGCACCACCTCCATGCGCATCCAGAGCAGGCGTGACAGCGAGGCAACCGCGACCGTCACGGCGGCCGCCATCCGCACCGGGCGCGAGGAAGCCGATGTACATGAGCGCAACCGCCTGCGCCACCTGCTCGAACCCGAGGATCTCGTGAAGTTCGGCATGATCCCCGAGTTCATCGGCCGCCTGCCCGTCATCTCGACCCTGGACGAGCTCGACCGCGCCACCTTGATTCACGTGCTGACGCACCCCAAGAACGCGATCACCAAGCAGTTCCGCAAGCTGTTCCGCATGCACAACCACGAGCTTGAATTCCAGCCCGAGGCCCTCAATGAGATCGCCGACCAGGCCATCAAGCGGGGCACGGGAGCGCGCGGGCTGCGCGGCATTGTCGAGAAGTTCATGCTCGACGCTCAGTTCGAGCTGCCCGGCATCAAGGAACCGCGGCGCTTTGTGGTCACCGCTGACGTCGTGCGCGGAAAACAGAACCTTGTGGACAGCTGCGTGAAAGTCCGGGAACTGCCCCAGGCCCAGCAGCCTCCGGCTTCGGCCGCTTGAGCCTCCCTCGCCTCTGAAAGAGTGTTGGCAGGCGGCGCGGCAAAGGCTAGATTCCGCCCCGCCGCGCCGGCCCATGCCCCGCCGGGCGGCCTGTGACCGCCCCCTTTGGATCAAGCCCATGACCTACGCGAACATCAAGATCGAGATCGACGGCCCCGCCGGCGTGCTTTTCGTGGCACGCCCCGACAAGTTCAACGCGCTCAACGACGCCACCGTGACCGAGATCGGACAAGGCGTGAAGGAACTGGCCGAAAACAAAGCCGTGCGCGGCATCATCATCACCGGCGGCCCCCTGCCCCAGACTCCCGGCAAGCCGCCCAAACACTCCTTCATCAGCGGCGCCGACATCGGCGAACTGGCCAAGCAGAGCGTGATCACCGGCGTTGAGAAGAGCAAACTCGGGCAGCGCGTGCTCAACGGCATCGAGAAGTGCCCCAAGCCCGTCATCGCCGCCATCAACGGCTTCTGCTTCGGCGGCGGCTTCGAACTCGCCCTGGCCTGCCATTGGCGCTACGCCAGCGACAACGCGACCATGGGCCTGACGGAGGCCACGCTCGGCATCATTCCCGGCTATGGAGGCACCCAGCGGCTGGCGCGGCTGATTGGCCGCGGCAAAGCCCTGGAGATGATGTGCACCGGCGCTCGTATTGACGCCAGCGCCGCCCTGGCCAGCGGCATCGTCAACCGTGTCACAAAGGTTGAAGAGCTGCTCGCGACGGCCAAGGCCTCCATCGCCGAAATCGCCAAGTGCGGCCCGATCGCCGTTCAGTTCTGCATCCAGGCGCTCAACCGCGGCCTGGAAACCAGCCTGGGCCAGGGCCTGTCTCTGGAGGCGGATCTCTTTGGCCTGATCTCCAGCACCAAGGATATGCGCGAGGGCCTCAACGCCTTCCTCGAGAAGCGGGCCCCCAGGTTTGTCGGCGAGTAGCCTCGCGGCGGGATTCGAAGAAAAGGCGCGGACCAGGCCGCCCCTTTCTCTGTCCGCAGACAGGGGCCTAGCGCCCGATTTCCTCGCGGTACTCCGCTGACCAGCGTGTGCCCTTGGCCTTGGCGCGCTCCGCGGCGCGCCGGCTGGCCTCAATGTCTTCCAGAAACTGCTCGTAGCGCTCGCGCTCTTCGAGGGATTGAGACTGGTCGCGCAGCGCCGCTACATCCCGCGCCAGCGCCTCAAACTCCGGGCTCTCCCGGTCTGACAGCGTGTCAGTCACTGCCGTGTAAAGGCGCGCCACCAGAGCCCGCGTTTCATCGAGCTGCTTGACCTTCTCGGCGTTGGCCAACACCCTTTCGCGCCACAGTGTCAGGCCTTCGCCGCCTTTGCGTTCCACTCGCTCGCGCTCGAACTGCGCAAAGGAATAGTTCAGGCGGCCCTCGGTGAAATCCGCCACGAGAGCTGGCCGCAGCGCCACGAGGGCGGCCAGAGTGATCAGGGCCGAAGCCGTCATGCCCAGCACCAGTTCGCGGGTGAAACCCCGACGCGCCTCAGGCCGGGCCGACACCAGTGCGATTTCACGGATGCGCTGCTCGAGCGAAAAGTGGCGCCACCCCGACTTGGACAGGCTGTGCCCGCTGGCGGCCCCCAGCTTGAGGAAGACGCGGGCCAGCAATTCGGGGCGGGTGTGCTCAATGGCGTAGAAGTCCGCCTGGCGCTCAAAGCGCCGGCTGACGTATCCGAAGGCCACGTAGCCATAGGCCAGGGCGATGACCAGGGGCAGGAATCGTGAGGCATCCAGGGCGCTCTCCGAGAATCCACGCTCGCTGAGCCACTGCGGCAAGGTGCCCATCGTGGTGGCAGCGCCCAGCAGCACAATCGTGACGGTGTAAAGGAAGGCCAGCAACCACCAGAGGTGATGGTAGTGGGCATGCCCCAGCTCGTGGGCGAACACCGCCTCAATCTCGTCTTCATCGAGGCGACTGATCAGCGCATCGGTCAGAAACACATAGCGCAAGGGCGCCACCAGCCCGATCACAAAGGCCGTGGCGATGTGCCTCGTGCGGGTCTGCCAGACGTAAATCTCCCGAATGCCAACACGGCGCGCCCTGGCAAAAGCCAGCAGCCGGCTGCGCAGGGCGCCCTCCGGCAACCGCTGCGACGGCAGAATGAACCGGACCACGGCCGGCACAAACACCACCACTCCAACCATCATCACCATCTGCACCGCGCTTTGGAGAAACGCAAATGCGTCCATGGCGTCGTCAAACTGCGGCGAGGCCGCCCGCAGAGCGAACACCGCCGTGCTGACCATGACGACGGGCGCAAGCAGCATGAGGTTGCCGCGAAGGTTGACGCCAAGGAAAGACCCAAAAGACCAGCCCGGGCGAATCGCCCGCTCGGCGCGCCAGTGGTTGAACCAGGCCGCGACCAGCAGGGCAAGGTAAGGGGCGATGTCCGGCAGCACCTCCAGCCCCGCCGGCACGCCCAGGAAGTCGGAGACGAAGTCGGCCCAGCCTGCGACAAAGCAGATGGCGGCAAACACCGCCATGACGAAAAGGTCGTAGAAGCGCCGCAGCAGGCCCACGCGCTGCAGAAACCGGTCTACCTCGGCCGAGAGCGCGCCGCGGCGTGCATCCACGTCCGGCAGGTCTGAATCGCGCAGCGCGCGATCAAGATCATGGGCCAGGGCCAGCCTCGAACGCACCACGGGCGCCAGCGGCAGCCCCACGGCCAGCACCAGGCTGATACCCGCAAGGGCCCCCAGTGCCGACTCCCAGCCCACGACCATGCCGTGGCCCCGCGAGAGCTCGGTGATCAGCAAAGCCATCAGGATGCCGAGTATGTTGAACATGCCTTGCCCATTCTAACGAACAAGGACGACGCTTTCTTCGCGCCGACGGCTTCCGACCCCCGCAAATCGGGCCTTCCCTCGCGCGCGGCCAAGATTGCCCGGGCACGCAACTTTGGCTAGATTCAACGCTTCGGAGACCTGCATGACTGACTTCAGAATCGCCGTGCTGCCCGGCGACGGCATCGGCCCGGAAATCACCCAGGCCGCCCTCGACGTCTGCCGCGCCGCGGCCAGGAAATTCAGTTTCGCCATTCACACCGAAAGCGCGCTGGCGGCGGCCGCCGCCGTGGACAAGGGCATGGAGCCCCTGCCCGAAGCCACTTTCAAACTCTGCAAGAACAGCGACGCCATACTGTGCGGCCCCTTTGGCGATCCGCGCTGGGATAACGCGCCGCCGGCCAAGCGCCCCGAGCGCGCCAAGCTTGTCCTGAGGAAAGAGTTCGATCTCTTTGCCAACCTGCGTCCCATCAAGCCCGTGCCGGCACTGCTCAACGCCAGCCCGCTCAAGCGCGAGCTGATCGAAGGCGTGGACATTCTCGTGGTGCGCGAACTGGCCGGCGGCATCTACTTCGGCGAGCCCAAGGGCTACGCCGAGGACGCCAAGGGCCGCTACGGATTTAACACGATGGTCTACCACGCCTGGGAGGTCGAGCGCGTGGGCAAGGCAGCATTTGAGGCCGCGAAGTTGCGCCGCAAGAAGGTGCTCAGCGCCGACAAAGCCAACGCCCTGGAAGTGATGCAGCTCTGGAAAGAAACCATGCAGGCGCTGCACGACCGTGACTACAAAGATGTCGAACTCAAGCACATGTACGTCGATAATTGCGCCATGCAGCTTGTGGCCAACCCCAAGCAGTTCGACGTGCTCGTGGCGGGCAACCTGTTTGGCGACATTCTTAGCGACATTGGCGCGCAACTCACGGGCAGTTTAGGCATGTTGCCCAGCGCCAGCCTCGGCAACGGCACGCTATTGTTCGAGCCCGTGCACGGCAGCGCGCCCGATCTCGTGGGTACCGGCAAAGCCAACCCGCTGGCCATGATCCTCAGCGCGGCACTGATGTTTACACACGCCGCCAGGCGCCCGGACATCGGCAACGCCATCGACGAAGCAGTCGCCAAGGCCCTCGGCAAGGGCCTGCGCACACCCGACATCGCAGCCAAAGGCGAGAAAACGGTCAGTACGCGCGAAATGGGCGAAGCGGTTGTAGCCGCGCTGCTGGCCCTGTGAAAAGAGCGGAATCCGGAGTGCAGGACCGGACCAGGAAGTAGAGTGGTGGGGAACTTCGCACGCTGAATGTCTCCTGTCGCATGGCCGCCATGGCTGACCTTTACGCACTCATCCTTGCCGGCGGCGCCTCGTCGCGCTTCTGGCCGCTATGCGGCGACGAGCACCCGAAGTACCTGTTCAAGCCCGACGGCGAGCGCTCGCTGCTTCAACTGGCGTACCTGCGCGCCCTGGCCTGCACCGATGCCGACCGTATCTTCATCGTGACAGGGGCGGCACAGGCGCGGCGCATCGCGCAGACCCTGCCCGAGTTGCCGGCCGCCAGCCTGCTGGTGGAGCCGGCAAGGCGCGACACGGCGGCCGCAATCGCTTTGGGAGTACGCGAAATCGGCCGGCGGGATCCCAGCGCTCACCTGCTCGTGCTGCCCTCCGATCAGCTTCTGGAGCCGCACCAGGCCCTTCATCAGGGCATCGCGGCCGCGCGCGCCCGTAACGATTTTGAGGAATTCATCCACCTGTTTGCCGTCACTCCCACGCGCCCCGAGGGCGGTTTTGGCTACATTGAGGCCGGCGAAGAAGTGGCGCCGGGGCTCAGAACCGTCCTCAGCTTTCGCGAGAAACCGGGCGAAGAAGCGGCGCGCAGGCTCCTGGAAAATCGGCGCTACCTCTGGAACGCAGGCTGCTTCCTCTTTGATATCCGCGCCTTTGACCGGGAGCTGGCGCGTCACCTGCCCAGCCATTCGTCGCGTCTGCGCCCCGTGGGCGACGGCATGATGGACCCCGCCGCATACGAGCAACTGGAGCCCATCAGCCTTGACTTTGGCCTGCTTGAACGCTGCAAGGCGCTGCGTGCCATTGCACTGGCCGCTGACTTTGACGACATCGGCACCTGGGATGCCCTGCTGGCGCGCCTGGAGATGGCAGGCAAGCCGCCGCGCGCGGCTTTGAGTGTGGGCGGGTCGCGCAACAATGTGGTGGCCGAGAGCGGCGAGCTGGTAGGCATCGTCGGCGATTCGGACCTTCTGGTCGTGGTCAGCGGTAAGCGCGTGCTGGTACTGAAAAAGGGCGCGGGTCAGGGCGTGAAGCAAATCGCGCGGCTCGCCGGCGACGCATGAACGGCTGAGAGTTCGAGAGTCTGAGCGTTGGAGAGATTGAGCTTCTGCCATCTCTCGATCTCTCAAACTCACCATCTCTCAAGTCTTTGCGGCCCGTTAGAATGCCGCCATGAACATCGGTCGCTGGCTGGGAATTGACTTCGGCAGCAAGCACGTGGGCGTCGCCATCTGCGACGAACTGGGCATGTTCGCCCACCCCTTTGTCACCCTCGATGCCAAGCCGCGCGACAAACTGCTTGCCAGCCTGCTTGAGATCGCCGGCGAAGAAGACGTCGTGGGCTATGTGGTAGGCCTGCCCCTGAACATGAATGGCAGCGAAGGCCGGGCTGCCGTGCTGACGCGGGAGTTTGCCGAACAGTTGCGCCAGGCGTCGCCGCGGGCCGTCGAGCTGGTTGATGAGCGGCTGTCGAGCTGGGAAGCGGAAGGCAAACTGATCGCCGCCAACATGAAGCCCTCGCGCCGCAGGGAGAAAGTGCACGAGGTGGCGGCGCAGGTCATTCTTCACTCTTTTCTTGAGCGCCGCAAAGCCGCCTTGAAGGCCGCTTCTGGGCCCGGCGATGAAGACGAGTAAACACCGCTTTGTTTGACAGCCTATGTGCTCCGTGCTATCTCTGCCCCGCGCATGGCTCCAGACCCGGACGAAAATCCAGAAGCAACGACTCCCAAGGCGACCAAGCGCGCTACATCCAGGCGCAAGTCCGCCTCCAAGGCGGCACCCAAGGCCAAGGCTGAGGACACGCCGGGGACCAAGCGGCGCGGGCGCTTTGGCCGCAAGCAGTTCAAGGAATACGTGCCGGAGAAGACCCCCAGCGCGCGGGGCAAGAACCTGGTCATCGTTGAATCGCCGGCCAAGGCCAAGACCATCAATCGCTACCTGGGGCCGGGCTACGTGGTCAAGGCCAGTGTGGGCCATGTGCGGGACCTGCCCAAGAGCAAGATCGGCATTGATGTCGAGCACGACTTCAAACCCGATTACGTGACGATTCGCGGCAAGAAAGCCGTGATTGACGACCTCAAGAAGGCGTCCAGCGCCGCCAAGATGGTCTATCTCGCCCCCGACCCTGACCGCGAGGGCGAGGCCATTGCCTGGCATCTCAAGGAAACCCTGGCCCTGGACGACAAGAAGGCAAGGCGGGTCACGTTCAACGAAATCACCAAGGACGCCATCAAGCGCGCCTTCGACAAACCGCGCGACATTGAACAAAACCTGGTCAATGCCCAGCAGGCGCGCCGCGTGCTGGACCGGCTGGTGGGCTACAAGATCTCACCCCTGCTCTGGAAGAAGGTCTTCCGCGGCCTGAGTGCCGGGCGTGTTCAAAGCGTGGCGGTGCGGTTGATCTGCGAGCGCGAGCGCGAGATCAAGGCTTTCAAACCCGAGGAATACTGGTCCATGACGGCCTACCTCGGGAAGGCCGAACTGACGGAGGAGCAGCGGCGGCAGTTGTCGCAGTTCATCGCACAGAGCCACGGCAAGCCGCGCGACGAAACCGATCTCATTGACAGCCAGGACGAGATCGAGGACGAAGCCGAAGTGGCGCAGGTTTCGTTGCCGCCGGGGGTATTCAGCGCCGACCTCAAGAAGTGGAAGGGCGAAACACCGGCATTGAAGACGCGCGAGGAAGTCGATTCCATCCTCGCAGCGCTGGCAGGGGCGAGTTACGCCGTTTCCCGCATCGAGACCAAGGAACGCAAGGACCGGCCCAAGCCGCCGTACATCACGAGCACGCTGCAGCAGGCGGCCTCCATCCGGCTCGGGTTTGGCGCTCGAAAGACCATGCAGATCGCCCAGCGGCTGTACGAGGGCATCGCCGTCGGCGAAGAGGGTCCCACGGGCCTGATCACCTACATGCGCACCGACTCCGTGCACCTGAGCGACTTCGCCGTCAATGACGCGCGCGAGCTCATCGAGCGGGAGTACGGCAAGGCCTATCTGCCGGAGCGGCCCGTGTTCTACAAGACCGGGAGCAAGGCCCAGGCCGCCCACGAAGCCATCCGTCCCACAAGCGTCGCGCGCACGCCCGAAAGCCTGCGCCCCTACCTCGACAACGACCAGTTCAAGCTCTACCGGCTGATCTGGGAGCGCTTTGTGTCCTGCCAGATGGAGCCTGCGGTCTACGCCGTCACCACTGTGGAAGTCACGGCAGGCGACGGCCTGTTCCGGACTTCCGGCCGCCGCCTGGTGTTTGACGGCCACGCGCGGGTCTCAGGCATCAAGCTGGACAAGAACGAGCAGTTGCTGCCCCCGCTCAATGAACAAGACGCCCTGCTGCGCCACGACATCCGTGGCGACCAGCATTTCACGCTGCCCCCGCCGCGCTTTTCGGAGGCCAGCCTGGTCAAGACGCTGGAGAAGCTGGGCATCGGCCGGCCGAGCACCTATGCCACGATCATCGGCACCATCCAGGACCGCAACTACGTTCGCAGCGAGAACCGCCGCCTGTTCGCCACCGACCTGGGCCTGATGGTCAACGACATCATGGTCGCCAATTTCGAGCGCATCGTTGACAGCGAGTTCACCAGCAAGATGGAAGCCCAGCTCGACAAAATCGAGGAAGGCGAGCTCGACTGGGTCGATGTGCTTGGCAACTTCTACGCCATGTTCGTCGATGAACTGGCGGCCGCCGAACAGAAGATCGAGAAGATCAAAGGCCGCCCCGCGACGGACGAAACCGGCGCCGAGGTCGCCTGCCCCGTCTGTGCCGCGCCCATGGTTGAGCGCTATTCAAAGAACGGCAAGTTCTTCGGCTGCTCGCGATTCCCTGAGTGCAAGGGCACCATCCCGCTCGACAAGCAGGGCAAAATCCTGCGCGTCAGCAAAGAAGACCTTGAGTGCCCGCAGTGCGGCAAGGAACTCGTGGTGCGCATGAGCCGCCGTGGGCCCTTCCTGGGTTGCAGCACCTTTCCGGCCTGCCGGGGCACCCGGTCCCTTGACAGCGAGAAGAGCATCAAGCAGCTCGAGACGGAAGCGGAGTACGCGGGCCTGAGCTGCGACCAGTGCGGCAAGCCCATGCAGGTGAAGTTCTTCCGCAACCGCCCCTTCATCGGTTGCACCGGCTATCCGGACTGCAAGAACACCTACAACCCCGCCAAGGCGCGTGAGGCCATGGACGCGGGCACGCTCAAGCAGGACATGGCGCAGGTGCAAGCTGCTCAAGAGAAGGTCGAGCGCATCAAGCGCGAGCGCGAAGAAGAGAAGCGCAAGCAGAAGGATGCCGCGCCCGCGGACTTCGCCGAAGAAGAATCGCCGGCCGATGAAGAAGCGGCCTAGCCTTGGGGGCGATGCTCCCCTCTCCGCCTCAGCCCGTTGAGGCGGCCAATACACCTTGACACACGAGTCCTATGCGACCGTCTATCCCCAGGGCAGCTTGGGAATCTTGGGCGGCTCTTTGGGCAATTCCTTAGGAATCTCCTTAGGAATCTCCTTGGGAATCTCCTTGGGGATGTCCGCTGGAGAGATGTCCTTGCCGCCCTTGACGGCCTTGGCCAGATCGCCGGCTTTGCTCAAGTCGCCCTTCTTGAAGGCCTCAAAGGCGTTCTTGTACTTTGCGTCAATCTGGCCGAAGTTCTTCTCGAAAGCTGCAATGCCGATGGCGCTACCCATCATGGTCAACAGCACCTGGGGCGTGGGTCCCGCCAGTGAAGGCGCGAACTTTCCGCCGGCGTCAAACAGATTGAAGGTCAGGGGCATGCCACCCTGTGGGAAGGACGACACCAGCGAATTCCAGGCGAAGATGAAGTAATCGGCGGGAATACCGAGAATCTTGTCCTGGCCCGCCTTCTTGACCGCGTAAGCATTGGCCACGTACACGACGACCCTGAGATTTCCCAGGGAGTCCAGGTCCGCGCCGGGGCTGGAGAGGTCACGGGGCTTGCCATCCTCCGTCACGCTGACGCTGCGCACGCTGGCGAGTTCATGCACCGTGAAGGGCAGGTCGAAGCTCTCATTGAGCTGCTTGCCTGAAAAGGTCACGGCGCCGAGGATGCTGTCCACCAGGCCCCGGACCCCGGGGCTCTCGAGCGCGGGCGAAAAGCTGCCGCCGCCATCAAAGGCACGCAGCCTGAAGCTCAGGGGTTTGCCCTTTAGCCCCTCGGCGTACTGGTTGAAACCCGCACAGAACTCCCGGGCCGGCAGGCCGAAGATGCGGTCCTGGCCCGGCTTGGGGCTGATGCGCGCCTTTGAGACGTTCAGGGCCACACGCAGGTCCGCCAGGCTGTCACTGTCCGCGCCGGGTGATCCAAAGTTGCGCGGCGCCCCCGCCCCATCCACACTGAGCAACTGGGCCTGAAGGTCGTCAGGCAGCACAAAAGGAAGATTGAACTTCTCGTTGAGCTGGCGGCCGCTGTAACCGAACACCCCCACGAGGGCATCCACCAGCCCGCGCAAGCCGGGACTCTCCAGGGCTGGAGAGAACTTGCCTTCACCGTTGAAAAGGCGGCAACGGAACTTCACTCCGGCCTCGCCCTGATTGGCGACAAACGTGTTGAAGGCCGCGCAGAAGTCATCTGCGGGCAGCCCCGCAATCCTGCTTTGTCCCGCCTTGGGCGCGATGGTCAGCCCGGACAGCGAAAGCACCACGCGCAAATCTCCAAGACCCTCGTCTTGGGCCCGTTCGAGGTCAAAGGCGGGCGTCCGCCGGTTGCCCAGCGCATCAGCACTGAACAAGCCAATGCGGCCCTGGCGGCCTACGGCAAAGGGCAACTCCACCAGGGACTCGACTTCATCGGCGTTGAGATAAAGCGCGTTGATGCAGGCGTCGACAAACGTACGAAGGCCGGGCCGCAGGATGCCGAACTTGAATTCGCTGGCCTTGCCGCTGAATCCCACCATGACCTCGAGGCGCTTGCCGTCGGCGCTCATGCCTTCCATGACCCGATTGAGGCCCTTGGCCAGCAGGTCCGCCGGCAAACCCAGCACCTGCTTGCCCTTGGACTCGGCCTCGTTGAACTTCAAGCCATCGACGCTCAAACGCAGCCTCAGATCAAAGCCGTCGTGCCAGGTCACGGCGGCCTGAGGGGTGTCGAACCGGCCCTGGGCGTCGCAAGTCCCAAAACTGAACGAAGCACCCTTGGCCACGGGAAGTCCCAGGCCCCCCGCCTTCGCAAGCAGACCGTCCAGTGCTACATGCTCCACGGAGATGCCCAGCCCGCTGGGCAGGAACGCGCCCAGCTTGTTCTCTCGGGCATAACCGCCAAACCACAGATGGGCGTTCAGGCGCGAGGACTTGCCCGGAATCGAGAAGCCCGGCGGGTTGATTGCCCCCGCCAGAGTCAGGCGCGTGCGCCCGCCCAGGGCAGGATGGGTTGGCGCATAATGTACGAGGGACAACTCCACACCCGTGAGCGTGTCGCCGAACTCCGACGTATCCACCAGACCCTCAAGGGGCAGCCTGGCCAGCGTGAACCCGCCCTTGACCTGCTCCAGGTGCACCAGCTCCTCTGGGTCAAAACGCAGCACCAGCCCCAGCTCGACGCGGCGGCCGGCATCGCCGTCCAGGTTTCCGCCCGCCTTGAACTCCATGGGCAGTCGGTAGGCCAGGGGGTCGGAGCTGACGCTTTGAGCGACCAGCTCCACGTTGCTGAGTTTGCTGCCAAGCTGGGCGTTGCCGGCCTTACCCAGCACGAACTCCAGCTCGCTCACGCCGGCCTTTTTCACCACAAGGGCAGGCGGCATGCCTTGCTCTCTCAGAGCACGCGTCACGTAGGTGGGACGACCCGCCCGCCCGGTGAGTTCCTTCTGGCGGCGCTCGGCCTCCTTGGCTTCCTTGTCTTCGCGCTCATCCATGTATTGGCGAAGCTTCTCCAGCCATTCCCGGCCCTGGCGGTACTCGTCGCTGTTGAGGAAGTCCTCCACCTGCTGGAGGTAGTCGTTGACGTAGTCGTTGGGTGTTTTCGGCGGCACTTCGGGCTGAGACGAAGGACCCCCGGCAGGACTGCCCGGCGCGGCCGGTTCGGGCAGGGGCGACTGATAGCGGATGCGCGAAGCCGTCACCTCGTTGACGACCAGGCGACGTTCCAACAGGGGCCAGAACTCCACGTCAAAATTGGCTTCGCCCACATAGAGCACCTCGTGGCGCCCGCCCTCGAGGTCCTGCCAGGCCCGCAACTCGCGCACAGTAAGTTTGGGCCCGAAAATCGAGAAGGTCACTTCCTCGACCTCGGCCTGGCCTTTGTAGCCCGCCAGATCGATGGACTGCGCCAGTACCTGATCGCGCACGGCCCCGTCAATCATGAAGTAGTAGGCCAAGAGCGCGGGAACAATAAGCACCGGCAACGCGAAGATCGCGTTGAGCCGTAGAAAGCGGGCCGGGCGCGCCGGCTTCTGGGCATCAGCCGACGAAGACATAGCGCAATGCCTTGAACAACCAGATCTGGGAAAGAACCTTCATGACGCGCGACTGGGCCAGCTTCTGCGTCAGCACGTCCTGATAGCGCCTGAAGAACAGCGTCGTGAAAATCAACAGCGGCAGGGCCAGCAGCAGCCAGAGGGCAAAACCGCCCGCCACGTCAAAGTAGTCCAGCCGGAACAGGCTCAGCACCGGCGTTGTCGCCGCCTGCACCAGGAAATCCTTGCCGGCCTGCGGCAGGTGATCGGTGAATGCCGCGCCCAGGGGACGGATGAGTACCAGTTGCAGGGGCCAGGCCATGAGGCGAAAAATGCCAAATGCGAAGAAGGCCGTTCCGAAATGGCAGTTGATGAGCAGGATGGCCAGGAAGACGACCAGGGTCCCCAGGCCCAGGGGCAGGAGGCCGGCCAGGGCACCCAAGAGCACTGCCACGCCAATCTGCCACGGGCGCACGTCGGAGTTGAGGGTGCGGTAAAGCCAGCGGCAGATCTGGAGCAGAGTGATCATGGGCAGGCGGAAGTGGCCGGGGCGACATGATAGAGGCCGGGGCGTAAGGAGGCAAATGAAGCCCGCTCAGGAGCCCGGCCGGGCGGCCGCCGGAGGGAGGCGCCAGAATTTGAGGCAGCCCATTGCAGGCCGGAAAATGATTGCTATCTTCTCCGCTCCAATTTGGGCCGCCTTGCTGGCGTAGCTCAATGGTAGAGCACCGGTTTTGTAAACCGGCGGTTGCGAGTTCGATTCTCGCCGCCAGCTCCAGCATTGCAGGGTGGTTGGGGCTGACAGCAGAAAACGCGCCCTGGGGCGCGAAAACAGGCGGAGACAACAACCGCCACGCGGGCCCGACCGGGTTCGCGTGGCGTGAAATTGAAGCAGGACCGACGTACATCCGGGGAGTGCAGCAGGGCGGGCGGACCCGCCGAAAATTGAAGATTCACGGGCAGATACCCAAGTGGCTAAAGGGGCCTGACTGTAAATCAGGTGGCTATGCCTTCGCAGGTTCGAATCCTGCTCTGCCCACCATCTTCGCGGGCGTAGCTCAGTGGTAGAGCTTCTGCCTTCCAAGCAGAGTGTCGTGGGTTCGAATCCCATCGCCCGCTCCAGACTCCTGACGCCAGGCGCCAGGGTTTGACAGGAAGCACCGGCGCCGCGGCCTTTGGCGCGAACCGGAAGTGAATCCGCAAGCTGCCCTAGCTCAGGGGTAGAGCACTTCCTTGGTAAGGAAGAGGTCGTGGGTTCAAATCCCATGGGCAGCTCCAGATTTCCGCGGCCGGAGGTTCCGGCCGCAAGGCAGTGAAACGGTAGCAGTTTGGTTCATTGGGAAGATTCCCGGAGGTCTGCGGTGCAGACCAACATCCCCGGGGGCCGCCGCGCGGCGACCAAGACGAGGAGCATGAGAAGACATGGCGCGTGAGACCTTCCAACGCACAAAGCCGCACGTCAACGTCGGCACCATCGGGCACATCGACCACGGCAAGTCCACCCTTACGGCGGCGCTGGTGGCCGTCAGCGCGGCCAAGGGCCACGCCAAGGCCAAGACCTACGCCGAAATCACCAAGGGCGGCACGGTTCGCGACGCGAACAAGACCGTGACCATCGCCGCGGCCCACGTGGAGTACGAGACGGAAAAGCGCCACTACGCGCACGTCGACTGCCCCGGACACGCCGACTTCATCAAGAACATGATCACCGGCGCCGCCCAGATGGACGGCGGCATCCTGGTGGTCGCCGCCGACACCGGCCCCATGCCCCAGACGCGTGAGCACGTCCTGCTCGCCCGCCAGGTGAACGTGCCGGCGCTCGTGGTGTTCCTGAACAAGGTGGACCTGGTCGACGACCCGGAACTCCTGGAACTCGTTGAGCTGGAAGTGCGCGAGCTGCTCAACAAGTACAAGTTCCCCGGCGACAAGATTCCGATCATCCGCGGCAACGCCAAGGCCGCGCTGGAAAACCCCGGCGACGCCGGCAAGACCAAGTGCATCGTCGACCTGCTCAACGCCCTGGACAACTCGATTCCCGAGCCCGTGCGCGAAGTCGACAAGCCCTTCATGCTGTCCGTCGAAGACGTGTTCAGCATCTCGGGCCGCGGCACGGTGGCCACGGGCCGTATCGAGCGCGGCAAGGTCAAGGTCGGTGACAACGTCGAGATCGTCGGTCTGCGCGAGCAGCCCTTCCCCTCGACCATCACCGGCGTCGAGATGTTCCAGAAAGAGCTCGGCGAAGGCCTCGCGGGCGACAACGTCGGCGTGCTGCTGCGCGGCGTGGAAAAGAAGGACATCGAGCGCGGCATGGTGATTTCCAAGCCGGGTACGATCAAGCCGCACACCGAGTTTGAGTGCCAGTGCTACATCCTGACCAAGGAAGAAGGCGGCCGCCACACGCCGTTCTTCTCCGGCTACCGCCCGCAGTTCTACTTCCGCACGACGGACGTGACGGGCTCGGCAGACCTGCTCGGCGGCGCGGAGATGGTGATGCCCGGCGACACGGTGAGCCTGAAGGTGAAGCTCGGCAAGCCTGTGGCCATGGACGAAGGTTCCAACTTCGCCATCCGCGAGGGCGGCCGCACGGTGGGCGCCGGCAAGGTTGTGAAGGTCCTCAAGTAGTTTCGGATCGGGGGAGGGCTTGCGCTCTCCCCCGGACTGAGCTGAGGCGATATTGGATTATCGAGGCTGGAGAATGGACCCGGGGTGTGTGCAAGGGGTCCTGATCCGGGATCGAAGGTCCAGCATCCAACATCGAGTGAGATGGGAGGCGTGTCCACAGAGGCCGCTCCCGCATTAAGGTGCAGCATTATGGCCGGCGAAAACCGCGAATATGTGTTTCTGGAGTGCTCGGAGTCCGGCGTCCGCCACTACCGCACGCAGAAGCGCGTCAAGGGACAGAACATCAAGAAGCTGGAGCTGAAGAAGTACAGCGCCAAGCTGAAGAAGCACACGCTGCACAAGGAAAAGAAGAAGTAGGGGCAATTGCGAATGGTCAATGTCGAATTGGGAGTTGAAGGGCAACGCATTCGACATTCGCAATTATCCATTCGAGATTGAATCTACGGCGGTAGCTCAACTGGCAGAGCAGCGGTTTCCAAAACCGCAGGTTGGGGGTTCGATTCCCTCCCGCCGTGCCAGAAATCGGAAGTAAGTACGGAGCGGCAACATGGCGGTGTTCGAGAACTACAGGCGTGGCGCAGGCAGGCAGGCGCGTTCCTTTGCGCTGCTGCTGCTGCTGGGCCTGTTGATCTGGTGCTGCTACGCCATGTTTCACTATGGCAACACGCGCTTGGACCGCCTGCTGGGCATTGACGATCCGTGGTTTGGATCTTCCGTCGTCAAGGGCGGCGGCCCCCTGACCGAGTGGATCACGCCCAGCCTGTTCATCGCCCTGGGTGTGTTTGTGGCAGGCTTGGCCGGGCTGCGGGCCTATCTCAACACGCCGCGCTTTGCCGACCTGCTGATTGCCACGGAGGCGGAGCTGAAGAAAGTGCGCTGGGCCTCCAAGCCCGAAGTCAAGCGCGCGACGGCCGTTACGCTCTATTACGTGGCGTGGTTTGCCGCCATCATTTTCGTGATGGACCTGACCTTCAGCTTCACGGTGGGTGTGCTTCAGAAGCAGCACTGGCAGAACGTGGGCTGGGGCCGGGTGGTCACCATGGTGCTGCGCCTTGATCCGCCGCAGGATGACGCCGCGCCGCACAAGTCCGGGACGCCGAAGAAGTAGTTATCGAAGCCAGACGCTCTAGAGAGAATCGAGTTGGCCATGGGGTTGATGTGGTACGTCTTGAGGGTGCAGAGTTCCCGGGAGGAGAAGATCCAGGAGAACCTGCAGAAGCGCGTGAAGTCTCACGGGCTCGAGACGCTGTTTGGCCGCATGGTCATCCCCACCGAAACGGTGCAGGAAATCAAGGGCGGCAAGAAGCGTGAGCGCACGCGCAAGGTCTATCCCGGCTACCTCTACCTCGAGATCGACACGATCGAGGACCAGGAAGACAATGCCGACCAGCGCTACAAGATCAACGGGCAGGCCTACCACCTGATCCGCGAGACGCCCGGCGTGGGCGATTTCGTGGGAGACCGTGACAAGCCCGTGCCCATGAGCGACGACGACGTGCGCAAGATTCTCAAGATTTCCGAACCCAAGCCCGAGGGCGAGGAAAAGGAAGTCAAGATCGATTTCAAGAAGGGCGACGCCGTCAAGATCAAGGACGGCCCCTTCGACGGCTTCGAAGGTAACGTCGAAGACGTGGACACGGAGCAGGGCAAGGTCAAGGTCATCGTCACGATTTTCGGCCGCGCCACTCCGGTGTGGCTGGAGTACTGGCAGGTCGAGCACGGATAACGGCATCGCGGACTGAGGTATCTGAAATCCGGGGTTGGAAGTCAGTGCCAGGTCAAGGCCTCCGTCCGGAACCCACCTTCGCATCAGAGTGAGCAAGTCATGGCTAAAGAAATCGTCGCAAAGGTCAAACTGCAGTGCCCCGGCGGGCAGGCGACGCCGGCTCCGCCGGTGGGGCCGGCACTGGGCCAGCACGGCGTGAATATTGCCGCGTTCGTCAAGCAGTTCAACGACCGTTCGCGCGACAAGATGGGGATGACGCTGCCCATCGAAATCACGATCTTCAAGGACAAGTCCTTCGAGTTCATCATCAAGAGCCCGCCGGCCTCGGTGCTGATCCGTACGGCCATGAAGATCGAAAAGGGCGCCAAGATGCCCGGCCGCGAAAAGGTGGGCACCGTGACCCGCAAGCAGCTTGAGGAAGTGGCCAAGGCCAAGATGAACGACCTCAACGCGGGCAGCCTCGAGGCCGCCGTGCGCGTGGTCGCCGGCACCGCCCGCAGCATGGGTGTGCAGGTGGTGGACTAGCAGGCTTACAGGGACGGGCCGTAGATTCGGCCGGCGTGGCACGGACTGTCGGTGTCGCGCAAATAGGGCAGAAGACAGCAACAGACTGCCAACGAGAGTGAACATGAAAGAGCGCAAGCGCAGCAAGAGATATCGCGACGCGGCCAAGGCTGTCGTCGTGGGCCAGCGTTACACCGCAGAGGAAGCGGTGAAGATCCTTTCGGGCTTCCCCAAGGCGAAGTTTGACGAAACCGTCAACCTGGCCATCAAGCTCAACGTGGACCCCAAGAAGGCCGAGCAGAACCTGCGCGGCGCGGTTTCACTGCCGCACGGCCTGGGCAAGAGCATGCGCGTGATCGCGTTTGCGGAAGGCAAGGATGCGGAAGCGGCGCTGAAGGCAGGCGCCATCAAGGCCGGCGGCGCGGAACTGGCCAAGGAAGTGGAGGGCGGCTGGCTGGAGTTCGACGTGGCGATTGCGCACCCGAACCAGATGCGCAACGTGGGCCGTCTGGGCAAGATCCTGGGCCCCAAGAACCTGATGCCCACGCCCAAGGCCGGCACGGTGACTGAGAACATCGAGCAGGCTGTCAAGGAGTTCGTGGCCGGCAAGGTGGAGTACCGCACGGATGCGGGCGGCAACATCCACGTGCCGATCGGCAAGCGCAGCTTTGCCGCGGCCAAGCTGGCCGACAACCTGAAGCACATCGTGAACCATGTGCAGTCGCTGCGTCCTTCGACGGTCAAGGGCCATTTCATTGAACGCGTCAGCGTGGCTTCCACGATGAGCCCCGGGGTCTCGGTGGCCGTGGAACAGCAGGCCGTGGCCGAGGAATAGCGGGAGAGCCGGAGAGCGAACATGCCCAATGCACTGAACGTAATGCTGAAGAGCCAGCTCGACCGCAAACTGGGTCCCATCGACAATGTGGTCGTCATCGACTACCAGGGCCTGAACAGCGAGAAGATGGCGCTGTTCCGCGCTGAGCTGCGCAAGGCCAAGCTTCAGATGGAAGTGGTCAAGAATTCCATCGCCGTCCACGCCCTCAAGGAGCGCGGCCTCAAGCCCCTGATTGAGCACGACGCCAAACTGCCCAAGAAGCAGCGCGTGCTCAAGGGCGCCTCGGGCCTGATCTTCGGCGGCGACGGCACCGTGGATGTCGCCAAGTTCACCCAGAAGTGGCTGGCCGAGCACAAGAACACCATCAAGCTCAAGGGCGGCCAGATGGGCAAGGACGTGCTGGACGTCGCCCAGGTGGAGGCCTCGGCCTCCCTGCCGGGGCGCCGCGAGCTGCTCAGCACCCTGGCCGGCGACTTCCTGGCCGTGCCGCAGAAGCTGGCGGCGGCGTTCCAGGCCGGTTATGCCCAGGTGGCCTACGCCTTCAACGCGCTGGCCGAAAAGCTGGAAAAGGCTCAGCCCAAGGCGTAGTTCGGTTCAATTTCTGTCCGCCGGCAGCAAGCAGCCAGCAGCCGGCTTGGAATGGGGAGGCAGTCCGAAAGGACCGTTTCCAAAGCTGGCTGCGAACTGCAGGCTGCGTGTGCAATCTGCAAGCAGGAGGACGGGACGACCCCGCCCGATTACTGCGAAAACGAGGAGTGTGACATGGCCGTTGCTGAAAAGATCGAGAAGGTCCTCAACGAGGTGGCAAGCTGGAACCTGCTTGAGGTCCGTGACTTCGTGAAGGCGTTCGAAGAGAAGTTCGACGTCAAGGCCCAGGCCGCCGCGGTTGCCGTGGCTGCCCCGGCCGGTGGCGGCGGCGGCGCTGCTCCGGCCGCTGCGGCTGCCAAGACCGAGTTCACCGTGGTGCTGGCAAGCCTGGCCGCCGCGGACAAGAAGATCCCGGTCATCAAGGTCGTGCGCGAAGCCACCGGCCTCGGCCTGGCGGAAGCCAAGGCCCTGGTCGAAGGCGCTCCCAAGCCGGTGAAGGAAAACCTGCCCAAGGACGAAGCCGAAGGCCTCAAGAAGAAGCTGGAAGAGGCCGGCGCCAAGGTCGAGCTCAAGTAGTCACGATTTGCCGTGGCGCGGCTTGCCGCGCCACGGCCCCACAACCGTACGAGCGCCTGAAATCAGAAGGGTATGCCTTTGGCCGAAAGGGAACGGTCTGGGCCCACCGGGAAATCAGGCAGCGAGTTCAAGCGAAAGGGCTTTTGGCTCCCCGGCCAAATGGCCCCGGTTGTGTTTAACGGTCCAGGCGGTACGGACGAACTGATCACGGCGAGCGGGGCATATTGCCCGGCGCCGGCAGGCCCAAAGCGCGCGGCAGTGTCGCCCCCGATCCAGGGGAGCCTCAGCCGCACAGCATACTGGAGTCATCATGGCGGTCGTTGACGAAACTCAGCGGGTCACAAACACCACGCCGGTCAAAAATTTCGGACGCACGATGGGCGTGGTGGATCTGCCCAATCTGGTGAAGCTTCAGACGGACAGCTATGCACGCTTTCTGCAGGCCGACGTGCCGCAGAACCGGCGCGCCCCCATGGGCCTGCAATCCGTCATCAACGAGATCTTCCCGATCAAGAGCTACGACCAGAGCATCGGGCTCGAGTTCATCAGCTATGACCTCGGCGAACCCCGCTACACGCCCGATGAGTGTCGCGCGCTCAAGCTGACCTACGGCGCACCGCTCATGGTCAAGCTGCGCCTCAACCGCGACAGCAAGAGCATTGATGAAGACGTGTACCTGGGTGAACTGCCCCTGATGATCGGCGGCGGCGAGTTCATCATCAACGGCGCCGAGCGCGTTATCGTCAACCAGCTCCACCGTTCGCCCGGCATTGACTTCGGCTTTGAAGTCAGCGCGGACAACCGCAAACTCCACCAGTGCTGGATCATCCCCGAGCGCGGCTCGTGGATCGAGGTGGCCGTGACCAAGAAGGAGACGCTGAGCATCCGCATCGACCAGAGCGGCAAGTTCAGCGCCATGACCTTCTTCCGTGCCATGAGCCCCGATCTGAGCACCAACGAGGCCATCATCCGCCAGTTCTACCCGACCAAGAAGGTCAAGACCGGGACGGAGAAGGCCGTCAGCTCCCTCAAGAACCGCTACGCCGTCAATGACATCGTGGACCCGGACACGGGAGAAATCATCGCCGAGGGCGGCACGCTGATTTCGGCGGACGTGGCCAAGAACATCGTCAAGTCGAAGGTCAAGGAAGTGGAGATCATCACCGAGGTTGAAGATCCCATCATCCTCAACTCCCTGCAGGAAGATCCGACGACCAACCAGGAAGAGGCCCTGGAGCGCATCTACCTGCGCCTGCGGCCCGGCAACCCCGTTTCCAAGGAGAAGGCCAGCGCGCTGTTTGACGAGAAGTTCTACGACGACACCCGCTACCGCCTGGGACGCGTGGGGCGCTTCCGCCTCAACCGCAAGTTCGGCAGCGACATCGACGAGAACAAGCAGAGCCTGCAGCCCGATGACATCAAGTTTGCCATCGACTACCTGCTCAAGCTTCGCAAGCCCGGCACCAACGCCGTGACGGACGACATCGACCATCTGGGCAACCGCCGCGTCAAGACCATCGACGAGCTGGTGTGCGACGAGCTGCGCAAGGGCTTTCTCAAGCTCAAGAAGAACGTCCAGGAGCGCATGAACCTGGAAGAGCAGCCCACGCCGCGCAACCTGATCAATGCCAAGACCATCAGCACGGCCGTGGCCTTCTTCTTCGGCCGCGGCGAGCTGTCGCAGGTCGTGGATCAGACCAACCCGCTGAGCCAGCTCACCCACGAGCGCCGCCTCTCGGCCCTGGGCCCGGGCGGCCTCAACCGCAAGCGCGCGGGCTTTGAAGTGCGCGACGTGCACATTTCGCACTACGGGCGCATCTGCCCCATCGAGACGCCCGAAGGCACGAACATCGGCCTGATTTCGTCTCTGTGCACCTACGCCCAGACCGACGACTACGGCTTTCTGGTCACGCCCTACCGCACCGTCAAGAACGGCCGCGTGACGGAAGAAGTGGTCTATCTGCGCGCTGACGAAGAAACGCACAAGGTCATCGCTCCCGCCGACATCAAGGTCGATGACAAGGGCAATCTGCTGGGCGACCATATCACCGCGCGCAAGGGCCACGACTTCATCACGGTCGGCGCCAGGGAAATCGAACTGGTGGACGTCAGTTCCATGCAGATGGTCGGTGTTTCGGCCGCGCTGATCCCGTTCCTCGAGCACGACGACGCCAACCGCGCCTTGATGGGTTCCAACATGCAGCGCCAGGCCGTGCCGCTGCTGCTGACCGAGCTGCCGCTGGTCGGCACGGGCATGGAGCGCCACGTGGCCGTCAACTCGGGCATGGTGCTGCGCGCCAAGGCCGACGGCGTGGTGCGCTACGCGGACTGCAAGGAAATCATCATCGGCGACGAGATTTACACCCTGCGCAAGTTCGTCGGCCTCAATGAACGCACCTGCCTCAACCAGGTCCCGGTCGTGAAGGAAGGCGACCGCGTCAAGAAGGGCGACGTGATCGCCGACGGCGCGGCAACTCACCACGGCGAGCTGGCGCTGGGCCGCAACATCCTGCTGGCCTTCATGCCCTGGGACGGCTACAACTTCGAAGACGCCATCCTGGTCAGCGAAGAGCTGCTGGCCCGCGATACGTTCACCTCGATTCACATCGAGGACTTCGAGATCGAGATCCGCGAAACCAAGCTGGGACGCGAAGAGTTCACGCCCGAGATTCCGCACGTGGGCGAACGCCAGCGCAAGAACCTCGACGAAGGCGGCGTGATCCGCATCGGCACCCGCGTCGGCCCCGGGGACATCCTTGTGGGCAAAGTGGCCCCGAAGTCCAAGAGCGAACTCACGCCCGAAGAGAAGCTGCTCCACGCCATCTTCGGCAAGGCCGGCGAAGACGTGAAGAACGACTCCCTGGAAGTTCCCGCCGGCAGCTACGGCGTCGTCATCAATACGCAGCGCTTCTCCAAGCGCATCGCCCAGACCGAAGAAGAAAAGAAGCAGGTCAAGCTCGAGCAGAAGCGGGCCACCGAAGAGTATCTCGCCGCCGCGCGCGAGCAGTTTGCCCTCCTGATGGTCGAGCTTGAAGAGGCCCTGGGCGAGAAGCCCAAGTCGGGCCGGAAGGTGCTCAAGCGCATCCTCACGGACGAAGAGCGCAGTTCCCTGGGCGCCGAAGACGTGGCCGCGGTGATGGAGAACCTGGACGCCGAGGCCTTCGGCGCTTCCGGCCGTTCCGTGCGCCTGGTGGAAGAGGCCATTTCGCGCTGCCGCAAGAAGGTGCGTACAGCCGAACAGAAGCTCAACCGCGTGGTGCACAAGCTTACGCGCGGCGACGAGTTGCCCACGGGCGTGCTCGAGAAGGTGGTCGTTGAACTGGCCACCAAGCGCACGCTGTCGGTGGGCGACAAGTTCGCGGGCCGCCACGGCAACAAGGGCGTGGTCTCCAAGATCATGAAGGTCGAGGACATGCCGTTCCTGGCCGACGGCACCCCCGTGCAAATGGTGCTGAACCCCCTGGGCGTGCCCTCGCGCATGAACGTGGGCCAGCTCTTTGAGCTGCATCTGGGCTTTGCGGCGCGCAAGCTGGGCCTGCGCTGCGTCACCCCCGTGTTCAACGGCGCCTCGGAACAGGACATCACGGCCATGCTCAAGGAGGCCGGCCTCGACGAAGACGGAAAGTCCGTGCTCTATGACGGCCGCACCGGACAGGCCTTCGAGCAGAAGGTGTCCGTGGGCTACATGTACATGATGAAGCTGCACCACCTGGTGGACGACAAGGTCCACGCCCGCGCGACAGGCCCCTACTCGCTCATCACGCAGCAGCCTCTGGGCGGCAAGGCCCGCAGCGGCGGCCAGCGCTTTGGCGAAATGGAAGTCTGGGCGCTGGAAGCCTATGGCGCGGCCAACGTGCTGCAGGAACTGCTCACCGTGAAGTCGGACGACGTCGAAGGCCGCACCAAGATCTACGAAAGCATGGTCAAGGGCGAGAACGTGCTCGAGCCCGGCACCCCGGTGTCGTTTGACGTGCTGGTGAACGAGATCAAGGGCTTGGCCCTGAACATGACGCTGCACCGCAAGGACGGCAGCACCGTCAGCGACGTGGTGAAGGAATAGAAAAACGGGCTTGGGGAAAGGGGTTTCGGGTTTGGGAAGCTCTCCAAAACCCCCAACCCCCGAACCCGAATCCCGCAGCGACCGCGGGAAGCGCAACGACAAACGGAACGGTGGCGCCGGCAGCCAAGGCGCTCAACATAGGAAGAAGCTCATGCCTGACGCTCTTTACGACAAGATCAATGAAATCGCCCAGGTCGGCATCTCCCTGGCCAGCCCCGAGGACATCCGCTCCTGGAGCTACGGCGAGGTCAAGAAGCCCGAGACCATCAACTACCGCACCTACCGCCCCGAAAAGGACGGCCTCTTCTGCGAGAAGATCTTCGGCCCTGAGAAGGACTACGAGTGCTTCTGCGGCAAGTACAAGGGCATCAAGTACAAGGGCATCGTGTGCGAGCGCTGCGGCGTGAAGGTGACGACCAGCAAGGTCCGCCGCAAGCGCATGGGGCACATCAATCTGGCCGCGCCGGTGGCCCATATCTGGTTCTTCAAGGCCATGCCCTCGCGCATCGGCGCTCTGATCAACGTCAAGGCCTCCAACCTCGAGCGCGTGATCTACTTCCAGGACTACATCGTCATTGACCCCGGGAAGTCGGACCTCAAGGAGCGCGAACTCATCAACGAAGAGAAGTACCGCGAAATGAAGGGCCTCTACGGCGACAATTTCAAGGCCGGCATGGGCGCCGAGGCCCTGCGCGCGCTGCTGCAGAAGCTGGAGCTCCCGGAGCTGGCAGGCAACCTGCGCCGCGAGCTGATCGAGACGAACAGCAAGCAGAAGCAGAAAGACCTGATCAAGCGCCTCAAGACCGTGGAAGCGCTCAAGGAGTCGGGCAACAAGCCCGAGTGGATGGTGCTCGACGTGGTGCCGGTGATTCCGCCGGACCTGCGCCCGCTTGTCCAGCTCGAGAGCGGCAACTTCGCCACCAGCGACCTCAACGATCTTTACCGGCGCCTGATCAACCGCAACAACCGTCTCAAGAAGCTGATCGACCTCAACGCGCCCGAGGTCATCATCCGCAACGAGAAGCGCATGCTGCAGCAGGCGGCTGACGCGCTGTTTGACAACAACCGCTGCCGCCGCCCCGTGCTCGGCTCCCGCAACCGCCCGCTGAAGTCGCTCACCGACATGATCAAGGGCAAGCAGGGCCGTTTCCGCGAGAACCTGCTGGGCAAGCGCGTCGACTATTCCGCGCGCTCCGTGATCGTGGTGGAGCCGGAGCTGAAACTGCACCAGTGCGGCCTGCCCAAGAAGATCGCCCTTGAGCTCTTCCAGCCTTTCGTCATCCGCCGCCTCAAGGAGCTGGGCATGGCGGACACGATCAAGAGCGCCAAGAAGATGCTCGAGCGCAAGGACGAAGAGGTGTGGGACATCCTCGAGGAGGTCATCCACAAGCACCCCGTGCTGCTCAACCGCGCGCCCACCCTGCACCGCATGGGCATTCAGGCCTTTGAGCCCGTGCTCGTTGAAGGCAACGCCATCAAGATCCACCCCCTGGTCTGCCAGGGCTTCAACGCCGACTTTGACGGCGACCAGATGGCCGTGCACCTGCCGCTCTCCTTTGAGGCGCAGATCGAGGCCCATACGCTGATGTTGTCCATCCACAACATCTTCAGCCCTGCCCACGGCAACCCCATCATCACTCCTTCGCAGGACATGGTGCTGGGCCTGTACTACATGACCGCGGACAACGCCCAGGAGCCCGGCGAAGGCAAGATGTTCAGCAGCGCCGACGACGTCATTGCCGCCTACAGCCACGGCAAGCTCGGCACCCATGCCAAAATCAAGGTGCTGCTCGCCCCCCACATCGTGGTGTACGACGAAAAGGGCAACGTCACCTGCGGCGACTCCGCCAGTCCCAACGTGGACTGGACATTGAGCCTCGATCCGGGCGAATACGCCGGCAGCGCCCACGACGGCTTCGTCGAGGAAGCCGCCGCTCGCTACAAGCCCTTCCTGGTGGAGACCACGCCCGGCCGCATCCTGTTCAACGACATCCTTCCCAAGGGCATGCCGTTCTTCAATTACGCGATTGGCAAGAAGCAGATCAGCGCGGTCATCGCCCACTGCTACAAGCGCCTGGGCCGCATCTTCACCCTGAGGCTGCTGGACGACATCAAGGAATTCGGCTTCAAGTCGGCCACGCGCGCCGGGGTGAGCATCGGCAAGGACGACATGAAATCGCCTGACAACAAGCAGGTGATCATTGACCGCGCCCAGAAGACCGTGGACGAGCTCTTCAAGCGCTACCGTGAAGGCGTCATCACGGACCGTGAGCGGCGCAACCACGTCATTGACGAATGGACGCACGCCCGCGAAGAAATCGGCCGCTCCATGATGGACGCCCTCAAGAACGACGTGCGCCTGGGCAAGCCTTATCTCAACCCCATCTACATGATGGTGACCAGCGGCGCCCGTGGCTCGACGGAGCAGGTGCGCCAGCTCGCCGGCATGCGCGGCCTGATGGCCAAGCCCGGCGGCGAGATCATCGAGGCCCCCATCAAGGCCAACTTCCGCGAAGGCCTCAAGGTACTCGAATACTTCTCCAGCACCCACGGCGCGCGCAAGGGCCTGGCGGACACCGCGCTCAAGACGGCGGACTCCGGCTACCTGACCCGCAAGCTGGCCGACGTGGCCCAGACCGTGGTGATCACCGAGCATGACTGCGGCACGGAAAACGGCGTGGACAAGCGCGCAACGTTCAAGGGCGAAAAGGTCGAAATCTCCCTCGCCGAGAGCATCCGCGGCCGCGTCACGCTTGACACGATCAAACACCCCCAGACCAAGGAAACGCTGATCGAGAAGAACTCCCTGATCAGCGCGGAGATGGCGGCGAAGATCGAGTCGCTGGGCTTCACGAAAATCCGCGTGCGCTCAGGCCTGACCTGCGACTCGCTGACGGGCGTGTGCCAGCTCTGTTACGGCGCCGACCTCTCCCGCGACGAACTGGTCGAGCTCGGAACGGCCGTGGGCATCATCGCGGCGCAGAGCATCGGCGAGCCGGGCACGCAGCTCACCATGCGCACCTTCCACATCGGCGGCGCCGCGGCGCGCGCCAGCATGGACAAGGACCTGCGCGTGACCCGCGGCGGCAAGGTTCGCTTTGAGAAGAGTCTGCGCGTGGTCGAGAACCCCGCCGGCGAGAAGATCAGCGTTTCGAGCAAGGGCGAAATCAAGATCGTGGACGAGGACGGCAACGAGATCGAAAAGTACACCGTGCCCCTGGGCGCCACGCTCAAAGTGGAGGACGGCGGCACCATCAAGGCCGGCAAGGTCCTTTGCGAGTGGGACCCCCACACTTCGCCGGTGGTCAGCGAAGTGGACGGCCGCGTGGTGTACGACGACCTCATCGAAGGCCGCACCTTCAAGGAAGACGTCGACCCCACAACCAAGCAGAAGGCCAAGGTCGTCATCGAGCACAAGGGCGACCTGCACCCGCAACTCCGCCTCGAGGACAAGAGCGGCGAAGTCATCGCTTATTACCCGCTGCCCGAAAAGGCCACCATCCTCATCGCGGACGGCGCCAAGGTCCGAGCCGGACAGATACTGGCCAAGACCGTCCGTGAAATCGGCGGCACCCAGGACATCACCGGCGGCCTGCCGCGCGTCACTGAGCTGCTCGAGGCCCGCCGCCCCAAGGACCCGGCCTACATCACCAAGATCGACGGCGTCGTCGAGATCACCGAAGACAAGAAGCGCGGCAAGCGCAACATTGTCGTCAAGAGCGAGTCCGGCGAAGTGGCGGAGCACGCCATTCCGTCCAACCGCGTGATCAAGGTGCGCACGGGCGATCGCGTGAAGGCCGGTGAACCCCTGACGGAAGGTTCACGCGTACCCCAGGACGTGCTGGAAATCCAGGGCAAGGAAGCGGTGCAGGAGTATCTGCTGGGCGAAGTGCAGAAGGTCTATCGCTCGCAGAACGTGGGCATCAACGACAAGCACATCGAGATCATCGTGTCGCAGATGCTGCGGAAGGTGCGCATTGCCAATGAAGGCAACACGAACTTCCTGCGCGGCACCGTCGTCGATCGCGCTGACGTCATCCGCGAGAACCGTCGCGTGATGGAGGAAGGCGGCAAGCCCGCGGCCTTCAAGCCCCTGCTGCTGGGCATCACCAAGGCCTCGCTGCAGAGCGACAGCTTCCTGTCTTCGGCCTCGTTCCAGGAAACCACCAAGGTGCTCACGGAGGCCGCGATTTCCGGCAAGAAGGACACCCTGGGCGGTCTGAAGGAGAACATCATTCTCGGCCACCGTATCCCGGCCGGCAGCGGCTTCTCCTACTACCACCAGATGAACATCAAGTACGCCCAACCCATGCCCGCTCCCGCCCCCGAAGGCGAAGCGGCCGGCGCGGCGGCGAGCTAGACCGGCAGCAGTGCTACACTGGGGGTGTGGCCTTGGGCCACGCCCCTTTTGTTTTCGAGGGCACGATGAAACGCCTCGCTCTGATCATCCTTGCCGTGCTGCTCACGGGTTGCGCCGCCGAGACTCCACAGCGCGGCTTGGATGTGGCCGGTTCGGGGAGCGGTGAACAACCCGCCAGACCCGAACCCGCCGCGCCCAAGCCCCCTGCCCGCGAACCCGAGCCTGAAGAGAGTCCGCCACCACTGCTGAAGGACCGCTCCGCAGAAACCGACTATGCGCTGTCCTCTCACGCTGCACGCTTTCTGTTGGCTGAAACCTATGCGCGCGAAGGCAAGCGTGCCGCGGCCGCCGTCGTGCTCTCGGGCGTAAAGTCCAAGCTACCCGATTCCGCCCTGCGCGAGCGCCACTACATCAACCTGAAAATCGCCGAGTGCTGGGGCGGGCCGGGCCCCGAGCGGGATCCCGAGCGCGCCCAGGCCCTGATCGTGTCCGTAGAGCAGGCCTGCGCCCAGGACGCGCGCCTCCTGGCCGACGCCGCCATGGCCCGCTGCGTGTGCAGCCTCGGCGCCGAAAATCCAGATCAGGCCGAGGCGGACCTGCTTTCGGCCCTGGGTCACTACGAAATGGCCCAGGCCCACGCCCGCTATGTGGAAGCCGCGCGCTTTGCCCTTCGCGCCTTCATCAAGGCCGAAATGTTTCAGCGTGCCCTGCGCTTTGCCCGCCTGGGTTACAGCCGCGCCCGCGAAGTTGATGACCCGACAGGCCTGGCGCTGATGGCGCTGGATTCCGCACTTCTGTGCTTCCGTGCTGACAGCGGCCAGACCGCCCTGGAATACCTGGATGAGGCCTATGCGGCGTCCGTGAAGACCGGCAATGCCTGGCTGCGCAACACCATCATTGCGGCTGCGGTGGCCCACCACTTCCGCCAGGAACGCTGGCCGGAGGCCGCCCGCTGGGGCGACTGCCTCCGTGATGGAACCTGGGGCAGGCTGCCCACGCTGGAATCCTCGGCGCTGGACAACGTGAGTTACGCGAGGCTGCTGGCGTGCTACGCGCTGGCCGCCCATCACGCCCGGCAGGGCACCACCTCCAGACGCAGGGAGTCGCTGGAAGCCGCGCGCCAGATTCTGGAGGGCGTGATGGACCCTGAATCGGGGGATTCCTCCCAGGCCGAGCTGGCAAGCCTGCTGGAAAAAGTGCAGTCCGCCCTGTTGCAATTGGGCGACGGTTAGTATTCTCTTGGCCCTTTGCACAAGCAATAAACAAGGACTCCGGAACACATGCCCACGATCAACCAGCTTTGCCGCAAGCCCCGCCGCCTGCCCCGCGCCAAGAGCAAGAGCCCCGCGCTCGATGCCAACCAGTTCAAGCGCGGCGTGTGCCTGCAAGTCAAGACGACAACGCCCAAGAAGCCGAATTCGGCCCTGCGCAAGATTGCCCGTGTGCGCCTCTCGAACCAGCGCGAAGTCACGGCCTACATCCCCGGCGAAGGCCACAACCTGCAGGAACACAACATTGTGCTGGTGCGGGGCGGCCGCGTACGCGACCTTCCCGGCGTGCGTTACCACATCGTGCGCGGCGCGCTCGACAGCCAGGGCGTGGAAGGCCGCAAGCAGTCGCGCAGTAAGTACGGCGCCAAGCGCGGCAAGTAGGCGGAGTCTGAATTCATGCTCGCGGCCCTCACGGGCCGCGAGTTTGTTTGCCGGGGGCGCAAAGGGCCGGGACACAGGCCGCCATTAGCACGGATTGCGGAGCGCGCAAGCGGGTGGAAAAACGTCCGCTAACAGTTTGCCGACATCTGCTCGCCCCCCGCTTGACGCTCCAAATCGCGTTGCTACATTTCCGCGCCCTTTGGGAAACCCAGTCCAGCAAACCGGAGCGAAGAGCCCATGCCACGCAACTACAAGAGCACGGAACGCTTTCTCACCGCCGACCCCGTGTACTCGAACAAGCTGCTGAGCAAGTTCATCAACTGCATCATGAAGGAAGGCAAGAAAACCGTCGCTCAGCGCATTGTTTACTCCGCGCTCGAACAGCTCAAGAAACGCGTGCCGGACAAAGATCCCCTCGAAGTCTTCAACGAAGCCCTCAACAACTGCCGCCCCGTCGTCGAAGTCCGCAGCAAGCGCGTGGGCGGCGCCACCTACCAGGTTCCCATGGAAGTATCCAAGAAGCGCCAGCAGGCGCTCGCCATCCGCTGGCTGATCAACGCCGCGACGGGCCGCAAGGGCAAACCCATGCATGAGCGCCTGGCCGAGGAACTCAGCGACGCCTACAAGCGTGAAGGCGCGGCGGTGAAGAAGCGCGAAGAAACGCACCGCATGGCCGACGCCAACAAGGCCTTTGCCCACTTTGCATGGTAGAAGTATCAACAAGTCAGGGGTCCGGCAGGTGCCGGACCCCCTTGACTTGAGCCTTGCAGCGGCAGCACAACAGGGCCGCTTGACAGAACGGAAAGTGTCGCTACACTTTTGCGCCCCGAGCCAAAAGCCACGGGGAAACGCCATAAAGCCCGCCCGGAGAATGGGCGGGGAGCCTTGGAATACTGCCCGCGACGCCCCGCGCGATCGCACAGCAGCAGAAGGCGGGCAAGTTTCAGGCGCGACGCAAGCACCCACAGGGGGTGTTTACGCCGGCCGCCTGATTTCGGTGAGCCGGCATTTTTATTGGCCGGGCAGGAACGGACACAGCCACACGCAAGCGAGCGCCGGAGAAGCATCATGGACTTCAAGTACCTCAGAAATATCGGCATCTGCGCGCACATCGACGCGGGCAAAACCACCACGACGGAACGCGTGCTGTTTTACACCGGCATGGTGCACAAGCCCGGCGACATCGACGACGGCACCACGGTCACCGACTACCTGAAAGAAGAACGCGAACGCGGCATCACCATTGTGAGCGCCGCCGTGACGACCTTCTGGGATCATCCGATCTCGAAGATCAAACATATGATCAATCTGATCGACACCCCCGGGCACGTGGACTTCACGGCCGAGGTCGAGCGCTCCCTGCGCGTGCTGGACGGCGCCGTGGTGGTGTTTGACGGCAAGGAAGGTGTTGAGGCCCAGAGCGAAACAGTGTGGCGCCAGGCCAACAAGTACCGCGTGCCGCGCATCGCCTTCATCAACAAGATGGACAAGATCGGCGCCTCGTTCAAGAAGAGCGTCGACTCCATGGTGCGTCGTCTCGGCACCAACCCCGTGCCGATCCAGCTTCCCCTGGGTGAGGAAGTCGAGCACAAGGGCGTCATTGACCTGATTGAAATGCGCGCCGTGACCTTCGAGGGCGAGAGCGGCAAGGACGTCGTTTACCACCCGATCCCCGAGAAGCTCCTGGAGGACGCCAAGATCGCGCGCATCTCCATGATCGAGAAGTGCGCCGACGTGGACGACGCCATCGCTGAACTGGTCATCGAGGACAAGACCGACCAGGTCACCAACGAGATGATCCGCCTTGCCCTGCGCAAGGGCACCCTGAGCTTCAAGCTCGTGCCCGTCGTGTGCGGCAGCGCCTACCGCTACAAGGGCATCCAGGAGATGCTCAACGCGGTGCTGTATTATCTGCCCAGCCCGTTTGACCTTCCGCCCTCGGAAGCGACGGACATGAAGGACCAGGAGAAGAAGTACACCCTGCCCTGCGATCCGGCCGGACCCCTGGCCATCATGGCCTTCAAAACTGTGACCGAGCAGCACGGCGACCTGACCTACCTGCGCATTTACTCGGGCACGCTCAAGCAGGGCGACAGCGTGTACAACGCCCGCCTCAAGAAGCGCGAGCGCATCACGCGCCTGTGGCGCATGTTCGCCATCGACCGCGAGCCCATGGCCGAGGCCGTTGCTGGCGACATCGTCGCGGCCGTGGGCCTGGCGCAGAGCGCGACGGGCGACACCCTGTGCAACGAAGAAAGGCCGCTGATTCTGGGCGCCATCTCGTTCCCGCAGACGGTGATCTCGATGTCCATCGAGCCCAAGACCAACGCGGACCGCGAGAAGCTCAGCTACGCCCTTCAGAAGATGATGAAGGACGACCCGACGTTCAAGGTGCGCCTTGACCCCGAAACCCAGCAGACGGTGATCTCGGGCATGGGTGAGCTGCACCTCGACATCATCCGTTCCCGCATTCTCAACGAGTTCCGCGTCGAGGCCGTGGTGGGTCAGCCCCGCGTGGCCTACCGCGAGATTCCGTCCCTGCGCAAGCCCACCGAAACCGAAGGTCTGCACAAGAAGCAGACCGGCGGCGCGGGCTCCTACGGTCATTGCAAGATCCGCTGGGAACCCCTGCCCGAAGACCAGTGGGACAAGGTCGAATTCGAGGATGAGACCGTCGGCGGCAGCATTCCGCGCCAGTTCATCAAGAACATCGAGGAAGGCGTGCGCAACACGGCGGCCTCGGGCGGCAACGCCAATTATCCCGTGTTCGGTTTCAAGGCCAGCGTCTACGACGGCAGCTACCACGACGTTGACAGCAAGGACTTCGCCTACATCGATGCCGCGCGCATTGCCTTCCGCACCCTGCTGGAGGAGGTGGGCACGGACATCCTCGAGCCGATGATGAAGGTGGAAGTGCGCGTGCCCGAGGAATTCGTGGGCCCCATCGTGGGCGACCTGAATTCGCGGCGCGCCCGCATTGAGGGCATGGAGCAGGACGCGGACATCCGCATCATCCAGGCCGTCGCTCCGCTGTCCGAGATGTTCGGCTACGTGCAGGCCATCCGTGGCCTGAGCCAGGGTCGCGCGAACTACTCGATGGAGCCCTACCGCTACGAGAGAACGCCGAACCACGTGAAAGAGAAGATCATGGCCGAACGCGGCCCCATCGGACGTCGCATGTAATTCACGGCCCCCGCCGGCGCCTTGACCGCGCGGGGGCCGATCATTACCCTGCCGCGCCCCCGGGGCACGGCCGGGAAGAGCGCAAGAGAGAACGAACATGTCAGAAGCAACCAAGGATCAGATCAAGATTCGCCTCGAGGCCTACGACCACGAGCTGCTGGACGCGTCGGCCAAGCGCATCTGCGAGACGGCCGTGGACAGCGGCGCGCGCGTGGCGGGGCCCATTCCGCTGCCCACCGACATCGAACGCTACACGGTGTTGCGCAGCCCGCACATTGACAAGAAGAGCCGCGAGCAGTTCGAGATCCGCACCCACAAGCGCCTGATCTACATCGGGCAGCCCACGGCGCGGACCATGGACAGCCTCCAGACCCTGGACCTGCCCGCCGGCGTGGAAGTGAAGATCAAGATGAGTTAGGCCATGCCGCGGGCAGGCCTGAAGTGGGAGTGATGCATTGCAGTTTTCGACCTCCGGCCCGTGGGCCGCGTCGAAACAACGGTCGAAGTAACGACAGAAGTACAGGAAGCGCAAGGAACAGACATGCCGGTAACCGCACTCATCGGGATCAAGCGCGAGATGTCGCAGCTCTTCAAGGCTGACGGCGAGATCGTGCCCGTGACGATCCTCTCCGTTGAACCCTGCACGGTCACCCAGATCAAGACGGCCGAGAACGACGGATACTCGGCGGCCCAGGTCGCCACGGGGGCGATCCGCCTCAAGAACGTGAGCAAGCCGCTCAAGGGCCATTTCAAGAAGGCCCAGGTGGAACCCAGGCGCCGCCTGCGCGAGGTGCCCCTGGCCAAGGATTCCAAGGCCAAGGTGGGTGACGTCATCAAGGTCAGCGATGTTTTCAAGGAAGGGGAGTGGGTCGACGTGATCGGCACCTCCAAGGGTCGCGGCTACCAGGGCGGCGTCAAGCGCCACGGCTTCGGCGGCGGCCCCGCGGCCCACGGCACGAAGTTCATGCGTGAGCCGGGCTCAAGCGGCACGAACACGAGCGTGGCCCACGTGCTCCCGGGCAAGCGCATGGCCGGACATTACGGTGTGGAGCGCAAGACGGTGCGCAACCTGCTGGTGGCCAAGGTCAACGACAAGGACAACCTGCTGTACGTCCGCGGCGCGGTCCCCGGTTTTTACGGAGCCTGGATTCAGGTGCGCAAGGCCAAGGCCAAGCGCATGCCCAAGCCCGATCGCGCGCTGCGCAAGCAGGCGGCAAAGTAACGGCGGCGGGGCATCGGAACTGAGAGCTGGCCATACGAAGCTTTTGAGGAACGCATCATGGTGGAACTGCAAGTTTATGACGCTGAGGGCAAGGCCACGTCGAAGGTCCAATTCGACGAGTCCGTGTTCGGCGACAAGGTCAAGTCCAAGACGCTGCGTGAAGTGGTCTACGCCTACGAGGCCAACCTGCGCCAGGGCAATGCCAACAGCAAGAACCTGAGCGACGTCTCCGGCAGCAACAAGAAGCCCTTCAAACAGAAGGGCACCGGTCGCGCCCGTCAGGGCCAAAAGCGCGCCCCCCACCGCCACAAGGGCAGCGTGGCCCACGGCCCCCACCCGCGCAGCTTCCCTGTGGACGTGCCGGCCAAGATGCGCCGCCTGGCCCTGGAAAGCGCCCTGCTGTCGAAGTTCAAGGACGCCGAGGTGGCCGTGGTGGAAGGCCTGAGCTTTGACAAGCCCAAGACGGCCAAGCTGGCCAGGATGCTCTCCAAGAGCGGCCTGGCTGCCGGCAGCGTGCTGATCGGGCTGCCCAAGGCGGACGAGAACTTCTACATGTCGTCGCGCAACATTCCGCGCACGCTGGTGCGCCCCCTGCCCCAGCTCAATGCCTACGAAGTAATCAAGCAGCGCCGCCTGCTGCTGACACGAGAAGCGCTCGACGCGCTCAAGGGCGGGCTCAAGCCCCTGCTGGCCCAGGCCGCAGAGGCTTCCAGGGCCACCGCCAAGGCCAAGGCCGCCAAGTAAGGCGCACATTTACGCAAGAGAAACGGACGCAGGAAAAGACCATGGCAGCCACCACCGAACACTACGCGATCATCAAGCGCCCCCTCGTCACCGAGAAGAGCAGCGCGCGCCTGGCCGACCTCAACGTTTACACCTTTGAGGTCGCCGCCGACGCCAACAAGTTCAAGATCGCCGAGGCCGTTCACGCCATCTTTGACGTCGATGTCGTCAACGTCCGCACCATCAACGTCAAGGGCCGCAAGAACCGGCGCAATCGCTTTGGCCGTTTCGACGAGCCGACGTGGAAGAAGGCCCTGGTGACCCTCAAGGAAGGCCAGAGCATCGAGCTGAAGTAGCCAGGCAACAGTTCAAGGGAAACGGCACTAACGCAGAATCGAGCAACATCATGGCGATCAAGACATTCCGACCCCTCACGCACTCGCTCAGGCACACGCGCCTGGTGGACTTCGTCGAATTGACGGAGAGCAAGCCGCTCAAACAGCTCACGCGCGGCAAGAACAAGACCGGGGCGCGCAATAACCGCGGCCGCCAGACCGTGGCCGGTCGCGGCGGCGGACACAAGCGCCGCCTGCGCGAGGTGGACCTGCGCCGCAATTCAAAGGATGGCGTGCCGGCGCGCGTGCACAGCATCGAGTATGACCCCAACCGCAGCGCCTTTATCGCCCAGATCTGGTATGCCGACGGCAGCAAGTCTTACATCCTGGCCCCTCACGGGCTCGAGGTGGGGCGCGAGGTGATGTCCGGTCCCACGGCCGAGCCGCGCCTAGGCAACTGCCTGCCGCTGGCGAGCATTCCGCAGGGACTGACGGTTCACAACGTGGAACTGCAGCCGGGCCGTGGCGGCCAGGTGGCTCGCAGCGCCGGCAGCCAGTGTGTGGTGGCCGGCCGTGACGGCGATTGGATCAACGTTCAGCTTCCGTCGGGCGAGGTGCGGCGCTTCCACCCGCAGTGCCGCGCAAGCATCGGGCAGCTCTCGAATCTCGATCACATGAACCAGAGCATGGGCAAGGCGGGGCGCCGCCGCTGGCTGGGTCTCAAGCCCAAGTCGCGCGGCGTGGCGCAGAACCCGGTCGACCACCCCATGGGCGGCGGCAACGACCGCACAGGCGGCGGTCGCCCGCCGGTGGACCGTCACGGCAACCCGGCCAAGGGCTCGCCCACGCGCAGCCCGCGCAAGCCGAGCAACGCGATGATCATCCGTTCGCGTCGCGGCCAGTCGGCGACCCAGACCGCCAAGTAGCGCGGCGGGTGTGCAGGGCGGCAGGCAGGGACAGGGCAGGTATGGCAGGCAGGCAGCTTAAGAGGCTATAGGCGGAGCAACGATGAGCCGTTCACTGAAGAAGGGGCCCTTTGTTCACCCCAAGTTGCTGAAGAAGGTGCTCAAGGCCAAGGACACGGGCAACCGTGAGTCGATCAAGACCTGGTCGAGGGCCAGCACCATATTGCCGGAGTTTGTGAACATGACGTTCATGGTTCACAACGGCAAGCAGCACCTCAAGGTGTTCGTGACCGAAGACATGGTCGGCCACAAGCTGGGCGAGTTCGCCCCCACGCGCACCTACAGGGGTCACACCGGTCACCGCAAGGCTGAAGCCAAGCCCGGCGCGGCCTAAGCAGAGAGCGACGGAAGACAATCATGGCAGACACAGAAACGAAGAGAGAGTTTTCGGCCAGCGCGCGCAATATCCGCATGAGCGCGCAGAAGTGCCGCACCGTGGCCAACGTGGTCCGCGGCCGCAGCGTGCCCGAGGCGATCACCCTGCTGGGGTTCATTTCGCGCCGCGCTGCCCCGTACCTGAAGAAGGTCATTGAGTCGGCCGTGGCCAACGCCGAGGACTACGCCAACCGCGAGGGCGTGAACATCGACACGGAGAAGTTGATCGTGTGCGATGCCCGGGTGGACGTGGGTCCGATGATGAAGCGCTGGCGCGCGCGCTCGCGCGGCCAGGCCGCGATGATTCTGCGGCGCTCCTGCCATTTCAGCGCCACGGTTGCCGTGCCTGAGCTGGTGGAAGAGCGCAAGCAGAAGCCCCTGTGGCTCAAGCCCCGCAAGCGCGTGAGCAAGGAGGCGCGTTTGGCCAAGCGGGCGGCCAAGAGCGGCAAGTCGGCGGGCGAGAAGAAGTAGCACCCCGGGAAAATTGACGCCAGGCGGCGTGGGAAAAGGCAAAGCAGGAAACAGACATGGGTCAGAAAATCAGACCGTACGGATTCAGGGTGGGCGTGACGAAGCCCTGGCGTTCGACCTGGTACGCGGGCAAGAAGGACTTCGGCACCTTCGTGGTCGAAGACTCCAAGATCCGCAAGCACATCGCCAAGAACTACCGCTATGCGGCCATTCCGGCGGTGGAAATCGAGCGCAAGGCGGACAACAAGGTCACGCTGATCATCCACTCGGCCAAGCCGGGCATGCTGATCAGCAAGAAGACCAACCGCCTGAGCGACCTGGAGAAGGAAGTCAGTCTGCTCACCAACGGCAAGACCGTGGACGTCCGGGTCAAGGAAGTCATGAAGCCCGAAACGGACGCGCAGCTGGCGGCCGAGCGCATCGCCGAGCAGCTCGAGCGCCGCGGCTCCTACAAGCGCGCCGTAAAGCGCGAGATCGACATGATCAAGGGCGCCGGCGCCGAGGGCTGCAAGGTGCAGGTCAGCGGCCGCCTCGGCGGAGCCGAGCTTTCCCGCATCGAGAAGCAGGTTTGGGGCAGCGTGCCGCTCAACACGCTCGACGCCGACGTGGACTGGGGTTTTGCCCAGGCTTTCACCACCTTCGGTGTGCTGGGCGTCAAGGTGTGGATCTACAAGGGCATGCTCAAGGAAACAGAAGAGGCCAAGTTCGGCCTTGAGGCCGGCAAGCAGCAGGCCTAGGCCTGGCAGCAGTGCGGACCTGAAACTCGAAACACGTCACACGGAACACGACCATGGCATTGATGCCCAAGAGAGAGAAGTACCGCAAACAGATGCGCGGCGTCGTCAAGGGCAACGCCACGCGCGGCAACTATGTCGCCTTCGGCGATGCCGGCCTGCAGACGCTGGAGGCGGGCTGGATCACCGGGCAGCAGATTGAAGCCGCGCGCATCGCGATTTCGCGCGCCGTTGGGCGCGCGGGGAAGTACTGGATCCGCATTTTCCCTCACAAGCCCGTCACCGGAAAGCCGCTTGAAGTACGAATGGGTACGGGCAAGGGCGAGCCCGAGTTTCACTGCGCTGTCGTCAAGCCCGGGACCATCCTGTTCGAGGTGGGAGGCATACCCAAGGCCATGGCGCGCATGGCCCTGAACAAGGCGGCCAACAAGATGCCCACGCGCTGCCGCCTCGTGGAACGCGCGCACCAGCTCGGCTAAGGCCGTCAGGGAAGTCAGGCACCGCAGCACCGGAAAGAGCACTATGGCAACGAAATTTGAAGAGTTCCGCACGCAGCCCGAAGCTCAGCTCAAGGCCCGGCACAAGGAACTGACCCAGCAGAACTTCCAGGCCCGCTTTACCAGCGAGGCCATGACGCCGGCCAAGGGAGCCCAGATCAAGGCCCGCCGCCGCGACCTCGCCCGCATCCAGACGGTGCTGGCCGGACGCGCGGCCCTGACTCGCCTCGAGGCCGAGCACAAGAAGCTGGATGAGAGGCTCAAGAAGCTGGGCAAGGCCGACCCCCGCAATGCCCAGCAGCGCAAGACGCTGAAGGCCACGCGCGAGCGGCACGCTGAAGTGGCGCGGGCGATCAAGGCGCTGTCCTCGGTCAAGGCAAAGTAATTCAGGCCGGCGCCCGGGCGCCGGGACAATGGGCTCAGGCCCGCGGAGAATGCAATGGCTGACGCAGTCCAACAAAATGCTGTGGAGCGCAATGACCGCCGCACCGTGCAGGGCGTGGTGCAGTCGATCAAGATGAAGAAGACGATCACGGTGCTGTGGCAGCGGCAGGTCAAGCATCCGCGCTACGGCAAGATCATGCAGCGCAACACCAAGCTGCACGCGCACGACGAAAAGGAAGAGGCCAAGGAAGGCGACCTGGTGGAGCTGATGGCCTGCCGCCGCCTGAGCAAGACCAAAACCTGGCGCCTGCTGCGCGTGGTGCGCCGCGCGCACGCCGTGGCCCAGCATCAGGCCTGAGGCGGCGCCGGCCCATGGCCGAAGCGGAGTTTGTGCAATTGAACGGCAGTCAGAGAAGATGAAAGGCGGTTGGCGGCGGGGAGAGTTCAGGAGTTTTCCCTGTCCGTGAACCGGACCACACATGATTCAGGAACAGACAGAGCTCGACGTAGCGGACAATACGGGCGCCAAGGTCGTGCGCTGCATCAAGGTGCTTGGAGGCAGCGGCCGTCGCTATGCCAGCGTGGGCGACGTTTTCGTGGGTGTGATCAAGCAGGCCACCCCCACCTGCGAGCTGTTCAAGAAGACCACCAAGAAGGACAAGAAAAAGCGCGTGGTGCGCTGCGTGGTGGTGCGGGTGAGGCAGCCTGTGCGCCGCGACGACGGCAGCTACGTGCGCTTTGACCGCAATGCCGCCGTGATCGTGGACAAGGAAAACAACCCCATCGGCACGCGCATCTTCGGCGCCGTCGCGCGCGAGCTGAGGGCCAAGAAGTTCGCCAAGATCATTTCCCTGGCCACGGAAGTGGTCTGATTCACGCAAACCCGCGCCGCTGCACGGGCGCCAGCTGAGCAGTCGGAGATTGAAACATGCACATTATCGTCGGCGATCTCGTCCAGATCATCAAGGGCAAGGACCGTCCCCAGACGGCCGAAGACCGCAAGCAGCCCAGCGGAAAGGTCCTGAAGGTGGACCGCGCCAAGGGCCGCGTGATCGTGGAGGGCAAGAACCTGGTGTGGAAGCACCTGCGCAAGAGCGAGCAGCGCCCCCAGGGCGGCCGCGTCCAGCGCGAGGCATTCCTGCCCGTGGCCAACGTGCTGCCCTTCAACACCAAGTCTTCCAAGGCCGAGCGCATTCACTTCAAGGTCGTGGACGGCAAGAAGGCGCGCTACTTCAAGAGCACCGGCCAGGTCTTCAAGAGCGGCGAGCCTATCCAGTAACCCCAAGCAGGGCCCCATACCCAGATCGATCCAGTTCGAAGCGGAAGTCAAAACATGGCAAAGTTCATCCCCAGGCTGCAGAAGAAGTACCACGAAGAAGTGGTGCCCGCCCTGCGCGAGAAGCACGGCATCAAGAACATCATGGCCGTGCCGCGCCTGAAGAAGATCACCATCAACATGGGCATCGGTGAAGGCACCCAGAACAAGAAGCTGCCGGAAACGCTGGCCACGGACCTGGGCGTGATTGCCGGGCAGAAGCCGGTGATCACGCGCGCCAAGCGTGCCGCGGCGACCTGGAAGCTGCGCGAGAATGACGCCATCGGCGCCATGGTGACCCTGCGCGGCAGGAACATGTGGCTGTTTCTCGAGAAGCTGATCAGTGTGGCTGTGCCCCGCATCCGCGACTTCTCGGGCCTCAAGCCCGACAGCTTTGACGGCCATGGCAACTACAGCATGGGCATCCAGGAGCAGACGCTGTTCCCGGATATCGAGATCGACAAGATCGCCCAGGTGCAGGGCATGGACATCTGCTTCACCATCAGCGGCGGCAACGACGAATGGTCGCGCTCGCTGCTGCTGGGGCTGGGCATGCCCCTCAAGAAGGTGGAAGACAAGAAGGGCAAGAAGAAGGCCGCCTAACGCAAACCCGGCGCCGCAGCGGCGCCCATGAAAAGGCAACACAGGAGAACGCATGTCACGCACATGCCTCGTAGTCAAGGAAAGCCGTCCGCCGAAATTCTCGACGCGGCATCGCAATCGCTGCCAGCTTTGTGGCCGGCCGCGCGCGGTCTATCGCAAGCTGCAGATCTGCCGTTGCTGCCTGCGCGACCTTGCGAGCAAGGGCGAGATTCCGGGGATGACGAAAGCCAGCTGGTAAAGTCCCGCGGGCCCAGCGCCCAGGGGATACTCACCGGTCTTAGGAGAAACAATGTCGTTTACTGATCCAATTGCGGACATGCTGACGCGGCTGCGCAACGCCAATGCCAACGGCGCTGACAAGGTCGAGATTCCGTTTTCGAACCTGAAGCTGGCCCTGGCCGAGGTGCTCAAGCGCGAAGGCTTCATCAACGCGGTCAAGGTGGATGGCGAGGGTTACCAGCGCACGATTGCGCTGGACCTGCGCTACGGCCCTGACGGCGAGCGCGTGATCACCAAGATTGAGCGCGTGAGCAAGCCGGGCCGCCGCATCTATACGCCCGTGACCAAGATTCCGCGCGTGCGCGGCGGCATGGGTATCTGCATCCTGAGCACTCCCAAGGGCGTGCTCTCCGATCGCGAGTGCCGCAGGCACAACGTGGGCGGCGAGATGCTTTGCAAGGTTGGATAACTGGCTGATGGCGCGACACGTCGCGTCCACGGCGGCCCGTGCACGAGGCAGCAGGCGTGCCAAGGCCCACCCGGCAGGACCGGGGAGAAGGAAAGAGTGATATGTCGAGAATCGGCAAACAACCCGTCATCGTGCCCTCCGGCGTCAAAGTCGCCGTCAGCGGCATGAAAGTTCAGGTCGAGGGGCCCAAGGGCAAGCTCGAGTTCGGCTTCCGCCCCGAGGTCACGGTCGATGTCGCCGGCCAGGAAGTGAAAATCGGCCGCCGCAACGAGAGCAAGCTGGCCCGCGCCCTGCACGGCACGACCCGTGCCCTGCTCCAGAACATGATCCAGGGTGTGGTCAAGGGCTACCTCCAGAACATGGACATCGTCGGTGTGGGTTGGGCCGCCAAGATCGAGGGCAAGAAGCTGATCCTCATGGTGGGCTTCTGCCACTCCATTGATGTCGACATTCCCGCCGGCGTCAACGTCAAGCTGCCCAACCCGCAGCGCCTCGAGATCTCCGGCATTGACAAGCAGGCTGTGAGACACTTTGCCGCCAAGCTGCGCGGCTTGCGCACCCCCGAGCCCTACAAGGGCAAGGGCATCCGCTACGAGGGCGAGCACATCGCGCTCAAGGCGGGCAAGAGCTTTGTGGGCGGCGCGGGCGGCAAGAAGTAGGCCCGGCCCTTGGCCGGCATCGGACCTTGAAACAGGCGCGCCCGCGGCAGGGCGTGAAGAACGGAAAAAGTCATGGACCAGCAAAAGCGCAAGACCAACCGCAAGTGGCGCCGCGCAATTCGCCAGCGCAACCGCATCCGCGCCGCGGGCACCCGCGTGCGCCTCAGCGTGCACCGCACCAAGAAGCACATTTCGGCGCAGATCATTGATGACAAGGCGCAGAAGACCCTGTGCGCCGTCACCACGGTGGGCAAGGCCAACGTGCTCAAGGACGCCGGCAACGTCAAGGGCGCCCAGGCCATCGGCAAGCGCATCGCGGAACTCGCCATCAAGGCGGGCATCACCGAAGTCGCCTTTGACCGCGGACACTACAAGTATCATGGGCGTGTGAAGGCTCTCGCTGACGCCGCCCGCGAAGCAGGTCTGAAGTTCTAGAACAGGCACGGAAAGCACATGAAAACTCGAGTACTGGCCCGGGACGTCGATCTGGGCGAAGAGAAAGTCATCGGTGTGACGCGCACGGCCGCGGTGGCCAAGGGTGGCCGCCGCTTCAGCTTCACGGCCGTGGTCGTCATGGGCGACATGCGCGGCGTTCTCGGGCTGGGGCAGGGCAAGGCCCGCGAAGTGCCCAACAGCATCGAAAAGGCCGTGCGCGACGCCCGCAAGAACCTTGTGCGCTATCCGCTGCGCGGCGACACGATCCCCCACGCCGTGTGGGGACGCTTTGGCGCCAGCCGCGTTTACCTGCGCCCGGCGGCGCCCGGTACCGGCATCAAGGCCGGCGCGACGGTACGCAGCGTGGCCGAAGCCCTGGGCATCCGCAACCTGCTGACCAAGGCCTACGGTTCGCGCAATCCCACGAACCTGGTCAAGGCCGTGCTGGACGGATTGAACAACCTGCGCAGCAAGGAAGAGGTGTTCAAGCTGCGCGGCCTGCCCGTACTGGCAGACCGTGATCGTCCCAAGCTTGAGGTGGTCGAGGAACTCAAGCGCGACCAGGCCCGCCGCGAGAAGGGCGACAAGCGCGACGGCCGCTCCGGCGACAAGCGCGACGCCAAGGGTCCCCGGGGCGGCACCCGCGGCCCCCGCGGCAAGAAGGGCGATGCCGAGGCCAAGGCCGATGCGCCGGAAGCCAAGGCCGAGGACAAGAAGGACGCCGAGGGCGAGGCCAAGGCCTGACCTCACGCGGCATGCATGGGGGCGCTGGCCCGCCTTGGACATGGAACACGCGAGTAGGCGCCACGCGCGCCTGCGCATAGCGAAAGAGAAAGATCATGAACCTGACTCAACTCAAAGCCCTGCCCCGGACGCGCAAGCGCCCCATGGTGCGCAAGGGTCGCGGTCCCGGCAGTGAAAAGGGCAAGACCGCCGGCCGTGGCGGCAAGGGCGCTTCAGCGCGCACGGGCTTTGCCCAGCGCTTCTACTTTGAAGGCGGCCAGATGCCCCTGGTCCGCCGTCTGCCCAAGCACGGCTTCAACAACGCCATTTTCCGCAAGGTCAACGCGGTGCTGAACGTCAGCCAGCTCGATGTGTTCGAGAACGGCGCCACCGTCGGCCCCGAGGAGTTCCTCAAGGCCGGCCTGATCAACCGCGTGCTTGACGGCGTGAAGGTGCTGGGAGACGGTGAGTTGAAGAAGAAGCTGACGGTTCGCGCCCAGGGCTTCAGCGGTTCGGCGCGCGAGAAGATCGCGGCGGCCGGCGGCAAGGCCGAGCGCATCAACCTCAAGGGCGAGGTTCAGGCCGAAGTTCCGGCCCCGGCCAAACCGGCCAAACCGGCGGCTCCGGCCAAGACACCCAAGGCAGAAAAGCCCGCCGAAGCCAAGGCCGAGAAGCCCAAGGCCGAAAAGCCCGCCGAAGCCAAGGCCGAGAAGCCCAAATCGGAAAAGCCCAAAGCTGAAAAGCCCGCTGCAGACAAGCCCAAGAAGGACAAGCCGGCCAAGTAAGTGATGATGTTCCCCCTCGCCTTGGCGCGGGGGCCTCATTATCCTGTCCGGCCCCGCGAAGTGACGCGGGATACTGACACTATTCCGGCGGTCTTGGCCGTCGGCTGAAGAGAAGACGCGATGGATAAGGTGCACGGCCCAAGCGAGATGTTCGCGAATCTTTTCAAGATTCCGGAACTCCGCAAAAAGGCCCTGTTTACGCTTCTGATCCTTGCCGTGTACCGGTTCGGGTCCAACATCCCGGTTCCCGGTATCGACACCGTCGCGTTTACCCAGATCTTCCGCGAACAGCAGCAGGGCAGCTGGGTGTACGGTTTCCTGGGCGTGTACAACGCCCTTTCGGCCGGCAATCTCTTTGACTTCACCATCTTCTCGCTGGGCATCATGCCCTACATCAGCGCGGAGATCATCTTCCAGTTGCTCACCAAGGTCGTGCCTCAACTGGAGGAAATCCAGAAGGAAGGACAGAGCGGGCAGCGGCGCATCCGCATGTATTCTCGCATCGCCACCATCCCCATCTGCATCCTGCAGGCCATCTTCACCATCAACCTGCTCACCAGCAAGCCGGAGCTGGCAGCCACAATCATCATCGAGCCCGAGTGGCTGTTCCAGGTCATCGCCGTGATCACCATGACGGCAGGCTGCTACTTCCTGATCTGGCTGGGCGACCAGATCACGGAAAAGGGCATCGGAAACGGCGTGTCCCTGCTGATCCAGGCGGGCATCATCGCCTCCATCCCCCAGGCCGTCATTTCGCTCATGCAGCCCATGCTGGACAGCAAGGTGGACCCCAAGGCTTCTCTCGATGCCTTCCTCAGCCTCGTCACCCTCGTGGTCATGTTCACGGCCATCACCGCCGGCGTCGTCATCATCACACTGGCGCGCCGTGAGATCGTCATCCAGCACGCCAAGCATGTGCGCGGCAGCAAGGTGGCCGGCGGGCAGCGCCAGACCTTCCCCTTGCGCATCGACCAGGCCGGCGTGATCCCCATTATCTTTGCTTCGGCACTGATGACCCTGCCTCTGGTCTTGTTCGGTCTTCTTGAACAGGTGGGCGCGGGCGGCGGCTTCTGGGGCAACCTGATGACCGACGCCAAGGACGCGATGAACCAGAGCGGCTTTACCTACACCCTTGGCTACATCGTGCTCATCTTCTTCTTCACTTACTTCTGGACTCAGCTCCAGTTCAACCCCATCGAGCTGGCCAAGAACTTCAAGGAGTGGGGCGCCTTCATTCCCGGCGTCCGCCCCGGCAAGGATACCGTCACTTACCTGAGCCAGATTCTGCGGCGCATGACTCTGGCAGGCGCCACGTTCCTCTGCCTTGTCGCCGTCGTCCCCGTCATGATTCCCGAGGCCATGCACTTCGTCTTTGGCGACTCGGAGTCCCTCTCCCAGAACCGCATGTTCTTCCGCTTCATGGGCGGCACCGGCATCCTGATCGTCGTCCACGTGGCCCTGGACCTGATTCAGAAAATCGAGGTTCAACTCATCCAGCGCAACTACGACGCCTACACGGGCATGGTCGGCCAGCGCCGCCGCTGATTTCCGTATGCCGACGTTCGCGGGCGCGGCTATGCTGCGCCCGCTTTCATTGAGGACCAGCCATGGCAAAAAAGAAGGCGCCAAAGCGCGCCAGGAAACCCGCAGGGAAACAGCGCAAGCGCCCACAGCCCAAGGCGCGCACCGCGAAGTCAAAACCCCGGCGCGCGGCCGCCAAGATCGCGCGCAAGACCCCGCCCCGGACCAAGCGCGCAGCAAAGAAGCCCGCGCGCAAGGCCGCGACCAAGGGCAAGCGGGTGCTGAAGCCGGCGCCGCGGAAGACGCTGCCCCCCGCCACGCGCGTGATTGCGCAAAGGGAGCCTGCCGTGAAGAAACTTGTGCTGGTCTTCCTCGGCCCTCCCGGCGTCGGCAAGGGCACACAGGCAGCAAAGCTCGCCCAGGCCCTGAAGCTGCCTCACATCTCGACGGGAGACCTCTTCCGCGACCACATGAAACGGGAGACGCCCCTGGGGCTCAAGGCCAAGGAATTCGTCAACGCGGGCAAGCTCGTTCCCGACGAGGTGACCGTGGGCCTCGTGGAGGACCGCCTGCAGCGGGGGGATTGCGGCCAGGGCTTCATCTTTGACGGATTTCCCCGCACGGTGGGCCAGGATGTCGAGCTGGGCAAGGTGCTGCAGCGGCGCGGCGAGCAGATTGCCGCCGCCCTCTACTTCGCGGCGCCCGATGCCGTCATTGTGGAGCGCATCAGCGGCCGCCGCACCTGCCGCCAGTGCGGCGCCATCTCTCACGTCAAGTTCAACCCCACGAGGGTCGAGGGCAAGTGCGACCTCTGCGGGGGCGAAACCTACCAGCGTTCCGACGACGCGGCCGACAAAGTCAGCAAGCGGCTGGAGGAGTATGCCGCGAATACGGGCCCCCTGGTCGAGCGTTACAGGAGTCAGGGCCTTCTGCGGGAGATTGACGCAACGAAGGGCGTGGATGAAATCTTTGCGGTAATGAGCGCAGTGGTCACCAGGCTCTAGCACACGGACATCGGCATGTCGCGCGGCGATCGCATCAGGCTCAAGACCCCCTCCGAGATCGAAGTGATGGCGGAGGCGGGGCGCATTGCAGCCGAGTGCCACCAGATCATGCGCGACATGGTCAAGCCCGGCGTCACCACCGCCGAGGTTGATCGTGCCTGCGAGCAGCACATCCGCAAGCAGGGGGCCGTTCCGGCCTTCCAGGGCGTGCTGGCCGCGGGGGCGCCCTTCGAGTTTCCGGGCACGATCTGCGCTTCCGTGAATCACGAAATCGTCCACGGGCTGCCTTCCGACCGCGTCTTGAAGGAGGGCGACCTCTTCAAAGGCGACGTCGGGGTCATCGTGCGCGACTCCCGCGGCATCGGCTGGTACAGCGATTGCGCCATCACCGTGCCCGTGGGCCGCGTCAGCGAAGAGGCCCTGCGCCTGATCCGGGTTACGGAAGAGGCGCTTCGCCGCGCCATTGCCCTGGTCAGGCCGGGCGTCAAACTGCGCACGGTCTGCGCCGCCATCCAGGATTTCGTCGAGGGACAGCACGGTCTTTGGTGCGTCAAGGAATTCGTCGGGCACGGGCTGGGCACCAGCCTGTGGGAACCGCCGCAGGTGCCCAATTACGTGCCGCGCGGCCGCAACGCCCGCGATCTGGACCTGAAGCTTGAGGTGGGCATGGTGCTGGCGATCGAGCCCATGGTGAACATCGGCACGGAATTGACCGAGCGCCACGCCGACGGCTGGACCATCGTGACGCAGGACGGCTCGCTCTCGGCCCACTTTGAGCACGACGTGGCGGTGGTCGAGGACGGGCACCGGATCTTGAGCGTTCCGCGGGGAGCGCCGACGAAAATAGCGACTTAAGGCTCTCGTAGCGGAACCTGTGCGGTGCCGCAAGCAAGGAGAAAGCAGTTTTTTCGTGCTTGACCTTGCGAGTCCATGCCTCCATTGCTAGCCTTCTCGCCCCACACGTTTCCGCGAAGCGGAGGCGTGTTGTTTTGCGCGCGCAAGAAACTGCTCAACGCCTGAATTGGGCGAGCTTTGCGTGCGGGAAGCCCGCCTGGGGCGGCTTTCAGCAGAACCGGCAAGGTGTGGAGCATTATGGCCAAGGAAGCGGCGATCAGGGTGGAGGCTACGGTGGTGGAGGCCTTGCCCAACGCCATGTTCAGGGTGGAGCTGGAGAACAAGCAACAGGTGCTTTGCACGGTGTCCGGGAAAATGCGCATGCATTACATCCGCATTCTGCCGGGCGACAAGGTCACCATCGAGCTGAGTCCCTACGACCTTGACCGCGGCCGCATCATCTACCGCAACTAGTTCTCAGAACGAAGCAGGCGCGGCATGCCCGCGCGAGAAGCGAGTTAAACATGAAAGTGAAAGCCTCTGTCAAACGCATCTGTGAAGGTTGCAAGGTCATCCGGCGCAAGGGTGTCGTGCGCGTGATCTGCAGCAAGGACCCGCGCCACAAGCAGCGCCAGGGTTGATCTTCGAAACCGTGAACCAATGCGCGCCGCCGGGCGCGAATCTCGGAGCAAGCAATGCCGCGTATTCTGGGTGTGGACGTTCCGCCGAACAAGCAGCTTCCTTACGCCTTCCGCTACATTTATGGCGTGGGTCCGACTGTGGCCCGCAAGATCTGCGAAGGCCTGAGCCTGGACCCCTCGCGCCAGAGCAAGACTCTGACGGACGAAGAGCTGACGCGCATTGCGGCCTTCATCGAGAAGAACTTTGTCGTTGAAGGTAACCTGCGCCGCCAGCGCACCCAGAACATCAACCGCCTGCGCGACATCAAGTGCTACCGCGGCCTGCGCCACCGCGCGAACCTGCCGGTTCGCGGCCAGCGCACCCGCACCAACTCGCGCACGCGCAAGGGCCCAAGAAAGACCATCGCGGGCAAGAAGCTCGCGACCAAGAAGTAAGCTTCGGCGCGGGGCCCCCTGCCACGGCGGGGGGCTCCGTGGCCGCTGCAACGCACGCCTGCGCGTGCAACTGTCCCGGGGACCAGCCAGGGCTGGGGAGATCCGGAAGGAAAGAGAGAAATGGCGAAGGAAGAACAGAAGCCTGCGGCCGCTGCCGCAGCAGTCAAGGAAGCTCCGGCCAAGGAAGCGGCCGGCGCCAAAGACGCGGGGAAAGAGGGCGGCAAAGAGCCCAAGGTCAAGGTCAAGAAGGCCAAGCGCAACGTCCCCCGCGCCATTGCGCACATCAAGAGCACCTTCAACAACACCATCATCACCATCACCGACCTCAACGGCGACACCCTGTGCTGGGACAGCGCCGGATCGATGGGGTTCAAGGGCTCGCGCAAGGGCACTCCCTTCGCCGCGCAGCGCGCCGGCGAAAACGTCGCCGACAAGGCCAAGAAGATGGGCGTGCGCGAAGTGGAATGCCGCGTCCAGGGTCCCGGCGCGGGCCGTGACTCGGCCTGCCGCGGCCTGCAGTCCAGCGGCATCGAGGTCAAGAGCGTCGAGGACGTCACGCCGCTGCCGCACAACGGCTGCCGGCCCAAGAAGCGTCGTCGCGTCTGACAACGCGCAGGGGCTGCAGGGCACGGACTTCACGGGTCAAAGACTCAACATCGAGAGGGAACCTTTGCCGGCAACCAGATGGGCGGACATCCCCGCCGAGATCGCCGCGCAAAGCTAGAGCCTGGGAGAATACGAATGAGAATCCGCTGGCGTGGGCTGGAGCTCCCCAACCGTCTTATCTGCGACAAAGAATCCCAGAACGAGCGTTACGCGAAGTTCGAAGTCGAGCCTTTCGAGCGCGGCTTTGGCACCACCATCGGCAACAGCCTCCGCCGCATTCTGCTTTCGAGCCTGGAAGGCACGGCGGTCACGTCGGTCCGCATCAAGGGCGTCAGCCACGAGTTCGAGAGCCCCAAGGGCATCGTGGAAGACGTCCCCCTCATCATTCTGGCCATCAAGAAGCTGCGCGTGCGGCTCAACGTGGACGGCCCCAAGGTCCTCACGCTCAGCGCCCGCAAGAAGGGCGCCATCACCGCGGCGGACTTCAAGGAAGACCCGGAGCTGGAAATCCTCAACCCCGAGCTGGTGCTTTGCCACCTGGCCGAGGACCGCGCCTTTGAGATGGAGCTGACGGTGCAGCGCGGCCGCGGCTACGTGACCGCCGAGGAACTCAGCCAGGGGCAGCAGGAGCTTGGCCTGATTCACCTTGACGCGGCCTTCAGCCCCGTCACGCGCGTGCGCTTCAAGACCGAGTACACCCGCGTGGGCAAGCTGACCAACTACGACCGCCTGATCCTCGAAATCTGGACGGACGGCACCAAGGACCCGGAGTTTGCGCTGGTGGAAGCCGCCAAGATCATGCGCAAGCACCTCAACCCCTTTGTGCAGTACTACGAGCTCAAGGACCAGTTCCTGGCCGAGGGCGCGAAGGTGGGCGAAGCCGGCAAGAAGAGCGACGAGGTGGAGAAGCTGCGCATGAAGCTGATGCGCCCCATCACGGAGCTCGACCTCAACGTGCGCGCGAACAACTGCATGCGCGCCGAGCGCATTCATACCATTGCGGACCTCGTGGCTCGCAAGGAAGACGACCTGCTTGAGATCCGCAACCTGGGCAAGACGACGCTCAAGGAAATCAAGAAAAAGATCGAGGACATGGGCCTGGCGTTCGGCATGAATCTCGCCGAAATGGGCATCGACCTTCCCACGCGCGGCGAAGGCGCAGCGCAGGAAGTCGGCGCCAACGCCTGAACCTGAGAACCGGGGCCCTGCCATGCACAGGGCCCCACTGGCAGCAGACAAGCGGCACGCGCAACCGGCGGCCGGAAAATGAAGGACGAAACATGAGACACCGCAAACGTGGCCGCAAGCTGGGCGTCAGCCCCTCTCACCGCCATGCCATGGGCAAGAACATGGTCAAGGCGCTCCTGGACCACGAGCGCATCGTGACGACCATCGAGAAGGCCAAGCAGTTCAAGCCCCTGGCTGACAAGGTCATCCACCTGGGCAAAGTAGCGTCTCAGACGCCCGAGGACACGGACAAGAACAAGGTCAAACGCCTCAACCTGCTGCGCAAGGCCGCCCAGCTCATCGGCGACCGCGAGCTGGAAAACCCGCTGGTGACCACCGAAACCGTGGATGACGGCAAGGAAAAAGTCACCAAGCAGAAGGTGGTCGGACACACCACGCTGCAGAAACTGATCAAGGACATCGGCCCGCGCAACAAGGACCGCAACGGCGGGTACACGCGCATCATCAAGCTGGCCCGCAAGCGCGTGGGCGATAATGCCAGCCGCTGCATCTTTGAGCTGGTGGAGTCGAAGTGGACGAAGGTCGAAGAAAAGAAGTAGCGGCCTGCGGCTTGCGGATCGCTGCTCGCCCGCGGCCAGGCGCGATCAGTGAGCCGCCGGAAGCGAGGCGCGCGCATGCGCTTTGACATCCTTACCCTGTTTCCGGCGATGGTGAATGCCTGCCTGTCCGAGAGCATTCCCCGCATCGCCGCGGAGCGGGGCGCGGCCGAGTACCGGGTCACGAATTTCCGTGACTATGCCACGGGCGTTCACCAGAGCGTGGACGACCGCCCTTACGGGGGCGGGCCGGGCATGGTGCTCAAGTGCGAGCCCCTGTTCAAGGCCATCCGCGATGTGCAGGGGCAGGGCCCCCAGGCTCACCTGGTGCTGCTGACCCCGCAGGGGCGGGTGTTCAACCAGGCCGTCGCTCGGGAGCTGGCCCACAAGCCGCGCCTGCTGATGTTGTGCGGGCGCTATGAGGGTTTTGACGAGCGCATCCGGCAGGGCTTTGCATGGGACGAGATCAGCATCGGAGATTTCGTTCTTTCGGGCGGTGAGCTGGCGGCGCTGGTGATCGTGGATGCGGTGGTGCGGCTGCTGCCCGGCGTATTGGGCGACGACGCCAGCACGCTGGAGGAGAGTTTCGGCCCCGCGTTTGAAGGGCGGCGCCTGGAGTATCCGCAGTACACGCGCCCTCCCGAGTTCGAGGGCATGAAGGTGCCGGACGTGCTTTTGAGCGGGCACCACGCGGAGATAGCGAAGTGGCGCCATGAGCAGGCGCTGAAGAGAACGCAGCAGCGCCGTCCGGACCTGCTGCAGCCGTGAGGCCAGAGTCGCAGCGTTGTGCAGGAACATGACCAGTAACCGCCCCAAGGGGGCCTGAAGCGAGCAAAACCATGAGCAGCTTTGCCAAGCCTTTTGAAGCCCGGGAAATCAAGAAGACCAGCCTGCCGCAGTTCAACGTGGGTGACACGGTCGATGTCGGCGTGCGCATCAAGGAAGGCGACAAAGAGCGCGTGCAGCTCTTCAGCGGCATCGTTGTGTCCCGCCGCGGTGGCGGCCTGCGCGAAACCTTCGCCGTGCGCCGCATCGTGGACGGCGAGGGCGTCGAGCGCACTTTCCCCCTGCACAGCCCCAACGTCGTGAGTATCGAGGTCAAGCGCGCCGGCAAGGTCCGTCGCGCCAAGCTGTTCTACCTGCGCAAGCGCGTCGGCAAGGCCCAGCGCGTTGAGGAAAAGCTCAACGCCGAGCACCTTGGCAAGGTGGACGAGTCGCGCGTGAAGAAGCTGACCGCCGAAGAAGCCGAGCAGGTCGCCAAGGAAGAGGCCGCCGCGAAGGAGAAGCAGGCCCAGGCGTCCCGCGCCAAGCGCGAGGCCAAGGCCAAAGCCAAGGCGGAAGCAGCCGCCAAGGCGGCCGCCAAGGCCGGCGCCGGCGAAGCCAAGAAGTAGTCTCGCCCTCGTGTTTGGGGCCCGCCGCCTTGCGGCGGGCCTTTTCGTTGGGGCGCTCTGTGGCATTCAGTCCGGGGGGCGCGATAATGCCTCCGTGTTCCTCCTCGAACTGATCGAGTCCGTGTGGGATGAAGTCATGGCGCGCCTTCGCCCAAGGCGGCGCGGCGCCTCCCCCACCCGCGCGCGGGGCGACCTGGCCGAGGACTTCGCCCTCGAATTCCTGCTGCAGCAGGGCTTCACCCTGCTGGCGCGCAATCTTGGCGACGAACGGGGAGAACTCGACCTCGTCGGACGCCAGAGGGGCTTTGACGGCATCGTCGTGGTCGAAGTGCGCGCCCGCCGCGAAGGGGGCCTCCTCGCTCCCCGCGAGGCCGTCAATCGCCGCAAGCAACGCCAGGTGGTCAAGACGGCCAGGCGCCTCCTGCCCCGCCACCAGCTCCACGGCCCCCTGCGCTTTGACATTGTGGGCGTTTGGCTCAATGAGCAGCACAAGCCCGTGCGGGCACAACGCTTTGAGAGCGCCTTCAAATAGGTTACTTGCCGCCCGCGGTCTTGCCCTCGCCGCTCCGGTACGTGTGGAAGCGTGCCACCGCCAGCGTCCAGAGGGCGGCCTGGGTGGTCTGCTCGCCCCGGGCCTCGAGGGCCCGGACCAGATCCGGGGCCTTGCCGGCCCTCAGGTCGAGCTGCCACAGCAGAGCCATGAGTTCGTCCGGCTCGGACTTGGCTTCCGCCAGCAGCGAGGCCAGCAGCGCCCGGCATGGAACGTCCTGGCGGGCGACAAACAGCGCCGTGGCCAGCATCAGCCGCAGGCCCGGCAGCGCAGGCTCGGCCTGTGCCAGCGTGCGCAAAGCATCGATGCTGGGGCGGGCGGCCCCCAGGCGCAGGCAGTCTTCGGCGCGCCACAGCAGCATGAGGCGCTCGAGGTTCTGGGCCGTCGCCGGCAGGCCCACGCGCTGCGCCTCAATCATCTGCTTCACGGCGGCGGTTTCTTCGCTGTAGGCTGGCAGCAGGCTGACAACCTGGTAACGCCGCGACAGGGCATCCACCTGGCCGGGATCGAGATCGCGAAGGCGAACCCAGTAGGCGTGGGCGTCCTCACCGTCGGGGTTCTTGCCCCCGGCCGCGGCCAGTTTCGTGCAGGCCGTCCAGGCCCCGAACAGGGCCGCAAAGCGGGCCTCGGGGTCCTCCTGCGTCGCCAGGGCCTCATCAAAGGTCTTCAGCAGAGGCTCGGGGTTCTGCACGGCGCCAGCCAGGCGTGCCACAAAGCGCAAGGGGCCGCGTTCGCGCATGTCGGCCTTGCGCGCTTCCACTGCGGCGGCAAGGCAGGCTCTCTCGTCTCCGGCGTCAAGCGCCAGTTGCGCCAGCAAGATCCAGGCTCTGGCCCGTGACTTGCCCGCGCCGGCAGCTTCCACGACGCGGCGGGCGGCCTGGGCAGCCTCCGCGGCCCTGCCCGCATGGGAAAGCGCGTAGGCATAATCGAGTTCGAACTCGGCGCGGAAGGCGGCCTCGGCCAGTTCGGTCACGATGCGCCGCTGCTGAAGTTCCTGCTCTTCGAGCGCGCACTCGCTGTAAAGCGCGGCCAGGGCAATGCGCGGCTCTACGGCGGCGGGAGCAAGATCACGGGACTTCAGCAGCATCTTCTCGGCCGTAATCAGGTCCAGTTGCCAGCGGTAGAACTGGGCGGCCAGCAGAGGCGCCCTGAAGTCCCCGGGATTGTGGAACATGGCGTGTTCCACGGTGCCGCGCGCGCCTTCGGCATCGCCGCGCTGGATTTGAAGGCGCAGCAGGTCGGCGTGAGCTTCGAGGTCGGTGGGCTTGTCCTTGATGCGATCGACCAGCACCACCGCGTTGTCGTCCACCGCGTTGAGGTCGCTTTCGTCCGGAGCGCCGGGAACGATGCAGCCGGCGGGCAGCAGTAAAAGGATCAGAATCAGAGACCGCAGACTCGCATTCATGGCTTGGCTCGCCCCGCCAGCGAAGACCTGACGGTCCCAGGCCCCAAGAGCTTCAGAAAGGCGCGCACGCGTTCGCCGGCTCCGGGCCGCAGCAAAAACGCCGTCGTGGAAAGCTGCCGCTCCACCCAGGCGCTAAATTCCGGCTGAAGGGCCAGCGCCCTGGCCTGGTCGATGTCGTCGCACAACAGCAACTCGGCCTGGCCCACGAACACACTGCCGAACTCACCGCTCCAGGAGCGCAGCGCGAGCGCGAGCTGGGGCGAGAGTTCCTCTGTCAGGGCGCCCTCCAGGCGCCCCCGAAGTTCACGCGCGCCAAGCCCCGGCGCAGCCCTGGCGACCTTTTCGGGGTCCAGCAGATAGCGGTCGGCCCCCTCCTGGCGGGTCAGCAGCGCCAGTACCTGCCGCGCGCGGAAATGCAGGGTTTCGCGCGGCGCCTCGATTTCCAGCCCCTTCGCCGGACGCATGACGCGCGGCAGGGCGCGCGAATAATCAAACAGGGCACGGCGCGCGGGCATGAGCGCCCGCAGGGCGGCGATGTCAGGTGCCGGGCAGGCGCGATGGCCGCCGCCAAGCGGCACCAGGCCCAGCTTCTCGACCAGCGCAGCGGGCAGGGTGTCGGAAAGGTTCTCCACGCCCTCGGCCTCGACAAACAACGCATCGGGCCAGATGCGGATGCGCTCGGTCAACTGGCCCCAGTCGTCGAGCGAGAACTTCACGTTCTGAGGCAGCGGCGTGCGCGACATGGCCGCAAGCAGCGCCACCAGGTCCTGCGCGTTCTGGCCGCGGCCCAGGGCCTCGGCAAAGCGCTTCTTCTCAAGCTGATACTTGCGCACGCGACGGCCTGGCACGGGCTCCGTGAAACGGGCGAGGCGCCAGACCTTGGCAGTGTCCGGCGTCTCCCCCAGCACGACTACCTCGAAGTTCGGCTGCACCACGATTTCCGCCGCGCCCTCCGGCACGGGTTCGTCCAGGGGCTCCAGAACGGCCCGCGAGCTATCCCAGGCCAGGTAGCCCAGGCGGCTCAGGGGCAACTCACAGAGCACACGGATGAACGCGCCCTCGACCTTGCGCCAGCGTCCGGCGCGTTCCAGATCCTCGGCGGCGCCACGCTCGCGGATGCCGCGATAGAAAACGTGGCGCCAGCTGGCATCGTCCGAATGGTCAATCAGCACGTCGCGCAGGCGGGCTTCGGCCAGAGTCAGCAGTGAGGAAAGGGCTGTTTCTGCGCTGATTTCTCTCAAAAGGCGCACCACGCCGCGCCTCATGTCCTGAACGCGCTGCGGCGGCGGCACGTCGCTCACGACATCCACGGTGCGCAGCTTCTTGAGTCCCGGAAGTTCCAGGTCGGGGGCGAAGGTCAGTTCGTTGAGTTCAGTGCACGTGAGCCAGGCTTCGCGCAGCTCGGCCCGGCGCTGCTCAAAGGGCAGCGCGAAGAAGCGGTCGGCGGCGGCCGTGGGCTCAAGGCGGCCGTCGCGCGCCGCCACGAGGCCCGCACCCCGCGACAGCGCCAGCCAGAACTCCACTTGGGGAAAGCCGCGCCCGTCGTCCGCTGAGTCCGGCTCCAGCAGCGCATCATTGGCCGCCTTGAAAAAGGCCAGGTTGGGCAGGCCGCCCTTGAGCAGGCGGGGGTTCTGGGCAATGGCGGTTTCCAGCACGCCAAGCAGGTCCAGCTCGCCGGCGCGGTAACCCTGAAGTTGTCCCGTGGTGCGGCTCACTTGCTGACCTTGGGATGGAGGCCCCGTTTCTCCAGCTCTTCCAGAGCGCTCTGGGCATCTTCGCGCTCCAGGATGGCGACATTGGGCGCCACGCGCGCCAGAACCCGCGGTCCCAGCCTCGTCACGGCCAGCAGCTCCTCCAGCGTCGCTTCATCGCTGGTCTCGATCACCCCGACATGCAGATGAAACTTCATGCCTCGCTCCCTGCACCCACCGTGCGTCGATCCACCGTCATGCGGCCCTCGATTACGTCTTCGGCGTCCACGACCCGATAGTGGTAGCCCTGCTCCACCAGAAAGAGCTGCCGCTTGGCGCCAAAATCCTGGTCCCGCGTTTCGCGCGTGACGATGGTGTAGAAGTGGGCCAGGTTGTCGCCGTAGGGACGCAGGATGCGCCCCAGACGCTGGGCCTCTTCCTGCCGCGAACCAAACGTGCCCGAAAGCTGGATCAGGACGTTGGCCTCGGGCAGGTCAATGGCGAAGTTGCCGACCTTGCTCACCAGCAGGGGGTTGACCTCTCCGGATCTGAACTTGGCGTAAAGCTCTTCGCGCCGCTTCACGGGCGTCTTGCCTTCGATCACCGGTATGTTGAACCGCTCCGAGATGGCGTGGAGCTGGTCGAGATACTGCGCGATGATCAGCACGTGATCGTCCTTGTGCAGCTTCATCAGCGCCTCGAGTACATCGAGCTTGCGCGGGTTCTCCGCCGCCAGGCGATACTGCTCTCGCTGGTCGGCCACGGCATAGCCCAGACGCCCCTGGCCGGGCATCTCCACCCTGACTTCCGTGCAGTCCGCCGTGGCAATCCAGCCCTGCTTTTCCAGCACGCGCCAGGGCACGTCAAAGCGCTTGGGCCCCACCAGCGAAAACACGTCTTCCTCCAGTCCGTCTTCGCGCACCAGTGTGGCCGTCAGACCCAGGCGGCGCCGCGACTGGATCTCGGCTGTGGCGCGGAACACCGGCGCCGGCAGCAGATGGACTTCGTCGTAGATAATCAGGCCCCAGTCTCCCCGCGAGAACAGTGCAAAGTGCGGGAACTCCTCGCTCTTGCGTTTGCGGTAGGTCACGATCTGGTAGGTCGCAATCGTGACGGGCGCGATACTCTTGTTGTCGCCGGTGTACTCGGCTACCTGGTCGGGCCGGAGGTTGGTCTTGTCCAGCAGTTCACGGATCCACTGGCGAACCGCCACCACGTTCGCCGTCAGCACCAGTGTGTGGGCCTTGACCTGGGCCATGCAGGCAATGCCCACCACCGTCTTGCCCGCGCCGCAGGGCAGCACCACCACGCCTGAACCTCCGCGCGCGCCGCCCCCCGCGTAGAACACACGCGCCGACTCCGACTGGTACTGGCGCAGCTCAAAGGGCCGGCCGCTGACTGTCTGCTCCCGCAGGCGCACGTCCAGCGGCGCCCCGGGCGTGTAACCGGCGATGTCATCGACGGGAAAGCCGATCTTGACCAGGGCCTGCTTGACGAAGCCGCGCGCGCTGGGCGTCACGATCAGGCGGTCATCGCCCAGAGCCCCCTCGAAGTACCTGCCCGCCGCCTTGTGATGGGCAATCTGCTTGAGCAGCGCGGCATCCGTCGAGCGCAGAATGAAGCGCCCGCCCTCGGCCTCGAGGGTGAGGCGGCCGTAGCGGCCCATGTACTCGACCACCTCGGACCGCACCACATCCGGGATGTCGTAGCGCGAAAAACGCTCCAGGGCTTCGATCACCTGGGCCACGCTCAGGCCCGTGGCCGCCGCGTTCCAGAGTGAGAGGGCACTGATGCGGTAGGTGTGGATGTGCTCGGGGCTCTTGACCAGCTCGGCAAACGCGGCCAAAGCATCTCGCGCCGCCTCGAAGTCAGGGTGATTGACTTCGAGCAGGATGCTGCGGTCGGCCTGCACGATTGCGGGGCCCTTGGGATTCGTCAAGTTGCACCTCTAAGCCGAAAAATCGAGCCAAGCAGTTTAGCAACGATTTCGCCCTTATGCTCGGGTCATTGAACGAAGGTAACTCGCGGCCCGCCGCCAAAGGCCGGGCCTCGATTTCAACAGCCGCACAAGGCCTGTCGCTGCCAGAAATCCGGCAGATTGCCTTGGCAAATCGCCTGCAATCGGGCAGGTCAAGCCGGCCCGTACAAACCGTCAACGTGCCGCAAGCCGCGCCGTTTCAAGGTTTGCGCGGCGCTTCTGTCTGCGGCGCGCATTGGCACAGAGGCTGCTACCGGCCCCCTTGCCCGGGAACGGTTCTTGGGCGACAACGGGAGGCAGCCGACAGTATGGCCCCACTGTCGGCTGCCGTTGTGTTACGGCGGCCCAAGCTCTACATTGGCCGCACCCCTCGTCCCCGCTCGGAGCGCATCCTATGCGCCTTTGGTTGATTGCCGCGCTGTTGTGCTGTACTCCCGTTCTGGCCCAGGGCGATTTGGGCTCCGCCACGCCGCCGCCCTCCGACAAACCGGCGGAGAAGGCGGAGGACAAGGACAAGCAGGAAGAAGACCGCGGCCCCCTGACCTTCTCGCGCGACCGCGTGGGCTGGGGCATTTCAGCCAGGGCCGGCGTCGGCTTTGACACCAACATCTTCAAGGAAGACCGCAACGAAGACAGCGGCTGGTTCGCGGACGGGCGCGCGGCGGCGTTCTTCGGGGTGAACATCGCCGACATCATTGCGCTGGGCGTCGAGGGCAGGGCCTCGGGCCGGCTCTACTTCGGGCAGGACGACGCCGAAGACGCCAACATCTTTGACCTCTGGCTTGCGGCCTTCCTCAAGCACCCTGTCGACAAGCCGGGTTTTGGGGGCGGCATCCGCGTCGAGGCGCTCTACGACCAGCAGCAGAACTACGAGATTGTCGGGCCCCTCACGCGTCAGGATGACCTGCGGCGCGGCGACTTCCGGGCCCGGTCCTGGTTTGGCTGGATGCCCGCGGGCGTGCTTTACCTTGAGTGGGGCCTCTCGGCGCGCCTGACCGATTACAGCGAAGAGGAGAACCCCGAGGCCTCCGACGTGCTGGGCGTCAACTCACTGGGCAGCAAGGACAGCTGGGAGTTCGGCATCGACTTCTCGCCCGAACTCAGGTTCTGGCAGTTCTTCACCGTGGGCCCCTACATCATGTTCCAGTATGAGTGGTTCCGAGAGCAGTTCGACCTGCACCCGGATACGTTCAGCGCCGACGGCGACAAGCTGCAACTGCTGCGCCTCGAATACGGCGCCAGGGCGCGCCTGCGGTTCTGGGGCTTTCACCAGTCCCATGCGAAGATCTACGCGCGCCGGCAGGACGACAGCGCCCAGGGTTTCAACCGCTACTGGCAGTACGGCCTGACGGTGCAGACGGAATTCAGGTTCGCCATTGTCCGCATCGGCGGCGGCTTTGACGTCTGGACGCGCGAGTTCGATGAGCGCGCCGACCCCGACGTGCCGGGCGCCAGCCGTGAATCCGTGTTCGAGCGCTACCTGGGCATCAACGTCGAGTTGGGCGTGAACTTCGTATGGACACTCGAGGTCGGGGCCCGTTACGACTTCCAGCGCCGGACCAGCGACCTCAACAACGAGGGTTATCTGGCCCACCAGGTCTCTTTGTTCGTGGGATTTGACTGGTAAGCCATGGCCCAGGCCCGTAACAGCCGCAGTTTCATCCTGGGCCTGGCATTCACGCTGGTGGTAGCGGCCGCCCTGAGCATCGGCGCCTTGTTCTCCTACTGGCAGATCAAGAGCGGCTACGACGAGCAGGCCGAACGCCGCCGCCAGGTGGCCGACAAGCAGGGCAGCGAAGTGCGCGAGGGCTACGCCGAGCAGCTTTCGCGGCGGCTGAAAACCTACGCCGCCTCCGCTGCCGCGGGCATCAGCACCCAGGGCCTTGACGGCATCCAGAGCGAGCACGACCAGCTGGCGCAGCTTTACCGCAAGCGCCTGGCCGCCCTGCAGCAGGAGTCCGGGGTGCGGCGGGCGGCCCTGGTCAAACGTGACGGAACACTGGTCGTGGACACGGACGGCCGCAAATTCGGGCTGCCCGCGCAATTCGGACAGGATGCCAACGAGCTGGAGGCCTGTTTCTCGCAGGGCCCCGTGACCACCATTGAATACACCGACGAGCGGGGCCGGGTTTACCGCAATGCCTTTGCCCCCGTCCGCGACCTCGACACCGGAGCCCCTTCCAACTTCGCCGTCGCCATCGAACTGGAGGCCGACTACGTCGAACGCCTCCACGCCATCCGTGAGCGCGGCCGGCTTGATCGTGAGGCCCAGATCCGCGACAACCAGGATCGCCTGGTTACCCTGCGCGTGGTGCTTGGAACCATGGTCGGGGCCGTTTTCATCGTGACCCTGGCCGCGGCCCTGCTGATTGCCCGCTACGAGTCCCGCCTGCTGGCTGACCTCGCCCGCCAGCGCCGCCTGGCCGAACTGGCCCAGTTCAGCGCGGGCATGGCCCACCAGATCAAGAACCCCCTGGCCGCCATGCGCGGCTACGCCGAGCTCATCTCGCGCCAGTTGGAGGACCCCCTGCAGAAGAAAATGTCCGACAAGCTCGTCGCAGAGATCAGCGCCCTGGACCGCGTCGTGCGCGACTTCCTGGCTTTTTCGCGCGGCGCCCACGGCTCGCCCGAAAAACTCACCCTCAGGTCTGCCCTGGCCCCCGTGGTCGATGCGGCCAAAGCGCGCAGCGGCGGGCAGGTGCAGGTGGAACTGCACTGCGATGAGGGGCCCGAGCTCGAAGTCGACGCCACGTCGCTGCGGCAGGCCCTGATGAACCTGGGAGTCAACGCCGCCGAGGCCCTGCGCGAAAACGCCGGCGGGGGCAGGCTCGACATCCGCGCGGCATTCAACGGCAAGATGGTGACCGTGGAATTTGAGGACAACGGGCCGGGCATTCCCGAGGAAGTGCGGGGCCGCCTGTTCGAGCCCTTCGTCACCGGCAAGGCTGACGGCACGGGCCTGGGTCTGGCCATTTCGCGGCGCCTGCTGCGTGATCTCGGCGGCGAGCTTTTGCTGGTCCGCACCGGGCCCTCGGGTACGATGTTCAAGGCGACATTCGCCAAGAAGACAGAGTGAGACCGCCCATGGCAGAACGCCCGCACATCCTGGTAGTGGACGACAAGGAATCCATGCGCGACATGCTCAGCCTGGCCATGTCCGCGCGCAAGATCGACGTGACGCAGGCCGCCGACGGCCTTGCCGCCCTGGACGCCTGCAAGCGTCGCCGCTTTGACGCCATCGTCAGCGACCTCAAGATGCCGCGCCTTGACGGCATGGGCTTCCTCAAGGAGCTGCGCAAGCAGGGCGACGTGCCGCCGTTCATCTTCATCACCGCGCACGGCAGCGTCAAAGATGCCGTGCAGGCCATGGCCCTGGGCGCCTCCGATTTCATCGAAAAGCCCTTCGACCTCGGCGAGTTCGAGTTCAAGGTGGAGCGGGCTATCGAAGAAGGCCGCGCCTCGCGCCAGAAGCCGGGCGAAGAGCCCCTGCCGCAGCCGGAACTCGAAAGTGACGAAGTGTTGCCGGGCCTCGTGGGCCGCGCACCCCAGCTCGTGGAGGTGGCCGACATCGTCAAGCGCGCAGCGCGTTCGGCCGTGCCCGTGCTGATTCTGGGAGAAAGCGGAACAGGCAAGGAGCTCGTCGCGCGTGCCGTGCACGCGTTGAGCCCCCGGGCCGCCAAGGCCTTCGTGGCGGTCAATGCCTCCGCCCTGGCTCCGGGCGTGCTTGAAAGCGAACTCTTCGGGCACGAAAAGGGCGCCTTTACCGGCGCCGACAGCCAGCGCAAGGGGCGCTTTGAAATGGCCAGCGGCGGCACGCTCTTTCTCGATGAACTGGGCGAGTTGCCCGCCTCAACGCAGGTCAAGCTGCTGCGCGTGCTGCAGGACAAGCACATCGAGCGCGTCGGCGGCAGCGAGGGCATCAAGGTGGACACGCGGCTGGTGTGCGCGACCAACAAGGACCTGCGCGCGCTCGCCCGCGCCGGAACCTTCCGCGAGGATCTTTACTACCGCGTCAATGTGGTCACGGTCCAGTTGCCTCCCCTGCGGGAGCGGCCCGAGGACATTCCCCTGCTCGTGCGCCACTTCCTGAAGAAAGAGAACGCCAGGCAGGCCTGCCCGGATTCCGTAATGACGGCGCTGAAGGCCCACAACTGGCCGGGCAACGTGCGGGAACTGGAGAACGCCCTGCGGCGCATGGTGGCGCTGGCGCCGGCCACAGAGCTGCGGGTGCAGGACCTGCCGGCGGAAGTTCAGGGCGGGCCGGCCGCCCCGGCCGCCCAGGGCCTGACGGGCGACCTCGAGCGCATCGAGAAAAACGCGATTCTGGCGGCCATGAACGAGAGCGGCTGGAACCAGTCGCGGGCGGCAAGGGTGCTGGGAGTGGGGCGCACGGCGTTGCAATACAAGATGAAGAAATATGGCATTCAGAAACCTGGCACTTAGCGCGGGGGGCTTGCTCCTGCTTCTGCTCACGCTCGGCGGCATTGCGCGCGCCGACGACATCGAGCAGTTGCAGCGCGAAGTGACCGCGGCCGAGAACACATACAAAGAGGCTGTAAAAGCCGAGACGCGCGCCGCCGAGAGCCTCAAGGACAACCTCGACAAACAGAAGTCTGCCCCGGACGCGGAAAAGGCAAAGCTCAAGTCGGAGGCCGTCAAGCTGGACGAGGCCGCCCGCAAGGCCAGCGCCGCCCGCATGCAGGCCGCCGAAACCCTGGCCGACAAGCGCGGCGCGTTGCGGGCCGAGGCCAGCAAGGTCGCCGAAGAGCAGATCAACGCCCAGGGTGACGCAAACTCCCGCGCCCGCAAGGCCGGCGAGGCCCTGGGAACCTGGTCTGCGGCCCTGGGGGCGCTGCCGGGTGTGCCGGCCAGGACGGATACTTCGTCGGTCGCTGACCCGGCGGTGTGCGCGGCCATCAAGCAGGACGACAAGGCCCGCTTCAACGCCTACATCACATGGGCCGGCGGCGAGCAATCCCGCCTGGACACTGAAATCAAACGGGCCGAAAACCTGATCAAGAATGACGCCAGGTTCGCCGGCGCCGACGGCCACAAGCGCCTGATGGACGAGGCCAAATCCCTCAAGTCCACGCTTGAGAGCCGCAGGAAGGATGTCGGCGAGTTGCTCAAGACGGCCCGTGAGCGCCTGGCTTCTCTGGATCGATAGGCCCACCCAGCGGTTCTCGCTGTCGCGCAACCTGACATACTTTTGTCATCATGGCTCTTGGGGGCTTCAAAATCGGGCCTCCGGGGCTAGCCTGTGGGCACTGTCATTCATCGTCCAAGCACGGGAGCGTCCGGTGTCAAGCGTTCGCGCATGCCTGCATCTCACCGCGGCCGCCGTCTGCCTGGTCTGGGCCGCCCTGGCCCCGGCAACGGCACAGGACAACGCCTTTGAGCTGCGCTGGCGCCTTCCCAAGCGTGTCTATCTGCTGTTCAACAACACCAAGGCCGAGCAGGCCCCGGCACAGCGCAAAGTCGCCGACAAAATCGACAATCTGGTCCAGCCCCCCAGGGGGCACTTCCACATGTTCGGCTACGAGATCGCCCAGGCCGACAAGCGCGACCAGGGCACCGGCCTGCTCAACGAACTCTGCCCGCCCCTGAGCTGGGAAGACCTGCTGCTGCAACTGGCGATGTACGTCCCCGGCAAGTCCGCCAAAAAGGGCGAGAAGTACGAGAAGCAGTGGAGCTTTGAGCGCAACGAGGGCATCCCCGCCCTCAAGCTGCAAAGCAACTACGAAGTCGCGGGAGCCATGAGTTTCGCCAAATGGTCCACCTGCGCGGTTTCCAGCCGCCACAGCCTGCTCGACGCCCAGGCGCCCGCCGATGAATCCAAGCCCTTTCACGTGTGGCGAGAATTGAACGTGACCTGCACGGCCTACTTTGACGCCGCGGCAGGCTATCTGCGCGGGGCGGCCTTCAGCGTGCGGGGCTTCAGCTTTGAGCTTGGGGCTGTGGCGGGTTCCGTGAAGCGCTTCAACTTCTTTGACTGGGAGCTGGAGTGGCAATTCGCCCGGGAGTTCGACACGACGAATGAGACCGACCTCAAACGCTACGTCGATGCCGCCATCGTCACGGGTCGCCAGCGCCTGCTGGACATGCAGGACAAAGAGGGCATGTGGGTCTATTCCAGCCACAAGCGCGGGGGCACCGCCCTGGCGCTGCTTGCGCTGCTCATTTGCGGCATTGCCAGCGACGACCCCAAGGTCGTGGCGGGCTTCGAGGCCATGAAGGCCCAGGAAGTGAACAACACCTACGAGGTGGCCATTTCACTTATGGCCTACGAGGCCAAGTACATCAGCGACGATGAGAAGCGCTCGTTTCTCGACGGTCGCAAGGTGGAACAGAAGCGGGCCCTGAGTCCCGAGGACCGCAAGGAAATGCAGCGCCTGCTGGACTGGATCGTGGCCAACCAGAACAAGAAGAACCCCTTCTGGAACTACAAGCACGAGGCCGCCGAAACCGAGCGCTTCGACCTCTCCGTCACCCAGTATTCCCTTCTGGCCCTCGGCACCTGTCTGCGCTGCGGGCTGAAGATCCCCGCCGGCATCGTGCGAACCCACGTTGAGGAACTGCGCAAGCTGCAGGAGGCCGACGGGCCGGCCATCAAGCGCGTCATCGGCGGCAAGCCGCCCAAGCCGGGCCGCCCGGGCAAGACCGAAACACCTGACGAACGAGAGCCTCGCTTCACGCGCGCCGGCAAGACTGTCAAGGCCAGAGGCTGGGCCTACTCCGCAGCCGCGCGCTTTGACCCGGCCACGAAGCTCTCTTCCGCCTACGGTTCCATGACTTGCTCGGGGCTGACCTGCCTGATGATCGCGCTTGATGTCGCCGCCCAGATGACGCCCGAGCAGCGCAACGCGGAGTTTGGAAGCCACGTCAACTACTCGGCCTGGCAACAGAGCGCCGCCCAGTCCATGGAGAGCGGCATGGCCTGGATGGAGGTCCACTTCTCCATCACGCGCAACGCCAACCTCGGCCGCGCCTGGTATTACTACTATCTCTACGGGCTGGAGCGCGTGGGCGTGCTCTGCGACGCCCGCTACATCGGCGAGCATGACTGGTACAACGAAGGCGCCGGCGCTCTCGTCTGTCTCCAGACGCCAAGCAACGACTGGGGCAACGCCGTCGACACGTCCTTTGCCCTGCTCTTCCTAAAGCGCGGCACGGTCCCCCTCAAGACTCCGCCGCCGACGGGTGAGAAGTCTGTGGCTCCTATCACGCCTTGGCTGAGGTAGCCTTTCGGGCGGTCCTTGCCTTGGGCCGCCTGTGCCGGCGCAGCGCGATTTTCCGTATTCCGCGTGAAACCCTTCAGGGGGCCACCGTGAATGGTGTGTACCCCTTCGAAGTCCCCTTCGGAACTGAGCCATGAAACGCATCCTCTTGATGATGGCTGTTGCCGCCTTTGCGGCCACGCCACTGCTGGCAGACCCGCCTGCCGGCTCCGGTGATTCGCAGAAGTCCAAAGGCAGCGAGAAAGGCAAGGGCCACCAGGACGAGTCCGGTCCCGGCCACGGTGAGCACGGCAAGGGCCACGGCTACGGCCACGGGGACAACGAGGCGGACGAGGACGAGGGCGACAACAACAACGACAACAACAACGAAGAAGAGCCCGAGGATCCCAAGAAGGACCCGAAAAAGGACCCCAAGAAAGATCCAAAGAAAGATCCCAAGAAGAAGCCGCCTAAGCCGCCCAAGAAGGGGCCGCCGCCTCCACCTCCGGGCGGGCCTCAGCCCCCGCAGGGTCAGCCCGGCCAGCCGCCGCAGGGTGGACCCGGCTGCCCGCCGCCTCCTCCGCCTCAGGGTGGACCCGGTTGCCCGCCGCCTCCTCCGCCCCAGGGTGGACCCGGTTGCCCGCCGCCTCCTCCGCCCCAGGGTGGACCCGGCTGCCCGCCGCCTCCTCCGCCCCAGGGTGGACCCGGTTGCCCGCCGCCTCCTCCGCCCCAGGGCGGCCCCAAGGGTCCTCCGCCTCAAGGCGGCCCCAAGGGTCCTCCGCCTCAGGGCGGCCCCAAGGGTCCTCCGCCTCAAGGCGGCCCCAAGGGTCCTCCGCCTCAAGGCGGCCCCAAGGGTCCTCCGCCTCAGGGCGGCCCCAAGGGTCCTCCGCCTCAGGGCGGCCCCAAGGGTCCTCCGCCTCAGGGCGGCGGCCATTGCCCCGGTAAGAAGTAGCTACCAGGTCTGCAGTCAATCAGGCGGCGGGGACAAGCCCCGCCGCTTGCGCTTTAATTGCCGCCCGGCGTCCGCTACCTGATGTGTATCTCCAGCCTGGCAGTCACCCGGCCCCACCCCCCTTTGGCAAGGGCGTCCGTCAGGCCGATCTCCACCGTATACACGCCAGGCGCCAGTTCGCGCGGCAGGCGCTGCTGCAGCACAAACTCAAACCAGCCAAATCGCTCCGCCGGGTAGTCAAGCTGGCCGCGATAATTGAAGGCCGGAGGCCGGAAGCTCTCCACTTCGGCACCCTTGCCGTCGTAGAGCCGGGCATCAACTTTGAAGTCATAGGCAAAGCGCCCCGTCTTTTCGGCCACGCCGAAGTGCCTGGCCTCAAAGGCCAAGGCCACATAGTCGTCTGGCTGATAGCCGGCGGACCCTCGCTCGCCGAAACTTCCGTCGGGCAGCCGCTCCCCGCTGGATGGCCGCACTCTGCCCAGTTCCGGCGGCAGAGCCGCGAGTGCATCCAGCCAGGCCGCCCGCGCGAGACCGGCCAATTCAAGGTTCTCCCCGCCCGCAGCAGCCAGCGAGGCACGCATCAACCTCACCCATTGAGGACTTACTTCGCCCCTCGCCTCCAGGCTCGCCAGCAGGGCTTCAGCCTCGGCCAGTGATGCCGCGTCGCCGCGCCCGATGAGCGCCCCCACCAGGGCCCGCAACTCGGCCTGGCCGCGGCTTGTCTCGGCTGCCTGCCGCAGCGCTTCAAGAGAGCGGCCAACGCCCTCTTCCGGCTGAGGCTGCGCGGGCTCAACGTCGGCGGCGCGGCGCAACTCGCTTTCCTTCGGCGGCGAGGTTCTAGTTGCCGCAACGACGGCGCCCCCGGGCGCCGGAGGTTCAGGCTCGGCATCTGCACTTCGCGAGGCCATGGGTACCGGCTGGGGAGCCAAGACCTCGCCTGCCGCGGGCCGGGCCTCTTCAGGCTGCGGAGGCGACCACGCCGGAGCATCAGTGGTTGCAGTACAGGAAGAAAGCAGAAGGGACGCGGCAATGAGGGCATTTCGCATTCATATAATTTGCCAATTTTCAATAAATTGTCAACATCGGGCCTGAGATGCTTCGCCGACCAGCGGCACGGGTGCAGCACATCACCGGCCGGCATCGCGCCCCTTCACTTTGGCGGCTAGACTGCACGACATCCATGCACGCCGAAACGGCCTATCTCTTCCGGCACGCATTGCTGCGCGAGGCCGCCTACCACCTCCAACTCCCCAGCGCGCGGGCCGGCCTCCACGCCCTCGCCTTTGACATCATCGAGTCGCTGCACGGCGGCCGCGCCCCCGAGCCCCCGCCGCTGGACGCCTTCGACCCGCCCAAGTTCCAGCCGCACCCGACGGACACCGTTGCCCTCGAACTGGCCGAGCACGCCCGTCTGGGAGCGTGCACATCCGGTCCGCAGCAGCAAGTGGGCGTGACGCCCGCGCTCCATCGCCTGTACCTGCGCCGCGCGGCCGAGCACGCGGAGAACCAGTTTCGCGGCGAAACGGCGGCGCGTTGCTGGCAGGCTCTGGCAGAGATGGAGCAGGGCGCAAGTCAGGGAGAGGCGTTGCGCCGCGGCGCGGTCGTGCTGGCCAAAGCCGGACGCGACAGAGATGCGGAACCGCTCCTGCATCGTGCCATCGCGATCCAACGCGAGTCCGGCAACCGGCGCTGCGAGGGCATGGCGCTGGCAAACCTGGCGGCTGTCTACCATGGGACCGGGCGAATCGAGCAGGCCGAGCGAGCGAGCGAACAGGTGATTGCCATCTCCCGGGAAGTCGGCAACCGGCGCATCGAGGGCACCGTACAGGGAAATCTGGCGAATGTATATCAGCAGACCGGGCGAACCGAGCAGGCTGAGCGAGCCACTGAACAGGCGCTTGCGATCGCCCGCGAAGTCGGCGACCGTCGCTCCGAGGCTGTAGCGCTGGGAAATCTGGCGAGTGTCTACCATGAAACCGGGCGGGTCGAGCAGGCCGAGCGAGCGAACGAACAGGCGCTGGCAATCCTCCGCGAGTCCGGCGACCGGCACTTCGAGAGCACCGTGCTGGGAAACCTGGCGGGTGTTTACCATGAGACCGGACGCATCGATCAGGCCGAGCGAACGTACGAACAGGCGCTGGCGATGCACCGCGAGGTCGGCAACCGGCGCTTCGAGGGCACCGTACTGGGAAATCTGGCGAATGTATATCAGCAGACCGGGCGAACCGATCAGGCCGAGCGAATGCACGAACAGGCGCTGGCAATGCACCGCGAAGTCGGCAACCGGCGCGTCGAGGGCGTCACACTTGGAAATCTGGCGGTTCTCTATCGAGAGACCGGGCGGGCCGAGCAGGCCGAACGAAACTACGAACAGGCGCTGGCGATCTCCCGCGAAGTCGGCGACCGGCGCTTCGAGGGCGTTGTGCTGGGGAATCTAGCGGGTGTCTACCTGGAGACCGGGAGATTCTCTCAGGCCGAGCCAATGTACGAACAGGCCCTGGCGATCCACCGCGAAGTCGGCAACCGGCGTTTCGAGGGCGTCGCGCTCTGCGACTACGCGTTGCTGCTGCTCGCCTCCGGGCGCGAGGGCGAGGCGCGGGCGCAGTGGCGGCAGGGCGCCGCGATCCTGCGCGACTTTGGCGATAGGGCCGCACTCGAGCGCCATACCGCCGCCATGCGCAAGGCCTGCGCCAGGGCAGGCTTGCCGCCGTTTGACGAAGCTGGAGAAGCAGAGAATTCGAGCGTTTGAGAGATGGAGCGATTGCGATGCCTGAGTTTGGCCGACCGCCCCTTCCCGGCCTTTCCGGTCGCCTCTCGGTTTCGCCATCTCTCCCTCTCTCGCCCATCGCCTGACTTACAATGGCTACATAAACGGCGAGCAGACCTGTCTCTCCCGCCGTGGGCCGTGGCGATGTCGAGCCAGTCCGGTGGACTGGAGAGAAAGCGAAGCTCTGCGCAGCGGCCGGCATCGCGCCCCTTCACTTCGGCGGCTAAACTGCGCGACATCCATGCACGCCGAAACGGCCTATCTCTTCCGCCACGCGCTACTGAGAGATGCCGCGTACCAATTGCAGCTTCCCGGTGACCGCGCCAGACTGCACGCCCTGGCCTTCGAGATCATCGAGTCGCTGCACGGCGGCCGCGCGCCGGCGGCGCCACCCATCGATGACCTGGACGGGTTGCCCGCGCCCCACGGTACGGATTCTGTGGCCGCCGAACTGGCCCAGCATGCGGGCCTCGCCGCCGAGCCTGACTTCGCGCGCTGGCTTGCACTGCGAGACCACTACTTGAGGCGCCGTGCCGCGCTGTGCGAACGCGCCCAGGGACGTGAAGCCGTGGAAGCCTGGCAGGGGCTTGGCCAAAGCCTTGAAGGCCAGGAACGCGCCGCGGCCATGGCCCGTGCGGGATATGCCCAATGGCGCGTCGGCGCACTCAAGGAGGCCGAGGCCATGCTGACTTCGGCGCAAGCGTGCCCCGAGTGCGTGACATCGCCGCGCGTGAGGATGCTGTGTCTGCTGGGCCTGGTGAATGTCCTCAAGGACAGCGGCCAGGCCTCGCGCGCCGAGGAGACCTGTAACCAGGCTCTGGCCATGGCGCGGAGCATGAAAGACGCCGCCCGGGAGTGCGGCCTGCTGGCCACCCTGGCCATGATCTACCGCCAGACTGGCCGCGTGGAGCTCGCGGAACAGACCATGCAGCGCGGGCTGGCCCTCGCCCGGCAGGGAGGCATGGCCGATAACGAGGGCACGCTCCTTGGCAACCTCGCCATCCTTCACGGCGAAACGGGGCGCCTGGAGGAGGCCGTTGCGGAAATGAGGCGAGTGCTCGAACTGGCGCGCAAGGCCGGCGACCGGCGCATGCAGTGCATTGCCTGGGGAAATCTGGCGAACTTCATGCGCGCCCGCGAGCAGCCCGAGGAGGCCCAGGCGGCCAGCCTCAAGGCACTGGCAATCGCGCGCGAACTGGGAGATCGGCGCAACGAAGCCATCGCTTTGCGCAACCTGGGCAGCATCTGCGCCGAGTGCCGGCAATTCGATGACGCCGAAAACTACTGCCTGAGGGCCCTGGCGATCCTGCGCGACATCGGCGATCGCCGCGGAGAGGGAATCGCCCTGACCACGGCGAGCCTGGTCTATCTCCACACCCGGCAGCCGCAACGGGCCCTTGACACCGTAGAGCAAGCCCTGGTCATCCACCGCGGCACCGGCAATCGCCGGTTCGAGGGCAGCGCCTTGTGCCATGAGGCCCTTGTGCGAGTCGCCTTGGGGCAGTTTGATGCCGCGCGGGAGAAGTGGCGCCTGGGCTCGAACTTGCTCGTGACCGTGGGCGACTCGGTGTTTCTGGATCGGGTGACAAGCCAGATGCGCGAATCCTGCCGCGAAGCCGACATCGCCCCACTGGACGACTGAACTCCCGCGCCCACGACCCCGGGAGCGGCGCTCCGGCCGCTACGGGCCCGCGCGGCAAGCCGGCTACTTCAGGTCGAAGCGGTCGAGGTTCATGACCTTGTTCCAGGCCGCCACGAAGTCGGCCACAAATTTCTCCCGGCCGTCTTCACAGCCATAGACTTCACAGAGCGCGCGAAGCTGCGAGTTGGAGCCAAACACGAGATCAACGCGCGTGGCCGTCCACTTCACCTTGCCGGTCTTGCGGTCACGGCCCTCAAAGTGGCCCTCTTCGCCGGCGGGCTGCCATTGCGTGTTGAGGTCGAGCAGGTTGACGAAAAAGTCGTTGCTCAGTTCGCCCACTTTCCGGGTGAACACGCCGTGCTTCGACTTGCCGCTGTTGGCGCCCAGCACGCGCAGGCCGCCCACCAGCACGGTCATTTCCGGCGCGGTCAGCGTCAGCAGTTGTGCCTTGTCCACCAGCCGCGCCTCGGGCGACAGCGGATGGCTGCCCCGCAGATAGTTGCGGAACCCGTCGGCCGTGGGCTCCAGCGGGGCGAAGGACTGCACGTCGGTCTGATCCTGTGAAGCATCGACGCGGCCGGGTTTGAACGGCACCTTAACGTTCTTGTGCCCCGCAGCCTTGGCCGCCTTCTCAACGGCAGCGCAACCGCCCAGCACAATCAAGTCGGCCAGCGACACATACTTCTTTCCCTTGTTGAACGCTGCCTGGATGGCCTCCAGCTTCTTGAGCACCTTGGCCAGCTGCGCGGGCTCATTGACCGCCCAGTCCTTCTGCGGCGCAAGCCGCACGCGCGCGCCGTTGGCGCCGCCGCGTCTGTCCGAGCCGCGGAACGTGGACGCCGAGGCCCAGGCCGCGGACACCAGCTCGGAGACTGAGAGCCCCGAAGCCAGAATCTTCGCCTTGAGCGCAGCCATATCCTTCTCGCCGATGAAGGGGCGCCGGGCGGGCGGCAGGGGGTCTTGCCAGGCCAGCGTTTCCGCGGGCGCGAGCGGCCCGAGATAGCGCGAGGCGGGTCCCATGTCGCGGTGCGTCAGCTTGAACCAGGCGCGGGCGAAGGCGTCAGAGAACTGGTCGGGGTTTTCATAGAAGCGGCGCGAGATTTTTTCGTAGGCGGGGTCAAAGCGCAGGGCCAGGTCCGTGGTGAGCATGGACGGCGCGTGGCGCCTTGATTTGTCGTGGGCGTCGGGCACGCTGCCCGCGCCGGCATCGCCCTTGGGCTTCCACTGCCAGGCACCCGCCGGGCTCTTGGTCAATTCCCACTCGTAGCCAAAGAGGTTCCAGAAGAAGTTGTTGCTCCACTTCGTGGGCGTGGACGTCCAGATGACTTCGAGCCCGCTGGTGATCGTGTCAGCGCCCTTGCCCGTGCCGAACCTGTTCTTCCAACCCAGACCCTGCTCTTCAATGGCCGCGGCTTCGGGCTCAGCGCCAACGTTGCCGGCGGGACCCGCGCCGTGGGCCTTGCCAAAGCTGTGTCCGCCGGCGATCAGCGCGACGGTTTCTTCATCGTTCATGGCCATGCGCGCGAAGGTCTCGCGGATGTCTTTGGCCGCCGCCAGGGGGTCGGGCTTGCCGTTGGGGCCCTCGGGATTCACATAGATCAGGCCCATCTGCACGGCCGCCAGGGGGTTCTGCAGCTCGCGCTCGCCGGCATAGCGCTGGTCGTCAAGCCACTTGCCCTCGGGGCCCCAGTAGACGCTCTCATCGGGCTCCCACACGTCAGCGCGGCCGAAGGCAAAGCCGAAGGTCTTGAAGCCCATGTCTTCAAGGGCCACGGTGCCCGCCAGCACCAGGAGGTCGGCCCAGGAAATCTTCCGGCCATACTTCTGCTTGAGCGGCCAGAGCAGGCGCCGCGCTTTGTCAAGGTTGGCGTTGTCGGGCCAGCTGTTCTGCGGGGCAAAGCGCTGCTGGCCTGTGCTTGCGCCGCCGCGCCCGTCGCCGACGCGATAGGTGCCGGCGGCGTGCCACGACATGCGGACAAACAAGGGGCCGTAGTGGCCGAAATCGGCGGGCCACCAGTCCTGGGACTGCCGCATCAGTGCCTTGAGGTCCTTGATCAGCGCTTTGACGTCCAGGCGCTTGAACTCTCTGGCGTAGTCAAAGGACTTGCCCATCGGGTCGGAAAGCGGAGAGTTATGGTGGAGGACGCCGAGATTCAGCGTGCCGGGCCACCAGTCCCGGTTCGTCATGACGGCACTGCCGCGCTCATTGATGGCTGCCATGGGAGTTCCTTTCGATGGGCGAATGGCCCGACTATATAAGAATCCGGCCCGGCGAAATCATTGCAGTTCGCGCCGGGCCGGAAAGGCTTTTCGGGAAAGATGGCTAGCGGCCGGTCGTCGCCTTGCGCACGTTTTCCTGGTAGCCCCAGAGGTCCTTGGGCAGGGGCTTGTCCTCGATCCAGGTGGGGTCCTTGAAGATCTCGGCCAGCATTGCGTAGTCCTGCGCCGTGGGAAGCACCTGCGTGAGATGCTGCTTGTAGGCCTCTTCGCTGAGAAGCTCGCCCGTGACGCTGTAGGGCTGATTGGCATAGCGCCCGATGCCGCGGTGGAACCTGATGTCGGGCATGGTGAGCTTGGGTTGACCTTCCTTGATGAAGCTGTTGAGGCGACTGACCACATCGGCCACCTCGTTGTAATAGAGCATGCGGTTGTGGTGGTTCAGCTCTTTGCGGTCGGGGTCGGCGTTGCCGGCCTTGCGCTGCTGGTCTTCGTCAAAGCGGGCCTTGAAGCCCCACACGAAGGCCCATTCCGCGGTGCTGCTTTCATCCTTGCCGAAGAGGTCAAGGGCTACGGAGATCCACTTGTTGAAGAAGCGCTGGATGACGGGCGTGGGAATGCGGCCGGCACGCAGAATACGCGTCAGGCCGTCGTTGCCGCTGCCCAGGTGGAAGGCCTCCTCGCGCAGCATGGGGCCAGCGCTGCGCGCAAGGGGCGCAAAGCCGCAGGGCTTGAGCATGCCGAGCTGGTACTTGCCGTCACGGTCAACGAAGCAGGTGTAGGTGTAGAAATCGAGCCAGTTGTCCACGGCCTCGTTGAACGCGCCCAGCAGGCGGGGGTTCTTGGTATCGGGGAAGGCCTCCGACGCGCGGCGCTCCAGCAGCTTCTTGGCCTCAAGCTTGCCGCTTGAGCCGAAATGCTCGACGAGTATGTGGCACATCTGCAGGCCGTGGCGGATTTCCTCGAGCATGATGCGCACCGCGGCGTAGCGGTCATAGTCGTGCGGCACGTTGTTGAGCAGGCGGCGCTGCTGTTCAGTGCTTGCGAACTCGGTGTCGCCCTGCACGAAAATGAGCTGCAGAAGTGCGTCACGCATGTTCTGCGTGGGAATCTGGCTCACGCGCTCCCACTTGTGCTGGCCCTTGAAGTCGCCGATCTCGACCTCGTTGGGGGTCTTCTCGTCATAGATGGGCGTGAGCAGGAAGTTCTCGGCCTCGGGGATCGAGACGCCGATGTCCTTCTGCCACTCCTTGAGGTAGTCCATCCAGTCGTCAAACGTGTTGATGCGCTTTGCGATCTGCATTGTCGTGCTCCGTGTTTCGTGCTCCGTGTCTTGCTGGCCCCGTGCTTTCCAGAACAGCGGGCATGCCGCACGACGCACGTCCTAGGTTTTACCGCTCTCTCCGTTCACCAGGCCGTCGATGAACAGGTCGCTGAACAGCTTGCCGATCTCGCGGGCGTGGAACTGGCCCTCGGGCCGGTACCAGCGCGAAATCCAGTTGATCGAGCCCAGTATGGCGAAGCTGGCGAGCTTGGCGTCGAACTTCCGGAACTCGCCCTGCCTGACACCGTCCTGGATGATGGCGCGCATGCCGCGCTCGAATTCGTCGCGCTTCCTGATGATCTTCTGGAGCTTTGATTCGCTCAGCGCCGAAAAATCCAGCGCCAGCGCGCTGCCCTGAAGCTCATCAATCATGACGTCCACGAGGCCCTGAATCAGCGAGCGCAGCTTGGCTGCGGGCTTTTCGCTGCTCTTCTGCACCTCGACCAGCTTCTCCAGCACGCGGTCAAGCGAGAAATCGTGGCAGGCAAAGAGGATGTCCTCTTTGTCGTTGAAGTAGTAATAAAGGCTGCCCTTGGTCATCAGCAACTGCTCGCTGATGTCCTCCATGGAGGTGCCGTAGTAGCCCTTGCGGCGGAACGCCGCGGCGGCCGAGCGCAAAATGGCTTCGCGCTTGAGGCGTGTCTTGCGGGCGCGGCGTTCGGTGGCTTTCATTGTTGCTCCTGCCGGCGGTGGGCGTCACCAGCGTATAAATTTCAAACATCGGTTCAAATCCTAAATAATCCGTTAGCGTGGGTGGGGTCCTCTGGGGTGTGGCCCCGGGCCGGCGAGCCCCATGTGCCGCCGATACACAAGGAATGCCACACAAGCGAGGCGCTTGAAGGTTCAAGCTACGATTAGTTGGGCCCACACTTGTGATTCGACTCAAGATTCCTATTGTCCTGTCCCATGCGCTGCCCGTTCTGCAAGGTTGACAACGACAAGGTCGTGGACTCACGCTCCTCGGGCGATGGCGACGTCGTGCGCCGGCGCCGCGAATGTCTGGCCTGCGGGCGACGCTATACGACCTATGAGCGCGTCGAAGACTCGCCCCTGCGCGTCGTGAAGAAGGATGGTTCGCGCGTGCCCTTTGAGCGCGAAAAGATTCTGGCCGGCCTGCGCAAGGCCTGCGAAAAGCGCCCCGTGAGCTCCCAGCAGATTGACGACACCGTGCGCAGCATCGAGGACGAAATCAACCGCAACTACGACCGCGAGGTCCCCAGCAGCGCCATCGGCGAGATGGTGATGGATCGCCTCAAGAAGCTCGACAGCGTGGCCTACGTCCGCTTCGCCTCGGTTTACCGGGACTTCAAGGATCCGGAAGACTTCGTCAAGGTCATTGAGGGCGTCAAGAGCTGACGCCGCCGGCGTCAGCGCAGCGCCTCGCGCAACGCCTCAAGTCGACCCGCCACAGCCACCCAGCGCACCCCCGAATCCCCTGATGACGGCAGGCCGAAACCCGCCACGTTGGCGCCGTCCACCAGAGCGCAGTAGCCGCCCTCCATCAGGCCGGCACCCTCAAGCCTGGACCCTTCCAGTTCCGCTGCAAAGAACTCCCCCCGGAAGTTCGCAAGGGCCAGGCCCTGCCCCGCAGCGAGGGCATCGGGCCAGCAGGGGGCCGCCTTGCCGCGCCAGGAGGTGTTTGCCACGTGCAGGATGCAGAGATCGTCCAGGTTTTTGTGCAGCGTGGCCGTGCAGGTCTCGCCGCCCGCAAACTCGACGAAGGCCTGCCAGGAGCGCCGCTGGCCCTGAAACTCTCCCACCCAGGCCGGAGCCAGCACCCAGGCCTGGTCACCCTCCTGGCGCAGGACCGCCGCAGCCGTCTTCTTGCGCTCGTCGCGCACGGCTTCAGCGCCGTCGGCCAGGGTGGCGCTGACCCGCACCTCACAAAGCCATACGGGCTTGGACTCCAGCCGCCGGGGGCGCGGCGGCGGCACCCGGTCAGGCTCCGGCCGCGTTTCAAGGCCCGTGAAGCGATGGCTGCGGGCTACGGCGGCCCCCGGCTCAAGGGGGTTGTCAAAGCAGAGCAGGGACTTGCCCGTGGGGGCCTGCACCCAGAAGCGTGAATGCTCGCGCAAGAGATGAGTGTGCGCCGAGGCGATCGTGGCGCGCACGACCACTACGGAGCCCTGCGTCGATACTTCGTGAACGCGGCCCACAAGCTGATCGCGGTAGATCACGACGCTGCCGGGCTCAAGGTTGCGCGCATCCTTGAACGTGACGAAAAAAGGGTGCCCGCCGCCCTCCGTCTCATAAAGCAGGTACAACCCCAGGCCCGCGCCGCAAAAGGCCAGCAGCAGCACGGCAGCACCCAGCATCGGACGAAACACCTGCATGGGTTCATCGAACATCGCGCCCTGTCCCGCCGCAAGGCCCGCCCCACGATTCCGAAATCAGGGCGCCCGGCACTTTGTTAAACTCAAGGCATGCAGGCCGCCCAATACGCATTCATGTTTCTCGGCTTCACGATCTCCCTCTTCAACGCGAGGGTTTTCTGGGCGCTGCGCCGTCGCCTGCTCGTCGCATTTCCCCGGCGGGGCAGGGCCCTGGTCTGGCTGTGCGGCACTTTATGCTTTGTGATGCTCTCACCGACGCTGGCCCTCGCCGTCGGCGGTCTTTCCGCCCTGCGGGCCTTCCGCGACCTCTCGCCCCTGTGGTTTGCCATCTCCTACATGGCCCTGCAGTTCGGCTTCTGGATCTATGGCGCAAGCCTGGCCCTTCTGAGCGCGCCATTGGAGCTGGCCATGCGCTGGCGCCAACTCACACGCATGCTCAGCCGCGACCCTCAGCCCCAGGAAGACAAGCCCGAGAACCCGGAGCGCCGGCGCGCCCTGACCCGCGCCTCCCTTACGTTGCCGGCGGCCATCCTCGCAACCACCGCCGCGGGCGCGGTGGCCAGCCAGGACGCGCCGCGCCTGGGCCACGTGGTGCTGCGCGTGCGGCGGGAGTTCAGCGAACTCAACGGGCTGAAGATCGCCCAGTTCAGCGACGTCCACATCGGCAGCTACATGAGCAACGAGCGCCTGGAGATCCTGCGCCAGCGCCTGCTGTCCCTCAAGCCTGACATCATCGTCTGCACCGGTGACCTCATCGACAACGAGCTGGACCAGCTCACGCAGGCCACGGCGCTGCTGCGGGGCCTGGCCGCGCCCCTGGGTGTGTACATGTGCATGGGCAACCACGAGTACATTTCCGCCCTTACATCGCCGGACACGGACATTTCGCGCGTCATTACGCCCCTGCGCGAAACGGGCACGGACCTGCTGATCAACGAGACGCGCAAGATACGCGTGGGCTCGTCCCACCTCTGGCTCATGGGGCTGGACTACCCCGAAATGCGCGGCCTGCCTGCCCTGCTTCAGAGCACGACGGCCGGGAGCTTTGACACCTGCCTCAAGGCCGTAAAGGATGACGGGGCTCCGCGCATCGTGCTGGCCCATAACCCCGCCCAGTTCAGGGAGGGGCAAAAACGCCCCATCGATTTGATGCTCAGCGGCCACACGCACGGCGGCCAGGTGAGCCTCGGACGGGTGGGCCAGTACGAGCTCACCCCCGTTCTTCCCTTCGAGGTTTATCACCGCGGCGAGTATCTGCGCGAGGGCCGCAAGCTTTACGTCAACGCCGGCTATGGCGGCTGGCTGCCCGTGCGCATCAACTGCCCGCCCGAGATTACGCTGGTCACCCTCCAGACCTGACGGGCAGACCCTTACTTACAGTCGCAGCCCTGGATGCTAAAAGACTGTCGTGAACAAGCTCAAAAAGCGACTCTTTGACGCCATGTCCCGCCGCCCGCTGATCATCGACGGCGCCATGGGCACCGAACTGCAGGCGCGCGGCTTGCCCGCGGGCGGCCTGCCCGAGAGTTTCGTGCTCGAACACGCCGACAAGCTGCGCGGCATCCACGAGGAATACTTCGCCGCGGGCGCGGACATCGTGCTCACGAACACCTTTGGCGCCACGCGCTACCGCCTCGAAGAATATCCGGGCATGAAGGAGCGCGTGGCCGAGATCAATGAAAAGGCTGTCGCCATTGCCCGCGCCGCCACACACGGCGACCCCGACAAGTTTGTCGCGGGCGACATCGGGCCTTCGGGCCTGGTGCTCGAGCCCATGGGCGAAGCGAAGTTCGAGTATGTGTATGAGCTGTTCCGCGAGCAGGCCAGGGCTCTTGCCAGAGGCGGCCCCGATCTGATCGTGATCGAAACCATCATGGACATCCGCGAGCTCAAGGCGGCGATCATCGCCACGCGCGAAGTCTATGACGGTCCGATCTTCGCGAGCATGTTCTACCAGGAAGGTGCCCGCACCATGACCGGCACCGACCCGCTCACGCACGTGACCGTCGCGCTGGCCTGCGGCGCAGACGGCATCGGCGCCAACTGCTCCATGGGGCCTGAGGGCCTTCTGCCCGTGCTGGCGCAGATGGCCGAAAACACGAGCGCCCCGCTTCTGGTGGAGCCCAACGCGGGCCTGCCGCAACTGGTGCAGGGCAAGACCGTTTTCCCCGGCTCGCCCCAATACATGGCCGAATACGCCGTCGAGTTCGCCAAGCTGGGCGTCAATGTCATCGGCGGCTGCTGCGGCACCAACCCGCGCCACATCCGCGCCATCGCCGACGCGGTGCGCAACACGCCTGTGGCCGCGCCCCGCAAAGAGCCCAACGAGTCGCGCCTGGCCTCGCGCTGGCAGACAGTGCGCATAGGCAGTGAGCATCCCGTGGCGGTGGTGGGCGAGCGCATCAACCCCACGAACCGCAAGAAGCTGGCGGCCTCGATCCAGGCCTTCGACCCCGGCGTGATCACCAAAGACGCCGAGAGCCAGGTGGCGGCGGGTGCTTTGATTCTCGACTGCAACGTGGGCGTGCCGATGATTGACGAGCCCGCGGCCATGCAGTGGGCCGTGAAGACGCTTCAGGGCGCGGTCAAGTGTCCCCTGAGCATTGACTCCCCCAACGTGAAGGCGCTCGAGCTCGGCCTGATCGAGTGCGAAGGCCGGCCGCTGATCAACTCGATCACGGCCGAGGAAGGCCGCCTCGACCCCGTGCCGGTCATCGCGAAGTACGGCGGCGCGGTGATCGCGCTGCTGGTGGATGATGACGGCATTCCCGCCGACGTTGCCGGTCGCCGCCACGTATTGAAGAAGATCCTCGAGTGTACCGACCGGCACGGCATCGCGCGCCGCGACGTTTACATTGACTGCCTCACGCTGCCCGTCAGCGCCGAGCCAAGACAGTGCATCAACACCCTGCGCGCGATCTTGGAACTCAAGCAGGAATTCGGCGTGCGCAGCGTGCTGGGCGTGAGCAACATCAGCTTCGGCATGCCCATGCGCGAAATGCTCACGGGCCATTTCCTGAGCATGGCGCTGGCCTACGGCCTGGATCTGCCCATCATCAACCCCCTGAGCGATGAAATGCGGCGCGCCGTTGACAGCGCCAACCTGCTGCTGGCGCGCGACAAACAAGGCATGACGTTCACCGTTCGTTACGCGGCCCTTGAAAGGGAAGAGAAGGCGGCTGAGGCGGCGCCATCGCGGAGCGCAGGTCGCAAAACGCCAAAGGTCAGCGTGCCGGCGCAGGCCGGAGCATCGGTTGATGTCATGCGCGACGCCGAGCAGATCATCGGCGTGCCCCTGCCCAAGGGGGCCACGGCCGCGCACAAGGGCCCGCCGCCGCTCAACCGCAAGGGCGAACTGGCGGGCAAGGGCAACCCGCCCTACGTCGAAACCGGCGACAAGCTGGGCAACGAAATCGCGGCGGCAATCATCGACGGTGACGACTCCAGTGTGCCCGGCCTGTGCGAAACCGCCCTCAAATCCGGGCTCACTCCCCTGGACGTGAACAACAGGTTCCTGATTGCCGGCATGGGTGAAGTGGGCCGCCGCTTTGCCCTGCGTGAATACTTCCTGCCCCAGGTCATGCGCAGCGCCAACGCCATGAAGGCCGCCTTTGGCGTGCTCAAGGCCGAAATGCAGCGCCGCGCCCAGGGCAAGGCTGAAAAGCCGCGCGGCACGGTGGTGATCGCCACGGTCAAGGGCGACGTCCACGACATCGGCAAGAACATCGTGATTGCGGTGCTCGAGAACTACGGCTATCGCATGGTGGACCTGGGCAAGAACGTGCCGACTGAGGCCATCGTCAAGGCCGCCGTCGAGAACAAGGCCGACATCGTGGGTCTGTCGGCGCTGATGACCACGACCATGACGCGCATGCCCGAGGTCATCAAGGCCCTGCGCGAAGCCGGCTGGAATGGCCCCGTGGTGATTGGCGGCGCCGTGACGAGCGTGGAGTACGCGCGCGAGATCAATGCCGCCGCTCACGCCGAAGATGCCATTGCGGCCGTCAAAGTGGCCAACGACTTGCTCGAGAAATTCAAAGTGGGCGCCTGACGACAGGGGAGTGCAACGTGGCAGTTCTTGAATTCAGTGTCAAAGCAACCAAGCGCACCGAACTGGTGCCGGGCAACGTCATCCTCAACATCGACCTGGCCGTCAGCTACGCCGAGTTCCTGAGCATGACGAAGGACCTGCCCCAACCCCTGAAGTGCAAGTTCGAAACGCCGGACGGTCGCACCTATGAAAAACCCGTCGGCATTGCCAAGGGCGTGGGCCAGATGGCCGATGCCCGCATCACCATGCGCAATTTCCCCGATGAAATCCCGGCGGGCACCCGCGTAACTCTGTTATAGCTCCCGCCCCGCCGCCCTCAGGGCTTGACGGCCCCCGTGGCGTAGCGCACCTCGACCTTCATCTTCGCGAGGTTTTCGTACGTGCGCACGCGCCGACGCACGGGCCACCAGTCGTAGAGCAGGATCTCCAGCGGCCGCCACATCGCCACCCAGCCGATGATCAGCAGGCCTTCTTCAATAACCATCATCCAGCCCTGCTGCTGGGTGAAGCTCTTGAGAATTTCACGCGCGCCCATGCAGGCCGCCAGGAAGGCCAGCCCCACCAGCAGGCTCGTGCGGCCCTGCTGGAGAAGACGCTTGAGCTCCAGTCGCGCCAGGCTGATGCGGTAACTGAAGTAGTTGCGTACGGCGTTGCTGACCGTCTCTTCGGGGTTGAGCGCGCGCTGGCTTTCCGGCAAGTGCAGAATGAACGTCAGCGGCGTGTCGGCGGGATATTCGCGCGCCCAGCTTACGATGAACTCCTCGGCGTCCTGGTCGAGGTCCTTTTCGTGAAACGGCGCCGGGTCAAACGAGTCAAAGAGCTGGTTCAATTCCTTCAGACGCAGCTCAATGCGGCCATCTTCATATATGGTGCGGGTGTTCTCGGCCATGGCGCGAGCCTAACGGGTCCCCGCTGCTTGGCAAGGGCACCCACGCCCAAGGGCCTTCGTGAAGAATGCGTGAAGGCGCCGTTCCGCCGTGACGCACCCATCGGCTTGGCCTAATATGAACAATAATGCCCGACGTCCACGCCACAGAACCGAGGATCATGCCGGCCGACCGGCTGGACCGGCTCTTTGAAGCCCTGATCGCGCGCGGCTACCTTTGCGTCGGCCCCACGCTGCGCGAAGGCGCCATCGTTTACGACGAGATTTCCAGCAGCGCCGACCTGCCGCAAGGCTGGACGGACGAACAGGGCCCGGGCCACTATCGGCTCAGGCAGCGGGCCGACGGCGCCTGGTTCGGATACGTGGTCGGGCCGCACTCCTGGAAGAAGTATCTGTTCGAGCCCGAGCGCCGCCTGTGGCAGTTGAAGCGGGCGGGTCAGCGCTTTGAGCGAACGGACGAACCGCCAACGCCCAAACGCTACGCCTTCATCGGCGTGCGGGCCTGTGAGATTGCGGCACTCAGGATTCAGGACCGCGTCTTCGCCGGGGGCAGTTTCGTTGAGCCCGGCTACGCCAGGACGCGCGAACAATCCCTCGTGATCGCCGTCAACTGCACGCAGGCGGCCGCCACCTGCTTCTGCGTCGCGATGAACACGGGCCCCGAAGTGCGCGAAGGTTATGACCTGGCCCTGACCGAAATCCTGGAGCCGTCGCACTGTTTCGTGATTGGGGCGGGCAGCGAGCGCGGCCGCGAGCTGCTCTCGGCCCTGCCCACGGCGCCCTGCACCGCCGAGCTTCAGCAGGCGGCGAAGACCGCCGTGGCCCAGGCCTCGCGGCAGACCCGCACCATGGAAACCGCCGGCCTCAAGGAGCTGCTCCAGAAGAACCTCGAGAGCCCGCAGTGGCAGGACATCGCAACGCGCTGCCTCTCCTGTGCCAACTGCACCATGGCCTGCCCCACCTGCTTTTGCAGCAGCGTGGAAGACACCAGCGACCTGACCGGCGACCACGCCGAGCGCTGGCAGCGCTGGGACTCCTGCTTCAACCCGGACTTCAGCTACATCCACGGGGGCGAAGTGCGCCAGACTACGGCCTCGCGTTATCGCCAGTGGATGACCCACAAGCTCAGCACCTGGTTTGACCAGTTCGGATCTTCGGGTTGCGTGGGCTGCGGCCGCTGCATCACCTGGTGCCCCGTCGGAATCGACCTGACCGAAGAAGTGCGCAAGATGACTCAGCCCGAGGGAGGCCGCCCGTGAAACACCTGCGAGACGTGATCGCCGAGCACCCCTTTTTTCAGGACCTGGCGCCCGACCATCTCGCCCTGGTAACGGGCTGCGCGCAGATGGCCTCGTTCAAAAGCGGCGAGTTTCTGTTCCGGTACGGCGGCGCGGCCGAGCACTTCTTTCTGTTGCGCCACGGCCGCGTCAGCCTCGAGATTGCCGTGCCGGGCAAAGAGACGTTCCGCTTCCAGACCGTGGGGCCCGGCGAAGTCATCGGCTGGTCCTGGCTGTTTGAGCCCCATCAGGCCCAGTTTGACGCTCGCGCCGTCGATGACGTCAGTGTGATCCGGTTCGACGGCAAGTGCCTGCGCGGCAAGTGCGAAGCAGACGCGGCCCTGGGCTACAGCCTGATGAAGCGCTTTGCCCGCGTGCTGGTGCAGCGCTTTACGGACACCCGGCTGCAATTGATGGACGTGTATGGAAAGCAGGCGCCCTGAAACCGTCGCGGCAGAGCCTCTGCTGCCGCAACCCTGGATCGTTCGCGAGGTCATCCGCGAAACGGGGGACGTCGTCACGCTCAGCCTTCAGCCCGGCGAGGGCGCAGCCGCCATGAGCTTTGGCCCCGGGCAGTTCAACATGCTTTATGCCTTTGGCGTGGGCGAGGTGCCCATTTCCATCAGCGGCGACCCTGCGGACGCTTCTCGCCTCATCCACACGATCCGCGACGTCGGCCTGGTTTCGCGCGCCCTGTGCGGCCTGCAGCCCGGGGCGCTGGTGGGCGTGCGCGGCCCCTTCGGAAGTCGCTGGCCCGTGGAAGATCAGGCCGGCCATGATGTCGTGGTGGCTGCCGGCGGCATCGGCCTCGCGCCCCTGAGGCCCGCGCTGTACCACCTGGCCCGACATCGGGCCCGCTATGGAAATGTCGTGCTGCTCTATGGCGCGAGAAAACCCGACGAGCTGCTGTTCGGCGTCGAGCTGGAAGCCTGGCGGCAGGCTGGCATTCAGGTGGAGGTGACCGTGGACCACGCCGATGCGGCCTGGCGGGGCAACCTGGGCGTGGTCACTACGCTGATCCGCCACGCGCGCTTTACGCCGGAGAAGGCGGCGGCCTTCATCTGCGGCCCCGAGGTCATGATGCGCTTCACCGCGGCGGCCCTCGAAGAGCGCGGCATGGCGCCGGAGCGCCTGTTCATTTCGATGGAACGGAACATGAAGTGCGCCGTCGGCTTCTGCGGCCACTGCCAGCTGGGGCCCGAGTTCATCTGCATGGACGGCCCCGTGTTCGCGTGGCCGCGCATGCGGCGCCTCATAGCGATCAGGGAGCTGTAATGGCCAAGCCAAGACTGGCGGTGTGGAAGTTCGCATCCTGCGACGGCTGCCAGCTCAGCCTGCTGGACTGCGAGGACGAGCTGCTGGCCGTGGCCGGGGCCGTGGATCTGGCCTACTTCCCGGAGGCCAGCAGCGACATGCGACCCGGCCCCTACGATCTTTCGCTGGTGGAGGGCAGCATCACCACGACCCACGACGCAGAGCGCATCCTTGAAGTCCGGCGCCAGAGTCGCGTGGTGATTACCATCGGCGCCTGCGCCACAGCCGGCGGCATCCAGGCGCTGCGCAACTTCGCCGACGTCGAGGAGTTCACGCGCGCCGTCTACGCCACGCCGGCCTACATCAAGACACTCAAAACCTCGACTCCGATCGCCGACCACATCCACGTCGACTTCGAGCTGCGCGGCTGCCCCATCAACAAGTATCAGCTCCTTGAGGTCATCAACGCGTTTTTGCACGGGCGCAAGCCCCTGGTCCGCGCCCACAGCGTCTGTGTCGAGTGCAAGCGCAAAGGCACCGTGTGCGTCACTGTGGCGCGCGGCGAGCCCTGCCTGGGCCCCGTAACCCACGGGGGCTGCGGCGCACTGTGCCCCAGCTACCACCGCGGCTGCTTTGGCTGCTACGGGCCCAAGGAGCTGCCCAACACCTCCTCCCTCGCCCATTGGGCGCGCACGGAGCTCGGCGCGTCAGAGGCGGACATCGCGCGCCTGTATCACAACTTCAACGCCTGGTCCGAGCCCTTCCGCCAGGAAGGTCAGAGCCATGGTTGAACAACGCACCATCAAAGTGGACTACATGGCCCGCGTGGAGGGCGAAGGCGCCCTCGACATTCTCATCGAGGACCAGGCGGTCAAGGACGTCAAGCTGCGCATCTTCGAGCCGCCGCGCTTCTTCGAAGCGTTTCTGCGCGGGCGCGGCTTCATGGAGGCGCCGGACATCACGGCGCGCATCTGCGGCATCTGCCCCGTCGCCTACCAGATGAGCGCCGTCCACGCCATGGAAGGCGCCTGCGGCGTCAAGGTGGACGGCCCCCTGCGAGCCTTGCGCCGCCTGCTCTATTGCGGCGAGTGGATCGAAAGCCACGTGCTTCACATCTACATGCTTCACGCGCCTGACTTCCTGGGCAAGCACAGCGTCGTGGAGCTGGCGGCGCAGCACCCGGAGATCGTGCGGCGCGGGCTGCGGCTCAAGAAGGCGGGCAACGAAATCGTGGCGCTGTTGGGCGGGCGCGAGATCCACCCCATCAACGTGCGCGTGGGCGGCTTCTACCGCATCCCCACGCCCGGTGAGTTCGCCACGCTGGCCGAGAAGCTCAAGGCCGCGCGCGACGACGCCCTGGCCACGGTGGCCTGGGTCAAGGGCTTCGAGTTCCCGGACTTCGAGCAGGACTACGAGTTCGTCTCCCTGAGCCACCCCACGGAGTACCCCTTCAACGAAGGCCGCATCGTCAGCAGCCGCGGCCTGAACATCGACGCGCGGGACTATCACGACCACTTCGCGGAAGAGCACGTGCCCCATTCCACGGCCCTGCACTGCCGCCTGAAGGCGCGCGGCCACTACAAAGTCGGTCCTCTGGCGCGCTATGCCCTCAACTACGACCTGCTTGCGCCTCGGGCCCGGCAGGCCGCACAGGACGCCGGCCTCGGTCGCGTCTGCCGCAACCCCTTCCAGAGCATCGTCGTGCGCGCCGTCGAGACGGTCCATGCGCTGGAGGAGGCCCTGCGGATTCTCGAACGGGCAGAGCGCCCCGAAAAACCCTTTGTCGAGGTGCGCCCCCGCGCGGGCCGCGGGCTGGCAGCCACGGAAGCCCCGCGCGGCATGCTGCACCACACCTACGAACTCGATGAGCAGGGGCGCATCACGTTTGCGCAGATCATCCCGCCCACGTCGCAGAATCAGGCCACCATCGAGGCAGACCTGCGGCGGTTCATCGCGCCGCGCCTGCACCTGCCCGACGATCAGTTGCGCTGGCAGTGCGAGCAGGCCGTGCGCAATTACGACCCCTGCATTTCGTGCAGCACCCACTTCCTCAAGCTCAACGTGGAGCGGCGGTGAGCACGGTCATTGTGGGCATCGGCAACCGCGACCGCGCCGACGACGGCGCCGGTCCTGCCCTGGTCGATCGCCTCGCCGCGGCGGGCCTGGCAGGCGTCACGCTGGCCGTGGCGCCGGGCGACATGCTCAGCGTGCTGGACCTTCTGGACGGCGCCTCTATGGCCATTCTGGTGGACGCCATGAAGGCCGGCCTTGAGGCGGGAGCGGTGCGCAGGCTTGACGTGTCAAGCTCTCCATTGAAGGGCGAACTGAATGCCTTTGCCTCAACCCACCTGATCGGCCTGGGCGATGCGATTGAGCTGGCACGGACGCTGGGCAGGCTGCCGCCGCGAGTCATCCTTTACGGCGTCGAGGCTCGCGACTTCACGCAGGGTCGGGGCCTCAGCGGCCCCGTGCAAGCGGCCCTGCCAGAACTCGAACGCCAGATCCGGGAGGACTGCGCATGCACGAAGCCTCACTGATGCAGGACCTCCTGCGCAAGATCCTGGACGTGGCCAGAGCCCAGAAAGCCTCGCGCGTGGTTGCCGTTCACGTGAGGCTCGGCGCGCTCTGCCACATGGACGCCAACCACTTCCGCTACCACTTCGAGCACGCCGCCGCCGGAACGGCTGCCCAGGGCGCCGCCATTCACGCCCGCCTTGACTCCGACATCCAGGCTCCAACGGCCGCGGACGTGTTCCTTGAAAGCGTCGAGGTGGCATGAGCGGCCTGCGCCTGCGAGTGGTCGTGACGGGCGCGGTGCAAGGCGTGGGCTTTCGCCCCTTTGTCTGGCGCCTGGCCCGCGAACTCAGCCTTGGGGGTCACGTTCGCAACGAGGGCGGCGCCGTGATCATCGAGGTTGAAGGACTCCGCACCGACGAGTTCCTGACGCGCCTGGGCCATGAACATCCCCGCGCCGCCCGCGTGGATCACGTCGCCGTGGAACCCTGTGAGCCCCGCAGCGAGTCGGCCTTTGATATCCGCGAAAGCCACGAGGGCGGCCGCCCCGACGTCATACCTGACCTCGCCACCTGCCCCGATTGCCTGCACGAACTGCTCGACCCCGCCAGCCGCTTCCACGGCTACCCCTTCGTCAACTGCACCCGCTGCGGCCCCCGTTACAGCATCATCGAGCGCGTGCCCTATGACCGCGCCCACACCACAATGGCCGCCTTTGCCATGTGCGCCGCCTGCCGCGCCGAATATGAGAATCCCGCCAACCGGCGCTTTCACGCCCAGCCCACGGCCTGCCCCGCCTGCGGTCCCGCCCTGAGCTTCAGCGACGCCGCCGGCGCACCCTGCGCGGGAAGCCCCCTCGCCCTGGCCGCCGCCGCCCTGCGCGAGGGTTTGATTCTCGCCGTCAAGGGCCTGGGCGGCTTCCAACTTCTGGCCGATGCCACCCGCGCCGACGTCGTCGCGCGCCTGCGCCAACGCAAGCACCGGCCCGACAAGCCCCTGGCCGTCATGGTCCGCGACCTCGCGGCGGCGCAGCCCCTCGCCCGAATCTCAGAGGCCGAGGCCGAGCTGCTGCAATCGCCCGCCGCGCCCATTGTCCTGGTGGCCTCGAAGGCCGGCGCGCTGGCGGCCAACGTCGCGCCGGGCCTTCCCGTGTTGGGCCTGATGTTGCCCACAACGCCCCTGCACCACCTCCTGCTTCGCGCCGTCGAGTTCCCCGTGGTCTGCACCAGCGGCAACCTCAGCGAAGAGCCCCTCTGCATCGACAACGCCGAAGCCCTGCAGCGCCTTGGCGTCGTGGCTGACCGCTTCCTGCTGCACAATCGCCCCATCCGCCGCGCCCTGGACGATTCCGTCGCGCGCGTCATGGACGGCGCGCCCCAGGTCCTGCGCCTGGCGCGCGGCTACGCCCCCCTGCTGCTGCCTATGGCCGGGCCGCCGGCCATGGCCGTCGGCGCGCACCTGAAGAACGCGCCAGCCCTTTGCGTTGAGGATCGCGCCATCGTGGGCCAGCACGTCGGCGACCTCGAGAACACCCTGGCCATCGACGCCTTGCGCCAGACCGCCGCGGATCTGCGGCAGTTCTTTCATGCCGTGCCTGAGGTGGCCGCCTGCGACCTGCACCCGGACTATGGGTCCACCCGCTTCGCGGCAGAACTGGGCCTGCCGGTTCTGCCCGTGCAGCATCACGCGGCCCATGCCCTGGCCTGCCTGGCCGAGCACGGCCTGACCTGCGCCCTGGCCGTGGTCTGGGACGGCGCAGGTCTGGGCCCTGACGGTTCCATCTGGGGCGGCGAGTTCCTGCACTTCCGCGGCACCCGCTTCAGCCGTGTGGCCCATCTCCTTCCCTTCCGGCTGCCAAGCGGAGACGCCGCGGCAAGAGACGCCCGCCGCGCGCTCGCCGCCCTCGAGGGAGCACAGGCCCCGGCGGCGCCCTTTTGCAGCAGCGTTGGCCGTCTCTTTGACGGCTTTGCCGCGCTGCTGGGCCTCTGCGGCCCCCAGTCTTACGAGGGGCAGGCGGCCATGCTGCTGGAGGCTGCCGTGGCGCCGGATTGCGACGACGCCTATGAGCTGCCGCTCATCAACGGCGCGCTCGACTGGCGCCCCATGCTGGCCGCGGCGCGGCAGGAGCGCGACAAGGGCATCGCTGCGGCGAAGTTCCATAACGCGCTGGCGGAGGCCATAGTGGCCGTGGCGCGCACCGTCGGCGAGCAAAGGGTGGCGCTTTGCGGCGGTTGCTTCCAGAATCGCTATCTGACGGAGCGCGCCCTGCGCCGGCTGCGCGAGGCGGGTTTCACGCCCGTCATCCCGCGGCTGGTGCCGCCCAACGACGGCGCCATTGCCCTGGGTCAGCTTGCCGCGCTCACAGGAGACCATGATGTGCCTCGCCGTACCCGGCCGCATTGAATCCATCGAGGGTCCCACCGCCGAGACCCGTTGCGGCCGCGTGAACTTCGGCGGCGTGGTCAAGGAAATCAACCTGGCGTTCGTGCCCGAGGCCCAGGTCGGCGACTACGTGCTGGCCCACGTGGGCTTTGCCATTTCACGCCTCAGTGAAAGCGAGGCCCGTCGGACCCTGGCCGCGCTTGAGGGCCGGCCATGAAGTACATTGATGAATACCGCGACCCTCAGGCCGTGCTCTCCTGCGCCGCCGCCATCCGCGAGGCCGTCTCGCAGCCCTGGACGATCATGGAAGTCTGCGGCGGCCAGACCCACGCCATCGTCAAGTACGGCCTCGACGAGCTGCTGCCGCCCCAGATCACGCTCATTCACGGGCCGGGCTGCCCCGTGTGCGTGACCGACGCCGCCATCCTGGACAAGGCCCACCAGATTGCCGCGCGCCCCGAGGTCATCTTCTGCACGTTCGGAGACATGCTGCGCGTGCCGGGAACGCGGACCGACCTGTTTCAGGTCAAGGCCGCCGGCGCGGACGTGCGGGTGGTCTACTCCCCCCTCGAGGCCGTGGAAATCGCGGCTTTGAGCCCCGGGCGCGAGGTCGTTTTCTTCGCCGTCGGCTTTGAGACCACGGCGCCCGCCAACGCCATGAGCGCCCACCAGGCCCGCCAGCGCGGCCTGACCAACTTCTCGCTGCTCGTCTCGCACGTGCTCGTGCCGCCCGCCATCGAGGCCATCCTGCGCTCTCCCGGCTCGCGCGTGCAGGCCTTTCTCGCGGCGGGGCACGTCTGCGCGATCATGGGCACCCGGGAATATGAGCCCCTCGCGAACCGCTACAAAGTGCCGATTGTCGTCACCGGCTTCGAGCCTCTGGACATCATGCAGGGCGTGCTGATGTGTGTGCGGCAGCTGGAAAGCGGCCGGCACGAAGTCGAGAACCAGTATGCCCGCGCCGTTCGCAGCGAAGGCAACCGACAGGCCCAGGACCTCATCTCCCGCGTGTTCAGCGTGCAGCCCCGCCACTGGCGCGGCATGGGCTCCATCGAGGCCAGCGGATTTGGCCTGAGCGATCAGTTCCGGGCCTTTGACGCCCTGGAGCGCTTTGGGCCCCTGGAGACACCGGGCAGGGAAAGCGGCGAGTGCATCAGCGGCCTCATCATGCAGGGCCTGAAGAAACCCGCCGACTGCCCGGCCTTCGGCCTGCGCTGCACGCCCGAGACCCCCCTGGGGGCGACCATGGTCAGCAACGAGGGCGCCTGCTCGGCCTACTACCGGTACCGCACATGAACCCGCCCAGCGACTTTCAGCCTGCCTGCCCCGCGCCGCTTCAGGGCGGCCGCGTCACCCTGGCCCACGGAGGCGGCGGGCGCCTGATGCACAACCTCGTGCGCGAGGTTTTCGCGGCGGCCTTTAACAGCAGCGCCGACCACGACGGCGCCGTGACCCAGGTGCCGGCCGGGCGCATCGCCACCACGACCGATGGCTACGTCGTGCGCCCCATGTTCTTTCCGGGCGGAGACATCGGCTCGCTGGCCGTGCACGGCACACTCAACGACCTCGCCATGTGCGGCGCGCGGCCCCTCTGCCTTTCCGCCGCCTTCATCATTGAAGAAGGCACAGAGATCGAAGTGTTGCGCCGCATCGCCCGCTCCATGGCGGCCGCCGCACAAAGCGGCGGCGCGGCCATCACCACGGGCGACACCAAAGTAGTCGAGCGCGACAGCGGCGACGGCGTCTACATCACGACCGCCGGCGTGGGCCTGTGCGAACACAACCTCGAGATTCACCCACGCTCCATCCGCGAAGGCGACGTCTTGCTGCTCAGCGGAGACATCGGCCGACACGGCATGGCCGTCATGGGCGCGCGAGAGAACCTGTCCTTTGAAAGCTCCCTTCAGAGCGACAGCCAGTGCCTCTGGCCCGCCGTTCGCTCGCTGCTCGAGGCGGGCATCGACGTTCACTGCCTGCGCGACCTCACACGCGGAGGCCTGGCCACGGCCCTGGCCGAGTTCGCGCGGACGGCCGGCGTCGAGATCGAACTGGAAGAAGAAGCTGTCCCCGTGCTGCCCGCCGTGCGCGCCGCCTGCGAGTTCCTGGGCCTTGACCCCCTTTATGTCGCCAACGAAGGGCGCTTTGTGGCCGTGGTGCCGCCGCGCCAGGCCCAGGCGGCGCTGATCGCCCTGCGCCGCACGCCGGAGGCCGAAGGCGCCGTCGTGGCCGGCACGGTGCGCGCCCAACGCCCCGGGCAAGTCAGCCTGCGCACGCGCATGGGCACGCTACGCAACCTGCCCATGCTCAGCGGTGAGCAGCTCCCCCGCATCTGCTGATGTTTCAACGCGGCCGCCCCTACCGGTAGCGGCGCGGCTTGCCGACATACCGTTGCGCAATGTACCAGCGCGCGGCCCGCTCAAAGGCGTCCTCCAGCGGCGTGTAAGTCAGGCCCAGCTCGTTGATGGACTTGCCGCAGTCGTAGTTAAAGCGCCGCAGGATGAAGCGCGCCACGCCCGTGAACTGGCTGAGAAACTGCGGCAAAAGCCAGGTGGAAGCCGCGCCGATGCGGTGGAGAAACCCGGGCAGGCGCAAGCGCGGCCCCATGCCCACACGCTCGCGCAGCATTTTCACGACCTGGGTCAGGGGCGGCGCGCTGTGCACGCAGAGGTAGCGCTCGCCCTGGCGGCCCTTCTCCATGGCCAGCCGGTGGCAGCGGGCCACGTCCTGCACGTCCACAAAGGGCACCGGCAGGGGCGGCACCGCGATGAAGCCCGACAACATGAGCAGGACGAGCAGACCCGTGGGCGTGGGCTTGAGGTCGCGCTCGCCGATGGGACCGCCGGGGTTGACCGTCACGATGGGCAGGCCCCGCGCGCCAAAGCGCATGGCTTCGAACTCCGCGATGTATTTGCTGGTGATGTAGGGGTTATTGAAGGGCGCGAAGTTCCAGATGGTTTCCTCGGTGATGGGCTGCTTGGCCCCTTCGGTGCCCACGGCGGCTATGGTGCTGGTGTAGACCACGCGTTCCACCCGCGCATGGAGGCAGGCCCGCAGCACATTCTTGGTGCCCACGGCGTTGTGGCGCAGGTAATCGTTGTAGCCACCCTTGAGGCTGTACAGCGCGGCACAATGATAAACCCGATCCACGTCGCGCAGGGCGGCCTCGAGGCTCTGGGGTTCCATCAGATCGCCGACGGCATGCTCGACGTCAAGGCCCTCGAGGTTGCTCAGGGGCGATTGAGCGCGACGCAGAATCTTCACCTGCTGACCCGAAGCCAGCAGCTCACGCACGATGGCGGAGCCGACAAATCCGGTGGCGCCGGTGACCAGGGCTTTCTTCATCGGGGGGATTGTGTCGCCGCCGCAGGTGATTGTCGATGAAGTCCTGCATCCGCCCTGACACGCGGCCCTGTGCGGCCCCGGCCCGCGCCTGGTCACGCGGCGCGGCCTGATCTCTGATGCAGGGCGTTCTTCAGGTGATAGGCAAACTCCTGCTGCACCGCCTCGCCCGCCGTGGCCAGGGCGTCGTACACGGCATTGACGTTCCCCGT
>QEVF01000040.1 GCA_003576915.1 Planctomycetota bacterium | reverse complement strand
GCGGCGGCTGCTCGGTCGAAGGCGGCGTCTCGCCCTGGTATCTCCTGGCGGGACTGGCCAGCCTCATGGTTCTGGCCCTGCGCCGTCGCAGGCAGGCAGTCTGAGCTTCAAAGAAGTCAAAGCAAACGCCCGGGTCACCGGGCGTTTGTCTTTGGCCGAGCGCGGCAATCAAAGAGCCAGGCACAAACGCCTGGCTCCCCTGTTTCGCTCGTCTGATTTCAGAGGCTCTAGCCGTTGAACTTGCCAAGGGCCAGCGTCGCGTTGTGGCCGCCGAAGCCGAAGCTGTTGGAAATGGCAACGTTGATCCTTGCCTGCCGCGCCACGTTGGGCACATAGTCAAGGTCGCAAGCCGGGTCCGGGTTGTCCAGGTTACGCGTGGGCGGGGCGACGTCCTGCTTGATAGCCATGGCCGTAGCCACAAGCTCGACGGCACCCGAGGCGCCAAGCAGGTGGCCTGTCATGCTCTTGGTGCTGCTCATCATGAGTTTGCGGGCATGGTCGCCGAACACGCGCTTGACCGCGAGGGTCTCGGTCTTGTCGTTATACTCGGTGCTCGTGCCGTGGGCGTTGATGTAGTTGACGGCCGAGACGTCCACGCGGGCGTCCTTGAGCGCCAACTGCATCGAGCGAGAGGCCCCCATTCCGTCTTCCGCCGGGGAAGTCATGTGGAAGGCGTCATCCGTGGCCCCATAGCCGATGACCTCAGCGTAGATATGGGCGCCGCGCCGCTTGGCGTGTTCGAGCTCTTCAAACACGAGCACAGCGCCGCCCTCGCCCATGACAAAGCCGTCGCGGTCCTTGTCGAAGGGGCGTGAAGCTTTTTCAGGCTCGTGGTTGCGGGTGCTCATGGCCCGGGCGGCGCAGAAGCCGCCCAAACCCAGCACCGTGATGGAGGCTTCGCTGCCGCCCGTCAGCATGATGTCCGCGTCGTCGTACTGGATCGTGCGAAGGGCGGCACCCAGCGCGTGATTGGCCGAAGCGCAGGCGCTGGCGGTTGAAAAGTTGGGGCCCCGCAGACCGAACTTGATGGCGATGTTGCCTGCCGCCGCGTTGAGCATCAGCTTGGGAATGAAGAACGGGGAAAGCCGCCCCGGGCCGCGCGCGTGGAGGATGTTGTGGCCGTCCTCAATCTCGTTGAGGCCGCCGATGCCCGAACCCAGAATGCAGCCAAATCGGTCAAGGTCCACCTTGGCGGTGTCGATTCCGCTGTCCTTCATGGCTTCGGCCGCTGAGACAGCCGCAAAGTGGACAAAGGGGTCCGTCTGCCTGGCCCACTTGCGATCCCCCATCAGTTCGGCGGCGTCGAAATTCGTGACGGTGCCGGCGATGGTCGTGGCCAGTTTCATTTCCACGGCCCAAGGCACAGTGCGAATGCCATTGGCCCCGGAGGAAACGGCCGCCCAGAAGTCCTTGAGGTTGTTGCCCAGGGGCGAGACAATGCCCATGCCCGTGATCACGACCCGCCTGCGTCCGTTGTTTGCCATGACTCCGTCCTTCGTCTCAAAGAGCACCGCCGCAACCGGATAACGGTTGCGGGCAAGCTGCGCTCGCCCTTGATTGTCTCAAGGCCGGACGCCGCTTGCCCGCCCGCCGCGCCAGAAGCCCTAGGTCTTGCTGCTGGTCTTCTGCTCAATGTACTTGATGGCGTCCCCGACCGTCTGGATCTTTTCGGCATCTTCGTCGGGAATGGTCAGCTCGAACTCGTCTTCGAACTCCATGACCAGCTCGACCGTGTCAAGGCTGTCAGCGCCGAGGTCGTTCACGAAGGACGTTTCCAGCGTCACCTTGTCCCGGCTCACGCCCATCTGGTCGCACACAATCTGAATCACGGATTCCTTGATTTCTTCACTGGAAGGCACGCGGATTTTCCTCCAAACACCGAACACCGCCTCTTTGGCCCGGCGGCAATCTCAGGCAATACGCGCAACTATTGGCGCGCTGTGGGGCGGGAGTTTAGCGAGCGCTAATCCCCTGTTCAAGCACCCAAGATCCGCTTCTGCCTTCACTTACTTCGGCGGCTGCGAAAGTTCAGTGAGAACCCCAAATGTGTCCTTGGGGTGAAAGAAATTGACCAGGCAGCCTCCCGCCCCGCTGCGCGGCATCTCCCACAGGGGCTTGAAGCCTTGTGATTTGAGGGATTCAGTGGCCAAGAGCACGTCTTCGACGGCGTAACACAGGTGGTGAAGGCCCTCGCCGCGCCTGGCAATGAACTTGGCAATGGGCGACTCCTCGTCCATCGCCTCCAGCAGTTCGATGTGCAGGCCGGGCTCGACGTCGAGTTTGAGGACACGCACGCGCTCACCCAGAACCTCCTCAATGGAGGGAAACGCGGTCAACCTCAGGCCGCCCTCGTAGAAGCGGCGGGACTGCGCGATGGACTTCACCGCAATTCCGATGTGGTCAAGCTTCATGTTACAGGCCCATGGTTTCCTGCAGCACCATGCCGGCACAGGCGCTGCCCAGCACACGGGTGATCGCTGTCATCTGCTCCACCACCTGCTGCCGGGTCCCCTCCGGCAGGCGAACCCCGGCGTTGTTGTTCAGGTAGAGGAACAGCCCGTGGTAACTGATCACGGGCAGCACCACCTTGATCAGGAACTCCCGCACACTGGGAAAGCCGGCCTTGGTCACTTTCTGCCGCAGTTCGTTGACGGCGTTGTCGGGCGCCAGCTTCAGGCCGGGGCCGATGACCGCCTCCATCTTCTTGAAGTGTTCCTGAAACTTGGGCAGCCAGACATCCAGATGCTGCTGTAGCAGCAGCGTGCGTGCCTGCTTCTGAAGGGCTTCAACGGCCATGCCGACTTTGTCTACGCGGCCGCCGATGGCCAGAGCGCCGATTCCCTCGCAGATCTTCACGAGTTCCATGCGCTCCTGCAGCGACGTGTGCGTGAGGGTCGGGTGTTTGGGCCCGGCGTCTGCCTTCTCAACCTTCTTCGTTACGTCTTTCTTTCGTCCCCAGCCCATGGTGCATCACCCCTGGTTTCACGCACGTCGCGCAACGAAGTTAGTCGAGACGGCCCGCAAACCCAAAAGGAAAGCGGCATCAGGACTCCCGATACTCCCCAAACACGCTGCGCATGGCGTCACAAACCTCCCCCAGTGTGGCTTCATGCCGCAACGCACCAAGGATGCTTGGAACCAGATTGGCATCAGTCCTGGCGGCCTGGGTTACATCGTTCAGGGCGGCTTTCGCCCTCGCCTGGTTGCGGCGGGCCTTGAAGGCGGCAAGGCGCTCAAGCTGCCGCTTGGTGGAGGCCGGGTCTATCTTGAGCAGCTCGGCGTGGCGCTGCTCCTGCGTCTGGAACTTGTTGACGCCCACGACCACGGCTTCGCCTTTCTCCACCTGACGCTGATAGGCCAGGGCCGCCCGCGCGATTTCACCCTGAGGGAACTTTCGCTCAATGGCCGTCACGGCACCCCCCATCTCATCTATCTTGCGGATCAGCTCCAGTGCACGGTCCTCAAGTTCGTCTGTCCAGCGCTCCACGAGGTAGCTTCCGGCCAGCGGGTCGGGCGTTTCCGCCACGCCGGATTCATGGGCAATCACCTGCTGGGTACGCAGCGCGATTTCCACGCTCTTTTCCGTGGGCAAGGCCAGGGCCTCGTCAAAACTGTTGGTATGCAGGCTCTGGGTACCTCCCAGCACCGCCGCGAGCGCCTGCAGCGTCGTGCGCACGATGTTGTTCTCCGGCTGCTGGGCCGTGAGCGTGCTGCCTGCCGTCTGGGTGTGAAACTTGAGGCTGAGAGCATCCTTTGACACCGCTCCGAACCGCTCCTTCATCAAGCGCGCCCAGAGGCGGCGCGCGGCACGGAACTTGGCCACCTCCTCGAGCAGGTTGTTGTGGCCGTTGAAAAAGAAGCTGAGGTTCTTGCCGAAGGCGTCCACCTTCAGGCCGCGCTTGCTGGCCTGCTCGACATAACACAGGCCGTGGGCCAGCGTGAAGGCAATCTCCTGGGCGGCAGTGCTTCCCGCCTCACGCATGTGATAGCCGGAAATCGAGATGGCGTTGAAGTTGGGCACTTCCGCGGCGCAGAAGGCGATGATGTCCGTCGTCAGGCGCAGGCTGGGCTTGGGCGGGAAAATGTAGGTGCCGCGCGCGACGAACTCTTTGAGCAAATCGTTCTGCACGGTGCCGCGCAGTTTCGCGTAGGGCACGCCCTGGCGCTCGGCGATCAACAGGTAAAACGAGAGCAGCAAAGCCGCGCTCGAGTTGATGGTCATGGAGGTGCTGACCTGGTCGAGGGGAATGCGGTCAAGCAGCGTGGCCATGTCGTCGAGACAGGCCACGGGTACGCCAACCTTGCCGATTTCGCCCTCGGCCATGGGGTGGTCGCTGTCGTAGCCGATCTGGGTGGGCAGGTCGAAGGCGACACTGAGGCCCGTCGTTCCCTGCTCCAGGAGGAATCGGTATCGGCGATTGCTCTCTTCGGCGTCGCCAAAACCGGCATACTGGCGCATGGTCCAGAAGCGACCCCGGTACATGCTGGGATAGACGCCGCGCGTGAAGGGCCATTCGCCCGGGAAGCCGACATTGCCCATGTACGCCTGCTCCCCTTGCGCGCTCAGGTGGCCGGCGGCCGGAGCGGCCACGGCCGGCACTTCCAGCCCGCTGGACGTTTCAAATCTGGCGCGGCGCTCGGCCGACTTCGCCACAAAGGGCTTGCGACTCTTTTCGAGCCACTCGATGTAGGCTTCCTGAAGATTCATGGGCTATGGTTTCTCTTGCGCGGGCCCCAGGCGCACCATGACGGCGCCTTTCTCGAGCACGTCCGACGCCTTGACCGGCACTTCCAGCACGACGCCGTCGCGCGGAGAACGGATGTCGTTTTCGAGCTTCATGGCGTGGAGGAACAAAAGCGTCTGGTTCTTCCTGACGCTGTCGCCGGGCTTGACCAGCACGCTGACCACCTGGCCGGGCATGGGCGCCTTGACGTCCAGTTTGCCCTGGGCCCCGGGACGCTTGGCGAGCTGCGTGAAGCGCACGTGTTCTTCTTCGCGCACCTGCACTTCGTAGTGGGTGCCATCAAGAATGAGGACCGTACGTTCCTTGTCGCGGTGATAGCCGAAGGTGGCGGCCCCGCCGTTGAGTTGAACGCGCTGGACCTTGGAGCGCAGGGGCGTCTCCACTCTTACAGGAAAGGTGCCGCGCGGCGAGGTGACAAAGAGCTGCCCGTCGCGCTCCGTGAATTTCACGCGAAAGGTCTGCCCGTTGACGTTGACTTCGTATTCCATCATCGCACCCTCGGCAGGCTGGAACTGCTCCAGGGGTCAAAGTGCAGTTCTCCCGCGCGGCTCTGGGCCTCCCGCGTTTTCAGCAGGCGGCGGTATTCCATCAACGCGCCCAGCACCGCCGCATCTTCCTCGCGGCCGAACTTCAGCCAGTCCTTCGCACGGCTTTCAACGTAGTGAATGTGAAAGTCGCCCTTCAGGAAACTGGCGTCGTGCATGATGGCCAGATGGGTGGGAATGGTCGTCGCTACCCCCACCACCATGAACTGCTTCAGCGCGGCAACCTGCCGCTGCACCACCTCGGCGCGGTCCTTGCCATGGATGATGAGCTTGGCAAGCAGGCTGTCGTAGTAAGGCGTAACGCTGTCGCCCGCCGCATAGCCGGCATCTACCCGCACGCCTTGCCCCTCCGGCACCTGGAAAGCCTCGATGTAGCCCAGGCTGGGCATGAAGTCGGCAAAGGGGTCTTCGCTGTTGATGCGGACTTCGATGGCCGCGCCGTTCTGGCGGATGTCAGACTGCTTGAGGGACAGAACTTCGCCGCTGGCAACGCGAAGCTGCTGCTCCACAAGGTCGATGCCCGTAACCATCTCCGTCACGGGATGCTCGACCTGCAGTCGGGTGTTGACTTCGCAGAAGTAATGGGTGCCCGACTTCGTATCGAGCAGGAATTCGCAGGTGCCCGCATTGACGTAGCCCGCGGTCTGGGCAATGCGCACGGCATCGCCGCAGATCTTCTCGCGTTGCGCAGGCGCAAGCGCCACGCTGGGCGTTTCCTCCAGCAGCTTCTGCTGCCGCCGCTGCAGAGAACACTCCCGCTCGAACAGGTGCAGCACCGAGCCGTGCTCGTCTGCCAGTATCTGAACTTCAATGTGGCGCGGGTTGACCAGAAACTTCTCCACCAGCAGCGCGTCATCGCCGAAGCTGGCCTTGGCCTCCCTACCGGCGCGCGGCAGGGCTGCCAGCAGTTCGGCCTCGCTGGAAGCGCGGTGCATGCCCTTGCCGCCGCCGCCGGCCGCCGGCTTGACGATCACGGGATAGCCGATCTGCGCCGCTTTCGCCGCGGCGGCGTCGCCCTCGCCTGGGCCGCAGGGGAACCAGGGCACCACGGGCACGCTGGCCCTGGTGGCCACTTCCTTGGCGGCGCGCTTGTCGCCCAGACGCTCGATGGCGGCGCTGGGCGGGCCGATAAACTTGATGCCCGAGGACTCGCAGAGGCGGGCAAAGGCCGCATTTTCGGCCAGAAAGCCGTAGCCGGGGTGGATGCCGTCGGCTCCGTGGCGCCGCGCAAGATCGATCAGGCGCGCCATGTTGAGGTAACTTTCGGAGGCGGGCGACGGCCCGAGGTAGCAGGATTCGTCGGCGGCTGAAACGTATGGCAGGTGGGCGTCGGCATCGCTGTACACGGCCACGCTGGCAACACCCAGTTTGCGACAGGCGCGGATCACGCGATGGGCGATCTCGGCCCGGTTGGCGATCAGTACTTTCTTGAACATGGCGGGGACTATACGGGAGGAATGCTCACCGTTGTAGGGGCGACATACATGTCGATCCCACAGCGACAGCACTCATCAAGCAAACAGGCGCGGCTATGGCCGCGCCTGTTGCAGGATTGAAGCAAAACTAGTCCTTGGGCTTCTCGGGCATCTTCTTTTCCATCGTGATGCGGGCGCCGGCGAGATACCAAACCCCGCCCTCGCGGAAGCAACGGACCTCGATCTTGTCGTTGTAACGGTTCTTGTACTCGAAGGTGGCGCTGCCCTGGCCTTCGACCTCGAGCTTGATCTCGCGACCGTTCAGGAACCACTCGCCTTCCTTCAGGCGCTTCTCCCAGTCATCAGCCACATACACGCGATAGAAGCCCATGAGCACGGCACCGCGTTCAGCGTCCGACGCACCGGTCCACTTCTCTTCACCGCCCGTGATTCCCGACTTGTCCTTGGGATCCAGACCATTGTCGCCTTCGAGGCGACCCTTGAAGTCCTTCCAGCGATCCCAGCCTTCCTTCATCCGCCACTTCTTGACCTCGGTCTCCTTTTCGTCGGCCGCCGTCTGCCACTTGGGCATGTAGTCGTAGAACTTGGTGAACTTCTCGCTCTTGAGCGAGTCAACCACCGCGTCCGCGATGGACTGCGGGTCTGCTTGACCGCCGCCGCCGCAGGCCGTCGTAAATGCCGTCGGAACGGCCACCAGCGCCAACAACATCAGGCTGAAAAGCGTCCTCTTCATGGAATGTCCCCTCTTTCGTAGATATTCGTTTGGTCACGACCCCTTAACGCGGGGAAGCTTTTAATACGCCAATGGCCTACTGTCACCTTTTCTCTTTGCCTTCCTCTTCTTTTTTCCTCATGGCCTCCATCTCCCGCCGGTCCCTGGGATTGGGAGCGATCCTCCACTTGCCCTCTTCCCTGACCAGGTAGAAGCGCTCGGCCTCCTCGATGATCCAGACCACGGTCGCGTTGTCGCCTTCGATCACCACGTCCTTCACGTTCACCTTCTGGTGGAACTCGCGGGCAGCCTTGCGCTGATCCGCTGTCTGCATCGAGTTCACCTTCCAGGCGAAGTACTTCTGCGGCGTCATCCCATCCAGTTGAGCCGCCGGCGGAAATTTCTCCAGATCACGACGGATGCGCTCCTTCTCCTCCGCGGCCGTGAACTCGGACTCCAGGGCCAGTCTCAACGCCTTGGCCTGGTCACGGGCCGCCCCCGGCGCCGACCAGTTGCGGGCCCAGAGTTCATGAGAGTCCCTGCTCATGAGCTCCCACACCCTGTCGTAGTCGCCCTTCTCCAGGGCCTGCGCCCACGTCTCGATGGCCGCGATGACTTCTTCCTTTGCCGGAGAGGACTTCTCCTCGGGCTGTCCGCAGGCGCTCAACAACAGCGCCGCACATACAACCATCGCTCTGAATTTCATGGCGCCTCAGAGGGGAATGTTGCCGTGTTTCTTGGGCGGGTTCACGTCGCGCTTGTGCCGCGTCACTTCAAGGGCCCGAATGAGCTTCCTGCGGGTCTCGCGGGGACGGATCACGGCGTCGATGTAGCCGCGGGACGCGGCATCAAAGGGGTTTCCGAATCGCTCGCGATACTCGGCGACAAGGCGGGCGCGCTCCGCCGCGGGGTCTTTGGCGGCGGCGAGTTCCTTGGCGTAGAGGATGTTGACGGCGCCCTCGGCCCCCATGACGGCGATTTCAGCCGTTGGCCATGCAAAGTTCACATCGCCCCGGATGTGCTTGCTGCTCATGACGCAGTAAGCGCCTCCGTAGGCCTTGCGCGTGATGACCGTGAGTTTTGGGACCGTGGCTTCGCAGTAGGCGTAGAGAAGCTTGGCGCCGTGCTTGATGATGCCGCCGTGCTCCTGGTTCACGCCCGGCAGGAATCCCGGCACATCCTCAAAGGTCACCAGCGGGATATTGAAGGCGTCGCAGAAGCGCACAAAGCGCGCCCCCTTGAGCGAGCTGGCAATGTCAAGGCAGCCGGCCAGCACGGCGGGCTGTTGGGCCACAATGCCCACGGAGTGGCCGTTGAGGCGGGCAAAGCCGACAATGATGTTCTGGGCGTAGTTCTTGTGAACCTCAAAGAAGTCGTGGTCATCGACGATGGTCTCGATGACATCGAGCATGTTGTAGGGCTTCTCCGGATTGTCGGGCACAACCCGGTCCAGGCGCTCGTCCTCGCGCTCGGCGTCGTCGTCGGGCTCGATGTAGGGCGGAGGTTCAAGGTTGTTCTGCGGCAAAAAGCTGAGCAGGCGCTTGATGCGCGCGATGCAATCGGGCTCGCTGGGCTCGGCGAAATGAGCGACGCCGCTGACCTCACCGTGGACGCCTGCGCCGCCCAGTTCTTCCATGCTGACTTCTTCATGGGTCACGGCCTTGATGACGTTGGGGCCGGTCACGAACATGTGGCTCGAACCTTCAACCATGAAGACGAAATCCGTGATCGCCGGAGAATAGACCGCGCCGCCTGCGCAGGGGCCCATGATGGCGCTGATCTGAGGAATGACGCCGGAACTGAGAACATTGCGCAGGAAGATATCCGCGTAGGCGCCCAGGCTGGCCACGCCCTCCTGAATGCGGGCGCCGCCGGAATCGTTGATGCCGATCATGGGGCAGCCGTTCTTCAGTGCCAGCTCCATGACCTTGACGATCTTCTGCCCGTAACGCTCGCCCAAGGACCCGCCGAACACCGTGAAATCCTGGGCAAAGACGTAAACGGGGCGACCGAACACGCGCCCGCACCCGGTGATGACGCCGTCGCCGAGAAACTTCTTGTCGCCCATGCCGAAGTCAGCCACGTTGTGGGTGACAAACGCGTCGATCTCTTCGAAGCTGCCCTCGTCGCAGAGCAGTTCGATGCGCTCGCGAGCCGTGAGCTTGCCGGCCTTGTGCTGCTTCTCAATGCGGTCAAGTCCGCCGCCCTGCCGCGCTTTCTCGGCCAGTTCGTCAAGTTTCTCGATGGCCTCGCGCTGAGAAAGCGCGCCCTTGGGCAGATCCGGTCGAACCCGAGTAGTGGGACGGGAAATCTTGCTCATGGCGCGGATGATCAATGATCAGCGGCCATTTATCAATGGGCATTGCGGTGATGCTCTTGCCTGTCGTATATGCCGGCGCCAAGGGCTGACGCCTGGACAGGGGGCGGCCGCGCTTTTGCGGGCCTGGGGCTATTGCTGCTTGGCCTGCTCCTGAGCGCGCCTGACCTGGGTGCAACGGAGCCACAGAAGCCAAACCCTACGCCGTCAGGCCCCCATCCACCACAAGTACCTGCGCGGTGACATAGGCAGCCGCGTCACTGGCCAGGTAAACCGCAGCCGCGGCGATGTCTTCGGGTTTGCCCATGCGGCCCAGCAGAATCTCCTTCAGCGCGGCTTCCTTGACCTTGGGGTCGAGACCTGCCGTCATGTCGGTTTCGATGAAGCCCGGCGCAATCACGTTGGCGGTGACGCCGCGGCCGGAAAGTTCCTTGGCGACGCTCTTGGTGAAGGCAATCAATCCGCCCTTGCTGGCAGCGTAGTTGGTCTGGCCCGCGTTGCCGGTGATGCCGACGATACTGGCGATGTTGATCAGGCGGCCCGCCTTGGACTTCATGAGCGAACGCGTAGCCGCGCGCGTCACGTTGAATGCGCCCTTGAGATTGGTGTCGAGCACCGCGTTGTAATCATCGTCGCTGAGGCGCATGAGCAGGTTGTCTTTGGTGACGCCCGCGTTATTGACCACAATGTCAAGACCGCCCAGAGCCTCTGCGGCCTTCTTGACAGCGCCATCAACGTCAGTCGAGCTGCGCACGTCAAGACCGAATGTGTGCACGGTCTTGCAACCGGCCTCAGCGCACTTGGCGGCAGTGTCGGCCAGCTTGTCATTCGAAGTAGCAAACAAGGCAAGCGAGGCGCCCTCTTTGGCAAAGGCGATGGCAATGGCTTTGCCGATGCCGCGCGAGGCGCCGGTGATGAGTGCCTTCTTGTCGGAGAGTAAGCCCATACGACCATCCTCTCAGCGTCGGTCCGGTTACGGACCGGCTTGTGCCTGCGAACATGGAAGCCGGCCGTTCACACGGCCGGCTCTGAAAGCTATGCCAACGCCTTGATTTCGTCGGCCTTGCCGACGCTGGAACGTGTCGCGCTTCTGGCCGTGCGTTTGAGCAGGCCGGCGAGCACGCTGCCGGGGCCAAGTTCGACGAACTCGTCGTAGCCTTGATCGACCAGTGCCTGCATGGACTTCGCCCAAAGCACGGGCGCCGTAAGCTGCTTGACGAGGTTGGTCTTGAGGGTGGCCGGGTCGCTGTGCTCCTTGGCATCGACGTTGCACATCACGCCCACGCGCGGCGAGTGAAACTGGGTTGACTCGATCTCCGCTGCCAGCTTCATGCGAGCGGGTTCCATCAGGGGGCTGTGAAACGCGCCCGCCACGGCCAGGGGCACCGTGAGTTTGGCGCCCGCGGCCTTGGCGAGCTTCATAGCTTCCTCGATTGCCGCCTTGTCGCCGGAAATCGCAACCTGGCCCGGCGCATTGAAATTGGCCAGCACCACCACACCCAGCGAACGGGCCGGCGCAACGGCCGCCTCCAACTTGTCGTCTTCCAGGCCCACGATGCTGGCCATAGTCGAAGGCTTGGCGTCGCAGGCCGCCTGCATGTAGCGGCCGCGGGCACGCACGAGCTTGGCTGCGTCGAGCCAGCTCATGGCGCCGGCCGCCGCCAGCGCCGAGTATTCGCCGAGGGAAAGACCTGCGGCGATCCTGGCGCGCTCCAGCAAAGCGCGGCCCTTGTCCAGCGTCTTGAGCACTTCGACCACGGCCCATGAATGAACCAGAATGGCGGGCTGGGAAACGTCCGTGCGGTTGAGTTCGCTGTCCGGTCCCTCGAAGCAGACTTTGCTCAGGGCAAAGCCAAGGGCTTTGTCCGCCGCTTCGAAGCACTCGCGCGCCTTGGGAAAGGCGTCGCACAGGTCTTTGCCCATTCCCACGTGCTGGGCGCCCTGGCCGGGAAACAAGAGTGCAGTCTTTGGCATCGGAAATGGTCCCGCGTTCCGGGTCGCATGTCTCGTGTCTAAAGCCCGACTCGGGACGTGTGACACGGAACCAGCGACGGTCTTACCACTTTATTAAATTGTAGCCCCAGCTCAGGCCGCCGCCAAAACCCATGAGCAGGACGTACTGCCCGCGCTGGATGCGCCCGTCGCTGACGGCTTCGTCCAGCGCGATGGGAATGCTGGCGCTCGACGTATTGCCGTAGCGCTCAAGGTTCATCACGATCTTCTCCTTGGGCACGTTGGCGCGCTCCATGGCGCTGACGATAATGTGCTCGTTGGCCTGATGCGGCACGACCCAGCTCAACTGGTCCGGCGTGATATTGCCCCGCTTGCAGGCTTCCATGGCCATCTCGGCGAACTTGCGCACGGCGGTCTGGTAGGTGGCGCGACCCTTCATGGCAATCTTGTGGGCGCCCTCGTCGACGGTCTGGTAGCTGGCGGGCATGCGGCATCCGCCCGCAGGAACGGCCAGCGCGTCAAAGTCGAAGGCGCTGCCCATGCGCGAGCAGACGATGCGTCCCTTGTCGAGGCTGCGGCGCAGCACCACGGCACCCGCGCCATCGGCAAACAGGATGCAGGAGCCCCGGTCCTTGAAGTTGGTGATGGCCGAGAGTTTCTCAGCGCCGATCACCACGCAGATCTGGCTCTCGCCGCTGTTCACCAGCGCAGCACCCTGCTGAAGACCGTACACAAAGCCGGAGCAGGCCGTCGAGATATCGATGCAGGCTGCGCCCTCACAGCCCAGGCCCTTTTGCACCCAGCAGGCGGTGTTGGGAAAGGTGTTGTCGGGGCTGGCCGTGGCGACGATGAAGTAATCAACCTCAGAAGGCTTGATTTCAGCGCGGCTGAGGGCGAGCCTGGCCGCGGCCAGAGCCATATCGGAAGTGTACTCGTCGTCGCGGGCGAAGCGGCGCTCGCGGATGCCCGTGCGCGAGTAGATCCACTCGTCGCTGGTATCGACGATCTTGGAGAGGTCGTCGTTGGTCACGACGCGCTGCGGCACGTAAGCGCCGACTCCGACTATTCCCGCGCCAGGCTGAGTCGTCACTGCGATGAATCCCCCAAGTTGGGCCCAAGCCCAGGTTCACGAGCGACAGAGTCTAGAAATCCCGGCCGGGAATGCGAACGCCTGAAAACCATGCGGCCCGGAGCATGCCGGGCCGCCTCGGTTCAGGCCACTTTCGCCGTATTCTTGATGCGCTCAATGGCGCTCACGATCTTGTCGTTCACATGGCGCTCGGCGCACTCGGCCGCCACGCGAATGCCGGCCATGATAGCCCGCTCGTCGCTGCGGCCGTGAGCGATGATCACGATGCCGTTGACGCCCAGAAGAATCGCTCCGCCGACGTCGCGCCAGTCCAGCGTCTTGATCAGGCTGCCCGCCACCTGGCGCCAGCGACCGTCGTCGTTGAGACCCGCATCCTTGGCGTAACCGAAAGTCTTGCGCGTGACCACGTCCACCACGCCCTCGGCCACTTTCAGCACCACGTTGCCGGTTTCTCCGTCGCAGACTACGACTTCGACGTTGCCCTCAAAGATGTCGTGGCCTTCGCAGTTGCCCGCAAAGGAAATGTCGGTGCGGCGCAGCAGCTCGTGGGACTCCCGGATCAGGGCGCTGCCCTTGCCTTCCTCACTGCCGACGGAGAGCAGGCCGACGCGGATTCTGGCGTCCTTGGCCGGGGTCACGATCTCGCGATAGAAGACTTCGCCCATGGCGGCGTACTGCTGCAGGTGGGCCGCCTTGGCGTCCACGTTGGCGCCGACGTCCATGAGCACGACGCGCCCGCTGATCGTGGGCAGGTTGGCCAGGATGCCGGCCTTGATCACGCCGGGCAGGGTGCGCAGGATGAGGGTGCTGGCGGCTACCAGGCCGCCGGTGTTGCCCGCGCTCATGATGGCGTCTGCCTTGCCTTCAGCCACCAGCTTGCAGCCGACGCTCAATGAATTGTGCTTCTTCTTGCGCAGAGCCTCGACGGGGTGCTCGTGCATATCGATCACGTCGGGCGCATGGACCACGGCCACATTGGGCAATGCCGGCCCGCATTGATCGAGCAAAGGCTTGATCACGGGTTCCTGTCCCACCAGCAGCAGCGTTGAATTCGCGTGCGCCTGGGCAAACTTGTAGGCGCCGCGCACAACAACTCCCGGCGCGTGGTCACCGCCCATCGCATCCACGGCAATACGTGGCATGTGCTTCCCTTTCGCCTGGCAGAGAGCAAGGCGGAATTTCCCCGCCCGCCGGCCCGCGGCCGCCTTTACGCCGGCCGACTAGAGCTTCTCATCGACGACGAACACGCGCTTCTCTTTGTTGTAGTAGCCGCTCTCTTCGCAGACCGTGTGAGGCATCTTGGGCAGGCCGGTCTTGGCGCACTTGCCAAGGCTGGGAAGCTTGAGCGCCTTATGTGCCCGGCGCCGGGCGATCTTGCTCTTTGAGCTGCGCTTTTTCGGTGTAGCCATGGTTCTCTCCAACGCCCCGGCGTTTCACTGCGAGAAGGCCGGGACTTCGCTTCGTCGCTGATTCATGGGGCAGGGGCCTCATGCCCCTGCCTGCCTTGGTCCACTGCCGCGATCAGAAAAGACCGCTTACTTCAAGCCCTGCTCAAGCCGCTCCAGCCCCAGCTTCAAGGCCTCCGGCAGGCCCCCGGGGTCTTTGCCCCCGGCCTGCGCGAATTCCGGCTTTCCGCCGCCCTTGCCGCCGACCTTCGCCGCCAGTTCTCCGACAAGCTTGCCCGCATGAAGCCCGCGCTTGACCGCCTCGGGCGGCAGCGAAAGCATCAGCGTGGCCTTGCCGTCGGATCTGGCAGCCAAAAGCACCGCCAAAGGCCGCATATCCTGCTTTAGGGTATCTACCATTGTCAACATCTCAGCGGGTTCCGCCTCGCCGACTTCCGTCACCAACAAGAACACATCCCCCTGCTTGCTTGCCCTGGCAGCCAGCTGTTTGAGGTCCACCGAGGCGGCCCTGGCTTTCTGCGCGCCGGACTTCAACTCGCGGATTTCCCGGGACATGGCCTCGACCCGTTCCAGCAGCTTCTCGGCGGGGGTCTTGAGCAGCGCCGTCATGCGCAGCAGCGCCTCGCTGTCGGCCTGCGCCAGCTTCAGCGCCGCCTGGCCTGTCACCGCCTCAATGCGGCGCACACCCGCACTGGAACTGCCTTCGCCCACGATGCGGAACAGCCCGATCTCGCCCGTGCGGCTTACATGGGTGCCGCCGCAGAGCTCCACGGAGTAGGCGCGGTGGCCCGCGTCATGCGCGGCGCCCATGCTCAGCACGCGCACGCGGTCGCCGTACTTTTCCCCGAACAACGCCATGGCGCCCGCCTTGCGCGCCGTCTCGGGGTCCGTCACGTCCGTGCGCACGTCGGCGTTTTTCTGTATCTGCTCGTTGACAATGCGCTCGATCTCCACGCGCTCTTCCCATGTCATGGACCTGGGATGGGTGAAGTCAAAACGCAGGCGATCGGGCGCCACTTCACTGCCGCGCTGCTGCACGTGTTCGCCCAGCACTTTCCGCAGCGCGGCATGGAGCAGGTGAGTCGCGGAGTGGTTGGCCCGAATCAGGTTGCGGCGGGCGTCGTCCACAACGGCCTCTACGGTGTCGCCTACGGCCAGCTTTCCCTGTTCGAGCTTGCCCGTGTGCAGGATGTAGTCTTCCTTCTTCTTGGTGTCCGCCACGACAAAGCGCCCGCCGGGAAACAGCAGCACGCCCGTGTCCCCCACCTGCCCGCCGGATTCGCCATAAAACGGCGACTTGTCCAGCACCACCACGGCGGTGCTTCCCTCGCGGATATAGTCCACGAGTTGCTCGTTGTGGGAAATGCCCAGAACGTTGCCGGCCGCGCGCGTGGTCTCGTAGCCGAGGAACTCCGTCGGTTTCTTGCCCACCTTGAAAGTGGAGAACCAGCCCTTCTCGAACACCTCGCCGGAAAACGCGCTCTGGGCGCGGCTCTGCTCACGGAACTTCTCGAACGCGGCTTCAAAACCGGGCTCGTCCAGGGCAAGGCCTGACTCCCCCAGCTCGTCACGGGTGACGTCAACGGGCAGGCCATAGGTCGAGTGCAGGTCAAAGGCCAAGGCGCCGTCGAGAACCTTGGCGCCACGCTTCTTGAGGTCAGCGATGTAGCTGGAGAGCTTGTCAAGGCCGCGCTGCAGCACTTTGTCAAAGGCCTCTTCTTCCTGCCTGATGGTGTTGACGATGGCCTCAGGATTCTGCCGGAGATTGGCGTAGTCCGGCACATCGCCGTACGTTTCGACGATGGTTTGCACCAGCTTGTGCAGGAACGGGCCCTTGAAGCCAAGCTTGTTGCCATCGCGGTAAGCGCGGCGCAGGATACGGCGCAGGATGTAGCCCTGCTTTTCATTGCTGGGCACGACGCCGTCGGCCACGGCAAAGACCGAGCAGCGGATGTGGTCGGCGATACGTTTCTCCCTGACTCGTGCGTCAGAACAGACTAATTCGAGTCTGTCCGCGTTTGGCTGAAGCCAATGGCGTTCTCTGGAATCGTTCCTTCCCTCAATCAGCTGACGCCAGTTATCCCGCACAAAGAAGTCGGTCCGGTTCATCAAATCAACAAAGCAGTCAATTACCTGATTCGGTATTTTGCTGAATTCATCCTTGGCCTTCTGTTCAACGCAGGAACAGGCAATCATGTACGCACTGTCATCGCTTGAGCTGAAGTCGTGTTTCTCGTTTCTTCCATACGATCTAATGCCATAAGACGACTCCTGCGCTGCAAGCTTTCTTAGTTGCACCCGCACCGGCCTAAACAACGTCGTATCCAGCGTCGTCGGCACGCCCTCCAGCGCGACCATCAAGCGTTCCATGCCGCCGCCGAAGTCGATGTTCTTGGCGGGTAGCGGCGTGAGCGTGCCTTTGCCGGGGATTGGCCCAGAGCGGTCGAATTGCGTGAACACGATGTTGCCGATTTCCATGAAGCGGTCGCCGTTGTTGCTGGGGTCGTCCGCTCCGTTCAACGCCGGCTTGTTGTACTCGGCGCCGAGGTCATAGAAGATCTCGCTGCAAGGGCCGCATACGCCGTTGGGCCCCTGCGAGGGTGAGCCCGCGGGCCAGAAGTTGTCGTTCTCGCCGAAGCGATAGATCCAGCGCCGCTCGTGCAGGCGCGGCTCCAGCCTCTTCCATAGCTCATAGGCCTCGTCATCGTCCTGATAAACGCTGACGCGGAGCTTCTCTTTGCTCAGGCCCATCTCCTTGGTGTAGAACTCCCAGATCCAGGCAATGGCCTCAGCCTTGAAGTAGTCGCCAAACGAGAAGAACCCCAGCATCTCAAAGAACGTGTGATGCCGCGCCGTTTTGCCGACGTTCTCGAGGTCCGGCGTGCGCAGGCACTTCTGGCAGGTCGTGGCGCGCCGGGTGCCGTGTTTGAGGTTGCCGGTGAAGTCGTCCTTGAACTGGTGCATGCCCGCGCTGGTAAACAGCGTGCTGGCGTCGTCCGGCACGAGCGAGCTTGAGGGCAGGATCATCTTCGGCAGGCTGGCCGGGTCTTCGCCCCGGCTCCTGGCGTACTCGCGGAACTTGCGGTCGAAGAAACTCAAAAACGCCTGTCGCACTTCCAAGTGTGTTCGTGAACTCATGTCAGAAATCCGTGATTGCTGCAATGCAGCGAGCCAGTGAAGGGTCCGGTCAGCTTGTGCGCTGACTAGCTCGCCGCTCGGCGCTCCAGGCATGAATGTCGTTGCCGCGCTTCATATCCGTCCTGAACCAACGGCGGGAAGTGTACATTCCGGCGCGAACGCGGCCACGGGGCGTCACTCGGCGTCCTTGCCGCCCTTTTTCATGTGTTCGGGATTGAGCGCCAGAGCCTCGCGCACGGCATGATCGATCTGCTTCTCGATGTCGCGGTTCTCGCGCAGAAACACCTTGGCGTTTTCCTTGCCCTGGCCCAGCTTGTGGTTCCCGAAGGTCCACCAGGCGCCGCTGCGCTTGATGACGCCGCAGGTCGCCCCCAGCTCCAGCAGGTCACCCTCGCGCGAGATGCCCTCGCCGAAGATCATCTCCACCGTCACCTTCTTGAACGGCGGGGCCAGCTTGTTCTTGACCACCTTGACGCTGACCTCGTTGCCGATGACCTCGTCTCCCACCTTGATCGGAGCCGCGCGGCGCACCTCGATGCGCTGCGTAGCCGCAAACTTCAGGGCGTTGCCGCCCGTCGTGGTTTCCGGGTTCCCGAACATCACGCCGATCTTCATGCGGATCTGGTTGATGAAAATCAGCGCCGTGTTGGCGCGGCTGACGGCTGCCGTGAGCTTGCGCATGGCCTGGCTCATGAGGCGGGCCTGGGCACCCATCTGGGCGTCGCCCATGTCGCCTTCAAGTTCACTCTTGGGCACGAGCGCCGCCACACTGTCCACCACGATGACGTCAAAGGCGTTGCTGCGCACCAGCGTCTCGCAGATGTCCAGCGCCTGCTCGCCGGAGTCCGGCTGGCTGACGTATAGATTCTCCACGTCCACGCCCAGCTGCTTGGCATAACCCGGGTCCAGGGCGTGCTCGGCGTCGATGAACGCGGCCATGCCGCCGGCGCGCATGGCATTGGCGACGACCTGCAGGGCAAGCGTGGTCTTGCCGCTGCTTTCCGGCCCGTAGATTTCGACAATGCGCCCGCGGGGAATGCCGCGCCCGCCCAGGGCCAGATCAATGGAAAGGGCGCCCGTGGTGATGCCGTTGACTTCCACCGCAGGGCGGTCGCCCAGCTTCATGAGCGAGCCTTTGCCGTGATTCTTCTCGATCTGCGACATGGCCATCTCGACGGCCTGCATGCGGCGCTGCATCACTTCATCCCTGGCCATGATTCTCTCCCAATGGGCAAATCCGCCCTGAAGGGCGGTGATGCTAAAGAGGCCTGCGACAAAGCTCAAGGCGACGGCGTGTATGTCTTGCCGTCATACCAGGGCAAGGGGCCACGGCCCGGCTTTTCCTCGAAGTAATGGAGCTTGACCCAGTCCCGGATCTTCAGGCGGCTCTGCGGGTTTTCGCGCACGAAGGCCTCGTATCGGTCCAGGAAATCGCCCATGCTGCGGGCCTCGCCCCAGCTCACGTGCATGTAGGGCACAAAGGCGAGCTGGCCCCGCGCCTCTGACAGGGGCCTGCCCCTGTAGTCGTGCAGCCAGATCACGCTGACCAGCCCGGTGCGGTCGCTGCCCTGCGAGCAATGCACCAGCACGGGCAGCAACTCCTCGCGCGCGGCCAGTTCATCGAGCGCCGCAAACAGCGTTGAAAGCTCGCTGCGCCAGGGGAGGCGGGACGCCGCCATCTTGGCCACGACGTGGCGCGTTCCCTTGCGCTCGCACACAGCGCGCTCCGACTCGTAGCTCTCGCGGTCGCTGTCATCCGTTCCGACCAGACGCAGCACGCATCGAATGCCGAGCTGATCAATGGAGCGGGACAGGTCGGCCTCGTTCATCTGGGCGCTGCGATAAAAGCGCCCGTCTTCCACGGCGTGCAGGTTGTTGCCCCCCACGCGCAGCAGCAGGAAGAGCACTCCGCCCATCACCAGGGTCAATGCCAGCAGGACAGCCAGGGCGCCCCGACGCCGCCTGCGCTCCACGGCGACATCGCCATAGCCCCAGGTGTCCGGGGCGTAGTCAAAGGCGGGAGGCGTGGCCGCCCGCGCCGCCAGACTATAGGCATCCGGCTCAGGTCCCAGCTTCAGGCTCACTTGCGCTTCTCCAGCCAGTCCACGTACTGCTTCACGCCGGTTTCCAGCGTGTAGCGCGGCTCATAGCCCAGTTCCGCCCGTGAGCGGCTGAGGTCGGCCTGGGTGAAGGGCTGGAAAAAGGCAAAGGGATTATCGATGTAGTCGGGCTTGAGTTTGAGCTTCAACGCATCATTGAGACAGGCAATCAGGTCGTTGAAAGTGCGCGCCTGGCCGCTGCCGGCGTTGAACACGCCCGCCTTGCTGCTGTTCATGGCCAGCAGCGTGCAGTTGACGACGTCATCGACGTGTACGAAGTCGCGGCTTTGCTCGCCATGTTTGAACACCCGCGGCGCCTTGCCCGCCTTCATCTGGAGGTAGAGCTGGTAGACCATGCTGGCCATGGCGCCCTTGTGGGCTTCGCCCGGGCCATAAACGTTGAAGTAGCGCACCGCGGCCAGCTTCCAGCCCGCGTGTTCAGGGTCTTGCAGATAGCGCGCCGCCAGGTTCTCAAGCTGGACCTTGGAAAAGCCGTAAACGTTGGCGGGCTTGCGCTCGTCGGTTTCGCTGTTGACGCGCGCGTCGATGCCGTAAGTAGCCGCGCTGCTGGCATAGGTCACAGGAATCTGGCGCGGCCTGGCGAACTCGAGGATGCGGCGGAAGCTTTCGATGTTGTCCCAGCACATTTTGCGCTGGTCCATCTCGCGGGTATCGGTGATGGAGGCGAGGTGAAAAATGGCGTCGAAGTTCCTGGCATGGAGGTAGCGTTCAAGCTCGAGGGTGGCGAGATCGGCGGCGATGAGCTCGCCGCGGAAGCCCTCGAGGTTCTTGAAATGGCCCGAGCGGAAATCGTCAACGACCGTGACCTGGGCGTTCTCCCACTCGCGCTCAATGCGCTTGACCAGAGTTGAACCGATAAACCCCGCGCCCCCGGTAACGAGCACGCGCCAACGAACGGACTTTGCAGGTAGTGGCAAGTGAACCCTCCAATGGGGGCAATGCTAGAGGCCAGATGGCCAAATGCCAACTCCCGGCTCTCGCACCCACGGGCCCGACGCGGCGGCAGGACTTCCACGTCTGGCACTTTCCAGACATGACACGGCGCATTGCCATGCAGCAGCCGGCCCTTGCCTGCCGATAATCAGGATATGGCCCATTGCGCGAAATCTTGCTCGACCCGAACCTGTCTGGCGCAGGCGCTGCCTTGGCCGGGCACCCCCTCGCTTTGCGCCTTTCTTGGCTTCATGGCCCTGATGAACGGCATCGTCGCCGCCTTCTTTGCATCGGCCAGTTCGTTCATGTACGCCAAGGAGGGCGATCCGGCCACGGCGGAAGACTTCGCGCTCTGGTCCGGCCTGTCCTGGCTCCTTGTGGTCATTTTGCCTTCGGCACTCCTGGCCCTGGGCATCACCAGCAGTTGGCGCATCCGTGGCCGATCCGACGGTGTCATCGGCCTTGCGATGAACGTCTTCGTCTGCGCCCTCTGGATGATTGTCTCGTCGCGGTACATGGCGAACTGACCGGACGCGGACAGACGTGGCAAGGCCACTTCCTGGGGTCCCTTGTGAATTGGCAGACCGTCCACGCAAGCAGGGGGCCCGAAGGCCCCCTGGCGAACTTCTTGGAGCGCATCGGCGGGACGCCGATGCCACGGCGCTCTCACACGCCGATGTCACGGGAGCCTTAC